>NZ_BAAAKI010000001.1:0-5697 GCF_039527675.1 Luteococcus sanguinis
CCGTTGAAAAATATCGACACAAACCCCGAAAGGTTCGACATCGTCACTTCAAGCAAGAATCCCAACCAAGAAACCAAAACTGGTCTCAATAATCTTCATCTCAAAGGAACCCAAACCCGGCCAAAAGACCAGGCGACAGGATTCAAACACATCAAAAGATGTGTGATTGGCATTGACTTTAAGCACGCTGTTGAGTTCTCAAGTTTCGGGTGCATCCCGCGCCTCACCCTCTCGGGCTCCGCTTGGGGCAACTCGGTCTACTTTAGTGATCCGTTTCGCGAGTGTCAACTCGGCGATTTTTCGATCACCACAACCAGGTTCCCTTGCAGGCCCTTCGTTGTTTTTGCTGCTCTGTGGCAGCTCGGAGAACATTACCCCTCCCTGTCGGGAATGCAAAATCGGGGTGACGAAACCGGCTTGACTAGGCGTTTCGTCACACGGGGCCGATGAACAGCGTCCGACGCGCAACCTGGTCGATGCTCCTCCGGCGCCAAGCGACGACCTCGAGCAGGAGGCCAATCAAGCCGAGCACCACCATGACGAGTCCTCCTCCGGCGGTGAAGCCGGCGCGGTTGAGGGCGAGACCGGCCCCTGCCGCCAATGCCAACACCAGCACTCCGGCAAGCGCCCACAGCCTGGCCAGCCGGCCGAAGGGCGAGCGCACCGGGACCCCCGGCCAGGTGGGGCTGTCGAGCACCCCCGCGGCATGCAGTGCATACCGGGCGGTGCGCACCTCGTCCTTGAGATGGAGCCAGGTCACGACCAGTCCCAGTACGGCCGAGGTGAACAGCGCCGAGACAAGCCACCCCAGCGTTGCTCCGTTCAGCCCTGCCCAGGACAGCGCGTTGCTGAGGGCGGGCACTTCTGCGGACAGGCGGGAGAGCACGGCAGTGGCGAAGGAACCGAGGAGCAGGGCCGCGATACCTGCCTCGAGAACGCGTCTACCGCGCTCCCACCAGGACTCGTGACCGTGCGAGCGCGCTGCGACGGCGCGCATGATGCGGTCTCGCTCCTCGTCCGCCTCGGCATCCACCACGAGGTTGCGCCAACGGGCGTCCAAGAGCTGCAGGTCACTGGTTCCCAACAGGCGCTCGATCTCACTGCCCAGCACGGCCCGCACCAGGGCGACCTCGCGCAACGGCTCCGACACCTCCTGGCGCGAACGGACGTCCAGGCGCGAACGGACGTCCAGGCGCGCGAGGAGGTCATCCGCGCGTACCAGCGAAGGCCCTGCCCCCGGCTGCTGCGTCATCGCACCACCTCCCTGTGGCGCCACATCATGTGGCAGGGCCAGTCTGCCCGTCGCGGCCCACGTTGAGGACGATCAGCAGCGACTCCACAGGGGAGTCTTCAGCTCGGCGTAGTCGTTGACCGGCTCGAAGCAGGTCTCGCCTCGGCACACATACGCGGTTGGCTGCCCGTCGCGGGCGCCACGGTCGTCGAAGTGATGGGCGAAACCAGTGGTCCCCGGACGGCCCACGATGATCGCCGAGCCGGCGGGGGCCATCCGCCAGGCAGCGATCGCCATCCGGCTCAGGGGGTCGCCGTCATCGTCGACCACCACGCAGGTCCCCTCGCGCAGGCCACGGCGCGCGTCCTCCTGGACGAGGGCGTCGGCCAGCGACCAGCCGGCAAAGCGTGGGTGGTGGCTGACCAGCGGCCACGTCGTGCGGGCTGCCTGGTCGGCTCGTTCGGCCAGATCCGCGCGGTCGGCCATCAGCGCCACCAGGCGCAGGGCGCTGACCAGGGACGAGGTGGCCGAAGGGGTGGCGTTGTCCGTGAGATCGCGGGGCCGGTCGAACAGGTGCTCGCTCGATTCCGCGTCGAAGAAGCCACCATCGTCGGCGCTGAAGCGTGCCACTGCGCGGTCCACCAGCCAGGTGGCGCGTTCCAACCACACCGCGTCCCCGAGCGCGCCCGCCAACCGGGCCAGGCCGAGCGCGAGTGCCCCGTGGTCCTCGGCCACAGCCGGGGTCGTGCCGGCCGTGTTGTCACGAGAGGTGCGCATGAAGGTGTCAGCAGCCTGGTCGACATGGACACTCCACACGGCCTCGGCCGACTGCCGCGCCAGCTCGAGCCATCCGGACTGGCCGAAGATCGTCCCGGCCGTGACCAGTGAGTCGATCGCCAGGCCATTCCAGGCCGCGACCACCTTGTCGTCCCGCATCGGGGGGAAGCGGTTGTCCCGCTCGCCGCGGAGGGTCTCGAGGACGCGTGTCAGGCGGGTCCGGTCGGGGTTGCCGCGCAATTGGAGCGTGGACAGCCCGCCTTCCATCGTCCCGTTCTCGTGCACGTGGAAGACCTGCCTCGCCCATGACCCGTCCTGCTCGCCCAGCGCATCGTCGAGCAAAGCGGGGTTCCACAGGTAGTAGATGCCCTCTGCGACCATGCCGCGGATGTCGACCGAGTCGGCGTCCAGACTGGCGGCGAAGGCGCCACCCTCGGTGCGGAGTTCGCGCTCCAGGAATTCGACGGTGGCGAAGACGACGTGCTCGAAGAGCTCCCGCTGGAATCCGTCGTGGTCGGCGGTGCGACGCCAGCACCGGCTGTAGGTGCCAACCAGCAGCGCATTGTCATAGAGCATCTTCTCGAAGTGCGGAACCACCCAGCCCTGGTCGACGGAGTAGCGGTGAAAACCCCCGCCGACACGGTCGAAGATGCCGCCGCGGGCCATCATTTCGCAGGTCAACTGGGCCATGTCGAGGCTCGAGGGGTCGCCCTTGACCAGCAATGCGTCCAGCACCATCGACGGCGGGAACTTGGGCGCGGTGCCGAAGCCGCCGTGGATCATGTCGTAGGTCTTGCCGAGCTCTTCGAGGGTCTCCCGGGCGGTGGGCAGGTCATCGCTGACTGCCACCTCACCAGTACCGCGCAACTGCTCAACGATCGAGTCAGCCGAGGCCACCACCTCGTCCTTGCGTTGCGTCCAGGCCTCGGCCAGCGCCTGGCAGACCTCGCTGAAGGACGGCATCCCGCCCCGGGACACGGGCGGGAAGTAGGTGCCGGCGAAGAAGGGACGCCCGCTGGGGGTGAGGAAGACCGTCATCGGCCAGCCGCCCTGGCCGGTGAGAGCCTGGGTCGCGTTCATCAGCACCGCATCGACATCCGGGTGCTCCTCCCGGTCGACCTTCACGCTGACGAAATTGTCGTTCATCAACGCGGCCACGGCGGGATCGTCGAAGGACTCGTGCGACATCACGTGACACCAGTGGCAGGCGGCGTAGCCGGTGCTCACCAGCAGCGGGACGTCACGGCGTCGGGCCTCCTCGAAGGCCTCGGCCCCCCACGGCCGCCAGTCCACCTGCTGGTGGGCGTGCTGCTGGAGGTAGGGGCTGGTCGCGTCGCTCAGGAGGTTCGGCACCTGATCAGCCTAGTAGGCCTCCGACAGCCGGCACCTGGGCGGCCAGAGCCCCGGCGTAGGGTGTTGCCCATGACCCCGCTGATCACCGCTGGCACCTGGACCCTGATCGTTGCCCTGCTCATGCTGGCCTTCGGCCTGGTGGCCTACCGCAGCATCCGCAAGCAGATGCGCAACATCGACGTCCCCTTCCAGGCGGACGCCAACGAGGGCCGCATCATGGGCGGCGGCCGCCGGGGGCGCGAAACGGTGAGCCCGACGCGCGGCGGATCCAGCGACCGGGCAGCCGATGCCGCCGAGGTCGAGGACCTGCGAGGCTGAACCCCAGACGTCCCCACTGCCCCTGACAGAGGTTCGGTTCACAACACCCAGTTCTCGAGCTCCGACTCGGGACGCAGTCCGGCGAACAGGTCTTCCTCCGGACATTCGGTCTCGACCGTGCTGAACGCCAGTTCGTAGTCCTCGGTGGGCCACACCTTCTTCTGCACCTCACTCGGAACTGCGAACCATGGCCCGTCCGGGTCGATCTGGGTCGCGTGGGCCAGTAGCGCCGCATCACGGACGTCGTAGTACTCCGCGCAGTCGACGCGTGTGGTGATCCGCTTCTCGAATTCCAGGTCGGTCCAGTTGGCCAGTCGCTCCTTGTAGGGAGACTCCAGCCCGTGCTCGTGCATCGCCGCGTCAAGTGCCGCCATCCGGGGACGGTTGAAGGTCATGTGGTAGTAGACCTTCGACACCTGCCAGGCCGGCAGACCCGGCCACTGCGCAGCGTCTGCCGCCTGCCGGACGGCGGCCATCGTCACCCGGTGACACATCACGTGGTCGGGGTGGGGGTAGCCGCCCAGCTCGTCGTAGGTGGTGACCACGTGCGGGCGGAACTCGCGGATCAGGCCGACGAGCGGCTCGGCGGCCACCTCCGGGTCCATCAGACCGAAGCAACCCTCGGGCAACGGCGGCAAGGGGTCACCCTCGGGCAAGCCGGAGTCGATGAAACCCAGCCAACGCTGCTGGATGCCGAGGATGTCGCGCGCGGCGTCCATCTCCCGTGCCCGGATCTTGGCGATGTCATGCCAGACCTCGGGACGATCCATCTTGGGGTTCAGCACACTGCCGCGCTCCCCACCCGTGCAGGTCACGACCATCACGTCCACGCCCTGCGCGACGTACTTCGCGGTCGTCGCGGCACCCTTGCTGGACTCGTCGTCCGGGTGGGCATGGACGTGCATCAGGCGCAGGTGACCAGTGGGCAGGGCTTCCGACATGGCGACCATCAAACCATCGCGACACACGGGTGGCGGGCCACGTCCAGTGGAGAGGCAGAATGGGGGCGTGAGCACCACCGAAGCCGACCGAGCCCGCATTGCCGCCAGGTACCCGGAACGTCCAGCGATCCACCGCCTGCTGCGGGCGGCCATCGCGACGCTCGCGGTACTGGGACTGGGGTGGACGGTCTGGGCCGGGCTCCACCACGCGAACCCGCCGGTGGACGCCGACGTCTTCGGCTTCACCGTGCCGTCCGACCAGCAGGTGGACGTGGAGCTGCGGATCCAGCGGACCGATCCGGGGACAGCGGTCGTCTGCACCGTCGTGGCGCAGGCACCCAGCGGCGCCGGAGTTGGCAGGTTGGAGGCCCGGATCGAACCCGGCACCCAGAAGGTCGAGCGGCACGTCGTGAACGTGAAGACCGTGAACCGGGCCACGACCGCCATCGTCCAGGACTGCCGGACGGCCTGAGCAAGCGCCCCGGCAAGGATCCGCGGAACCTCCCCGGGCGGGGCGCGGCTGATAGGTTGGCCCGATGGTTGACAACGTGAACGAGACCATCTGGCTGACCCAGGATGCCTTCGACAAGCTGACGAAGGAGCTCGAATACCTCAAGGGTGACGGCCGCTCCGAAGTGGCGGAGAAGATTGCGCGTGCCCGCGACGAGGGCGACCTCAAGGAGAACGGCGGGTACCACGCCGCTCGCGAGGAGCAGGGACAGATGGAGGCCCGGATCCTCCAGCTCGAGGACATGCTGCGTCGCGCCCAGGTCGGGGAGGCAACCGCCACAGACGAAGCTGCGCCCGGCACGTTGGTGACCGTCGCCTATTTCGGTGACGAGGACGACACCGACCAGTTCCTGCTCGGCTCCCGCGAGGTGATGGGCCTGGACGACTCCGTCGACATCCAGGTCTTCAGCCCGCAGTCGCCGCTGGGATCGGCCGTGGTCGGCCGCAAGATCGGCGAGGCCACCAGCTTCGAGGCGCCCAACGGCAAGACCATCGAGGTCACCGTCGTCGCCGTGGAGCCCTTCCAGGGCTGACCCAACCTGCAGCCATACGAGGCGCCCGCGGCCG
>NZ_BAAAKI010000001.1:5721-17198 GCF_039527675.1 Luteococcus sanguinis
GGGCGCCTCGTGTTGCTCAGCTTTCGTCGAGGTCGGCGTCCTCGGATGCCTCGTCGGAGCTCGGAACGTGCCGATTGATCGTGGCCTGGCCCATCACCAGGTCCAATTGCAGGCGACCAAGACCTTTGCCGACACGGTAGGCGTCGACGGAGATGCCGTCTGGCCAGGAGATTCGGGCCAACTGGGAGCGCCCCTGCACCTCGACGTCCGCCTCCTCGTCCAGGGTGAGGGTGAGCTGCCCGGACTCGCTACGGATGCGGGTGCTGCCGCTGAACGAGCCGGTCAGGGTCACCTGCCCCGCCTGGAAGAGCGCGCGGCCGATGCCCTCGACTCCGGTCAGGGTGGCCGTGCCGCCGGTGACGCGGACGTGGGCCAGCGTGGGCATCCCCGTGACGACCAGGGAGCCGCCTGTCACTTCGACGTCCAGAGCCAGATCGGGGTTCACCCGGACGACGAGTTCGCGCCCCATGCCAAGGCGCTTCAACGTGTCGAGCGCGTCCAGCGAGCGCAGCCCAAGTGCCGGCCCGAGCAGGGCCAGCGCATCCTTGCCGGGAAGTTCACCGTCCGCGACGATCTCGACGATGCGACCGTCCCTGGTGGTGGAGTGCGGGCCCTCGACGTGCAGGTTCGCCACGCTGGGGTCGCCGATGATGCTGACTCGGCGTCCGGTGGCGCGGACCTCGACGCGGTCGAGGGCGGTGGTCATCTGTTCTGCCTGGTGGCGGGGTTCACTGATCTGCCGGGTCACCTCGGAGCGCAACTGGCCCAGCAGCGGTGAGCCGGCGAGCTGGGCCGACGTGGCCAGGTCGTTCGCGGCGTCCGCGAGCCCACGGGCGACGTCGAACCAAGAGGGGGACGAGTTCTCGCTCATGCTTCCACGGTAGTCCGGGGCTCCACGCGCCAGCGGTAACCTTGGGCAATGCCCCCCTCGTCCGTCCCGTCGCGTCGCGGCTTGCCCGGACAGGGTCTCCCCCGCGACGTCATCGTACTGGGCGTGATCGCCTTCTGCGTGGCCGTCGGTTTCGGGGTGCTGGTGCCGGTGCTGCCGATCTTCGCCCGTTCCTTCGAGGTTGACAACCTGATGGTGGGCGCGGTGATCTCGGCGTTCGCCTTCATGCGGCTGGTGACCAGCCCGTGGTGCGCGCGGTTCAACCGGTGGCTCGGCGAGCGCACCGCCTTGGGCATCGGCATGTTCATCGTCGCCGCGTCCTCGGCGGCCGCGGGACTCTCGCAGAGCTTTTGGCAACTGCTGGTGATGCGAGGGGTCGGCGGCATCGGGTCGGCCATGTTCACGGTGGCCGCGATGACCCTGCTGCTGCGGGCGGTCACACCGGAGCAGCGTGGCCGGGCCAGCGCCTTCTACTCGGGGGGCTTCCTGATCGGCGGCATGGCCGGCCCCGCCGTGGGCGGCCTGTTCGCGGCGATCTCCATCACGGCCCCCTTCTTCTTCTATGCCGCGACCTTGATGGTCGCCGGCATGGTCGGGCTGACGATGCTGGGCCGGACCGATGCCGGGCCGCTGCAGGACTCCCGCCCCGTGATGGAACTGTCCGAGGCGCTGCCGGACGTCCGCTACCGGGCCGCCTTGCTGACGAACTTCGCGCAGGGCTGGCAGTCCTTCGGGGTGCGCAGTTCACTCGTCCCGGTGCTGGTGGTGGAGTCCTTGCACCAGCAGCCCTCCACGACCGGCGTCCTGTTCGCGATCGCTGCCGTGGTGCAGACCATCGCGCTGGGGCCCTCGGGACGAATCGTTGACACGCTCGGACGACGTCCCGTGATGGTCGCGGCCGGGCTGGTGACCGGTGCCGCCGCACTGGCGATGCCCTGGGCCGGAAATGTCTGGCTCCTCGGTGCAGTGCTGTGTGTCTATGGGCTGGGGTCGGCGATGCACTCGACCGCACCCACCGCCGTGGTCGGGGACGTGACCGGCGGCCGCGCCGGCACGCCGATCGCGGTCTTCCAGATGATGAGCGACGTCGGTGCAATCATCGGCCCGCTGGCTGCAGGTGCCCTGGCCGATCGCGGCGGTATGGCTTCCGCCTTCACGGTTGGCGCCGTCTTCCTGCTTGCCGGTGCCGCCCTGAGCTGGAAGATGCCGAAGGAGACCAATCGTGAAGCCACTGTCTGAACTGGTCGCGCCGGACTGGGCCGAGGCGCTCGCTCCGGTCGAGCCCCAGGTGCGCGCGATGGGTCACTTCCTGCGCGGCGAGATTGCCGCCGGTCGCTCCTACCTGCCAGCGGGTGACAGCGTGCTGCGCGCCTTCACCCGTCCGCTGTCGGGAGTTCGGGTGCTGCTGGTTGGACAGGACCCCTACCCCACCCCCGGCCACCCGGTCGGGTTGTCGTTCTCGGTGGAGCCGGACGTTCGCCCACTACCCCGCAGCTTGGTGAACATCTACTCAGAGCTCCGGGACGACCTGGGCATCGAACCGCCCCAGCACGGTGATCTGGGCGCGTGGTTCGACCAGGGTGTGCTGCTGCTGAACCGCGTGCTCACCGTCCGTCCGGGGGCCCCCGGATCGCACCGCGGCAAGGGCTGGGAGGTCGTGACCCAGCGTGCGATAGAGGCACTCGTCGAGCGCAGCGGGCCGTGTGTGGCGGTCTTGTGGGGACGTGATGCGCAAACCTTGACGCCCGTGCTGGGCGGCATGCCGACGATCGCGAGCCCGCACCCCTCGCCGTTGTCGGCGCGCTCGGGCTTCCTCGGCTCGCGGCCCTTCAGCCGCGCGAACGAACTGCTCGCCCAACAGGGTGCCGACCCGATCGACTGGAGAATTCCCGCGTTCGATTCGCCGAGCTGAATCGTCGGGATCGCGAGCTACCCTTGCGGTCATGTTCGAGCGCTTCCGTGTCGACCCGTCCACGCTGCCACCGCTGCCCGGCCGGCAGGAACCGGTGCTGCAGATGCCCTTCTTCCACCGGATCTTCGGTGACCCGATCGACCGGGAGATCCCCGGCACCGAGGTCGCCCACCTGGCGCTGGGCTGTTTCTGGGGCGCGGAGAAGCTCTACTGGAACACCGACGGGGTCCGCCTGACCGGCGTCGGCTACCAGGGCGGGACGACCCCGAACCCCACCTATGAGGAGGCCTGCTCCGGGCGCACCGGGCACGCCGAGACCGTCAGGGTCGTCTTCGACCCGTCCGCGGTCAGCTACGAAGACCTGCTGCGGGTCTTCTTCGAGAACCATGACCCGACCCAGGGCAACCGGCAGGGCAACGACATCGGGACGCAGTACCGGTCGGCAATCTTCACCATGGGGGATGAGCAGCAGGCCGCCGCCGAGAGGGTCCGGGACCAGTACCAGCGCGCGTTCACGGAGGCCGGTTTCGGCCAGATCACCACGCAGATCGTGCCAGCGCCTGACTGGTACTGGGCCGAGGACTACCACCAGCAGTATCTGGAGGCCAACCCCAACGGCTACTGCCCCATCCACGCGACGGGTGTGACCTGCGGCTGAGCTTGCCCGCTCAACCCTCGCGGGACGCGGACGGGGTGCTCGCGGGACGCGGACGGGGTGCTCGCGGGACGCCTGCGGGTTGCGGAAGCCGGCTGACGGTGTAGGACAGGCCGGGAGCGCTGAATTCCTCCCCGGCGCCGGACGAGCTGCAACAATGGGAAGGCCCCTCGAGGGCACCTGACAACGCCGTTTTCGACGGCGCCACACCGCTGGAAGGAAGACCATGACGTTCACCGCCAGCCTGCTCGACCCGGCCAAGCGTCCGCAGGTCGTCGCCGCCATCGCGAAGGTCCTCGACGAGGAGGTCAGCTCGAAGTCCGGGCTGTCGGGCATTGCCCTGAAGGGTGCCTATGCCAGCGCCAAGAAGGCGAAGGAGGGAATCGTCGAAAAGGGCGCGAATGCGATGCTCCCCGACGTCGCCGCAGCCCTGCAGCCCTATTGGGAGGGCAAGGGAGACCAGTCCTTCGCCGCCCACCTGACCCAGCACAAGTCCGCTGTTGCGGACGCACTGCTCAAGGTCGTGGACGACAAGGCCGCCAACCCCGACAACGCCACCCTGGCGAAGATCTACAAGCCGATCCGCGGCAAGGCAAAGGGCTATGTCGAGGAGGCGCTGCCCAAGCTCGGCGCTGCGCTGGAGCCCTTCGTCAACTGAGGAAGCGGATCGACTGATCCCGAACCCGTCTGCGGCCTGCCACCTCTCCTCGGTGCGGACAGTGAAGGCGACGGGTTGTCCGCCGGTCCTTCGACATCACGGCGATCAAGGACGGCATCCCGGTGCGCGACCAGGTGTCGGCCGATGATCCAGACCGTCACCGGAGGTCGCGGCGGGCGCGGCGGCCGATTCCCACGGCTGGCGCCGTCCCCCTGGGTGTGGGGTGCCAGATGCACATCCTGACAGTCCCCCACACGGGCGCGGCTGGGGCAGACGTCCGATGAATGGACGGGATTCGCACCCCCCTTGCCCGCGCGAAGAGCGGCACCGCTAGGGTTGGGAGTGCTGGTTCGAACCTCCCGAAAGGGTGGTCGGCATGAGGGAATCCGGTGCAATTCCGGAGCTGTCCCGCAACGGTGACTGGGTCTCCCAGAAGTCCGAATACCTGCCAGCAGGGCACGGCAGCCAGTCGTGACCACCGGGACGAGGCGTCCGAGAGCAGTCCTGCAGGGTGTTCTTGGAGCAACGCCCCACCCGCGCGGCCGAGGAGCCACCAGCCAGGTCGTCCAAACGGACGACGAACTCATCGGAGCAGGAGTTGTGATGACAACCACCCAGCCGGGCGCGATCGAGGGCGGTGGCGGGCTCACGCTCGCCGGCGACTTCGACTCCCCGTCCATGGACCAGTGGCAGGCTGCGGTCGCCAAGGTCCTCAACAGGGGCCGTCCCGAGGACAAGCAGCTCAGTGGCGAACAGAGTGTCGCCCGGCTGCGCACCACCACGGTCGACGGCATCGAGATCGAGCCCGTCTACACCCTGGACGATGCCGTCGAGGGCCTAGGTGCCCCCGGCACCATGCCCTTCACCCGCGGCACGACCGTGCGCAACGGCGACATGGACGCATGGGACGTGCGTGCACTGCACGAGGACCCTGACACGACCTTCACCCGCGAGGCGATCCTGACCGATCTCGAGCGGGGCGCCACCAGCCTGTGGCTGCGCCTCGACCCGGACGCGATCAAGGCCGACGACCTCGTCAACAACCTCAAGGACGTTCTGCTCGACCTGGTCAAGGTCGAGGTCTCCAGCCGCACCGATCAGTTTGCTGCGGCGGATGCGCTGCTCGGCCTCTACGAGGGCAGCGGCAAGGACAAGTCCGAGCTGAGCCTCAACCTGGGCCTTGACCCGATCGGCCTGGCCGCCCTGAACGGCTCCCAGCCCGACCTGTCCGGCCTGGCGGACTACGCGAAGAAGCTCGACGGCATGCCCAAGTCGCGTGCGATCGTCGTCGACGCCACCGTCTGGCACAACGCCGGCGCCGGTGACGTGCACGAGATGGCCTGGGCGCTGGCGACCGGCGTCGAATACGTCCGCGCGCTGGTCGACCAGGGCCTGAGCGTCGACGAGGCCTTCGAGACGATCAACTTCCGCGTCAGCGCCACCACCGACCAGTTCGCAACCATCGCCCGCCTGCGCGCCCTGCGCACCTGCTGGGCCCGGATCGGCGAGGTGCTGGAGGTGTCGGCCGACAAGCGCGGCGCCCGCCAGCATGCGGTCACGTCGTGGCGCGAGATCACCCGCGACGACCCCTACGTCAACGTGCTGCGCGGCACCATCGAGACCTTCGGTGCGGCCATCGGCGGCGCCGAGGCGATCACGGTGCTGCCCTTCAACACCGCTTGGGGCCTGCCCACCGCCTTCGCCCGCCGCATCGCGCGCAACACGCAGATCGTGCTGGCCGAGGAGTCGAACATCGGACGGGTCAACGACCCGGCTGGTGGTTCTTGGTACGTGGAGAGCCTGACCCAGAAGCTGGCCGAGGCGGCGTGGACCGAGTTCCAGGCCGTCGAGGCCGCGGGCGGCATGGTCGCTGCGCTGGCTGCCGGACGCGTGCCATCCGAGCTGGAGAAGGTCGTCGGCGAGCGCGCCAAGCGCCTGGCCACCCGCAAGCAGCCGATCACCGGTGTCTCGGAGTTCCCGAAGATCGACGAGACCGCTCCCGAGGTGCGCACCCGTCCCGAGGCCCCGGCCCACGCGGGACTGGCGATGCACCGTGATTCGGAGGTCTTCGAGGCGCTGCGCGACCGCGTGGCCGGCTCGGATGCCAAGGTCTTCCTCGCGTGCCTCGGTGCGCGTCGCGACTTCGGTGGTCGCGAGGGCTTCGCGTCCAACTTCTTCCAGGTCGCTGGTCTGCAGACGCCCTCCAGCGAGGGCGGCGAGGCGGCCGACGTGGTGAAGGCTTGGCAGGATGCCGGCTCGCCCAAGGTGGCGTGCCTGTGCTCCAGTGCGAGGGTCTACGCCGAACAGGCGCTGCCCGTCGCGAAGGCCCTGAAGGAGGCCGGCGCCGAGAAGGTCATGCTCGCCGGCAGCCTGAAGGAGCTGGGTGAATCCGCCGCCGAGGCCGAGAGTGTCATCAGTGGCACCATCGCGCTGGGCGCCGATGCGGTCACCGTCCTGAACGAGACCCTAGACACGTTGGGAGTTGCGAAGTGAGCACCCTGCCACGTTTTGACCAGGTCCAGCTGGGAGAGGTGGCGGCCCCGGCGGACGCCATGGCCCAGTTCGAGCAGCTGCTCGCCGCCGGCCCCTCCGCCGAGGAGTGGGTCACGCCCGAGCAGATCCCCGTCGAACACCTCTATGGTGACGACGTCTACTCCGAGATGGACCACCTGAACACCATGCCGGGCATCGCACCCTTCCTGCGCGGCCCCTACGCGACGATGTACACCTCACGTCCGTGGACGATCCGCCAGTACGCGGGCTTTTCCACCGCCGAGGAGTCCAATGCCTTCTACCGCCGCAACCTCGCGGCCGGTCAGAAGGGCCTGTCGATCGCGTTCGACCTCGCGACCCACCGTGGTTACGACTCGGACCACCCGCGCGTGACCGGTGACGTCGGCATGGCCGGCGTGGCGGTCGACTCGATCCTCGACATGCGCCAGCTCTTCTCGGGCATCCCGCTCGACCAGATGTCCGTGTCGATGACGATGAACGGCGCCGTGCTGCCGATCCTCGCCCTCTACGTCGTGGCAGCCGAGGAGCAGGGGGTGAAGCCGGAGCAGCTGCAGGGAACCATCCAGAACGACATCCTCAAGGAGTTCATGGTTCGCAACACCTACATCTACCCGCCGGTGCCCTCGATGCGGATCATCTCCGACATCTTCGCGTTCACCAGCGCGAACATGCCGAAGTTCAACTCGATCTCCATCTCCGGCTACCACATGCAGGAAGCCGGGGCGACGGCCGACATCGAGATGGCCTACACGCTGGCCGACGGTGTCGACTACATCCGCGCCGGTGAGTCGGTGGGCCTGCAGGTGGACCAGTTCGCCCCCCGCCTGAGCTTCTTCTGGGCGATCGGCATGAACTTCTACATGGAGGTCGCCAAGATGCGCGCGGCCCGAATCCTGTGGGCACGCCTCGTGCGCCAGTTCGGGCCCAAGAACGACAAGTCGATGAGCCTGCGTACGCACTCGCAGACCTCCGGCTGGTCGCTGACCGCGCAGGACGTGTACAACAACGTGATCCGCACCTGTGTCGAGGCCATGGCCTCGACCCAGGGCCACACGCAGTCGCTGCACACCAACGCGCTCGACGAGGCCATCGCGCTGCCGACCGACTTCAGCGCTCGCATCGCCCGCAACACGCAACTCTTCCTCCAGCAGGAGTCGGGCACGACCCGGGTCATCGACCCGTGGGCCGGCTCGTACTACGTGGAGAAGCTCACCCAGGACCTTGCCAACAAGGCCTGGAAGCTGATCCAGGAGGTCGAGGAGGCCGGAGGCATGGCCAAGGCCATCGAGCAGGGCATCCCGAAGATGCGCATCGAGGAGGCGGCTGCCCGCACCCAGGCGCGCATCGACTCGGGTCGCCAGCCGGTGATCGGCGTCAACAAGTACCAGCTCGATTCGGACGACCCGCTGGACGTCCTCAAGATCGACAACGCCACCGTGCGCGCCCAGCAGATCGCCAAGCTGCAGCAGCTGCGTTCCGAGCGCGACGAGGCGGCCACCCAGGCCGCCCTGGAGAAGCTCACCTGGGCCGCGGCCAACCCCGACCCCACCGATGCCGAGCGCAACCTGCTCAAGCTGGCCATCGACGCCGCGCGCGCCAAGGCTTCCGTGGGCGAGATCTCGGACGCACTCGAGAAGGAGTTCGGGCGCTACACGGCGCAGATCCGTACGATCTCTGGTGTGTACTCCAAGGAAGCAGCCGGTGACGAGCAGCTCGAGCAGGCCCGCCAGGCCGTCGAGGCGTTCGAGGAGGCCGAGGGTCGTCGTCCGCGCATCATGATCGCCAAGCTGGGCCAGGACGGCCACGACCGAGGCCAGAAGGTCATCGCCACGGCGTTCGCCGACCTGGGCTTCGACGTCGACGTGGGCCCGCTGTTCCAGACCCCCGAGGAGGCTGCCGCCCAGGCCAATGAGGCCGACGTGCACGTCGTTGGCGTCTCCTCGCTCGCAGCCGGTCACCTCACGCTGGTGCCCGCGCTGCGCGCCGAGCTGGACAAGCTCGGGCGGTCCGACATCCTGATCGTCGCTGGTGGCGTCATCCCCGAGCAGGACTTCGAGGAGCTCCGCCAGGCCGGCGCGGTGGACATCTACCCGCCGGGCACCAACATCCCTGCCTCCGCCATCCGCCTGCTGGGCGAAATGCGCAAGGCCATGGATGCCTGATCAGGACGCGTCCGCCAGGACGATCGTCTGACCGGTCGGGCGGCCCGGGTTTACTCGGGCCGCCCGACCTTTTCCACATCACCACCCAGAACCCAGGAAGGTACTCATGCCCCGCAAGTTCGACGTCCCCGCCCTCGTCGAGGGAGTGCTGGCCGGCAATCGTTCCGCGGTGGCCCAGTCGATCACGCTGGTGGAGTCGAAGCTGCCGGCGCACCGTCCGCTGGCCAAGGAACTGCTGCAGCACCTCACCTCCCCCGAGGTGCGCGGCTCGCGCGAGCCGGCGGTCCGGGTCGGCATCAGCGGCGTCCCCGGGGCGGGAAAGTCGACCTTCATCAACGCGATGGGCATGCGCCTGGTCGAGCAGGGCCACCAGGTGGCCGTGCTCGCCGTCGACCCCTCCAGCTCCCGCACCGGCGGATCGGTGCTCGGTGACCGCACCCGAATGGGCGAACTCACCCAGACCGAGGCCGCCTTCGTGCGCCCCTCCCCCAGCGGCCAGCACCTGGGCGGCGTCGCCCGGGCCACCCGCGAGGCCATGCTGGTCGTCGAGGCTGCCGGTTTCGACGTCGTCATCGTCGAGACGGTCGGCGTCGGACAGTCCGAGGTGGCCGTGAAGGGCATGGTCGACACCTTCTTGATGCTCGCCGTCTCCGGCACCGGGGACCAGCTGCAGGGCATCAAGCGCGGCATCCTCGAGATCTGTGACGTGATCGCGGTCAACAAGGCGGACGGTGACAACGCCGGCGAGGCGCGCGTCTGCGCGCGCGACCTGTCGATCGCCATGAAACTCGTCACCGAGGCGACGGCCGGTCGCCGTTGCCCGGTGCTCACCTGTTCTGCCCTGCACAAGATCTCCTTGGACGAGGTGTGGGCGGCGGTGCTGGAGCACCGCACCTGGCTGGAGGAGCACGGCGGGCTGGAGCACTACCGCTCCGAGCAGCAGGTTGTTTGGATGCGCTCCCAGATCGAGGCCGCATTGCTGGACTCCCGGCGCGCGAACGAGACCCTGCGCAGCCTCACCTCCCAGCTGGAATCGGACGTGCGGGCCGGACGGCTGGGCGCGATGGACGCGGCCCAGGACTTCCTGGCCATCTACGCCACCCAGGTCGCCAGCTTCGGCTGGGAACCGCGCGAGCACTAGCCGGGACTCCGCCCCACGGGGGTGTGGTCACACAGCCGTCCAACTGCCACGATGTCGCTGCCGAGGCCCGCTCGGTCGACCACCGGAGGAGCCATGCGCCACCTGATCGCCCCACTGCTGGGCGTTGCTCTGCTCATGGGTTGTTCCATTCCCCGTGACCCGGACCATACGCTCGCGCACATCGACCAGACCCACGAGATGGTGGTCGGTGCCGCGGTCTGCCCACCCCAGCTCGAGCTGGACGACGCGGGGCAGCCCACCGGTCCGGAAGCAGAGCTCGCGGAAGGTTTCGCAGCCGTCCGCGGGGCGAGCGTAACTTGGGTCGTCGCCGGCGAGGAGGAACTGGTCAAGAAGCTCGAGGACGGTGAGCTGGACCTCGTCGTCGGCGGGCTGACCACCAAGTCACCGTGGAAGAGCAAGGTCGGCCTGACCCGCGCCTACGCCGAGCAGATCGACGACCACGGCGACCGGGTCAAGCGCGTCGTCGCGGCGCCGTTGGGTGAGAACGCGCTGGTGACTGCCCTCGAGCGCTGGTTCGACGACGGGATGCCGCGGTGACCCAGTTCGGGCACACGAAGCTGCCGGCCGAGCAGCAGCAGGCCCTGCGCACGGGACGTCGGCTCCAGATCTTCTCCATCTGCTACCTGTTGGTGACCGTCACCCTGGTCGCCATCGTGATGGGCAGCTCGCAGGCGATGAAGGCGGCCTGGATCGAGGACTGCCTGAGCTTCCTGCCGCCGATCGCCTTCCTCGTCGCCCTGAAGCAGGCGCGCAAGCAGCCCGACCGGGAGCATCCCTATGGCTATCACCGTGCCATCGGGGCCGCGCACCTGGCCGCCTCCGTGGCCCTGCTGACACTCGGCGCCTATGTGCTCTTCGAATCGGTGATGACGCTGGTCAACCAGGAGCACCCGACCATCGGCACGGTGGAGATCTTCGGGCGCACCATCTGGACGGGCTGGCTGATGATCGCGGTGCTGGCGTTGACGGGCTTCCCGAACGTCCTGCTGGGCCGGATGAAGATGAAGGTCGCCGAGACGCTCCATGACAAGGTGCTGTTCGCCGACGCTGACATGAACAAGGCGGACTGGCAGACCGCCACCGGCGCCATCGCGGGCATCCTCGGCATCGGTCTGGGTTTGTGGTGGGCCGACTCGCTGGTGGCCGCCTTCATCGCCGCCTCGATCGTCAAGGACGGCTGGTCGAACCTGGGCAATGCCCTCGCCGGTCTGCTGGACCGCCAGGCCAGAACCTTCGACGACGCCAAGGACCACCCGGCCATCGACCAGGTGACCCGCTTCTTCAAGGGCATGCCCTGGGTCGACGAGGTGCTGGTGCGCATGCGCGACGAGGGCCATCTCTTCCACACCGAGGTCTTCGTGGTGCCCGTGGCGGACGTCGACCTGGACCAGGTGGACGCTGCCCGCGATGCGGCCGCCCGGTTGGACTGGAAGCTGGACGATCTCCAGGTCATCCCCGTGAAGCGGCTGCCGGGCGACGACTGAGTTCAAGACGAGACGTGGAACGGCCCCGGAGCAGTTGCTCC
>NZ_BAAAKI010000001.1:17225-19944 GCF_039527675.1 Luteococcus sanguinis
GTGTGCGCAGCAGCGTCAGAGGGCGTTGGCCTCGGCGGCTGCCGCCGCCGGGAACTCCTTCTGGGCCTGCTCGCCGATCTTGTTCATCATGTAGCCGTCCAGCGCAGCACCGATGCCGCCGCCGGCAAGCGGGATGCCGCGACCGAGACGGGCCAGCGTGCCCTCGCCGACGCTGCGCAGCAGGCGGAAGCCGATGGCCTTGTTGACCATCATCATCGCGGACTTGGGCAGGCGACGCAGGGCGATGGAGGCGACCCGACCACTGCCGGTGGTCATGCCGGCGCGGCCCAGGATGTCGTCCGCGTTGGCGCCGCTCATGGTGAGCAGCATCGCGGTGCGGATGTTCTGCCGGGAGATGTCATAGCCACGCAGGTGCGCGATGCCCGCGACCATACGCGTGGCCTGGACGTAGAACTCGAGGACGTTCGCCGGGATGGCGACCGGCATCGTGACGAAGCCGCCGACGGAGGTGGCGAAACCACCAGCAGCGCCGCCGACGACGTGCTTGCGGACCAGCTTGTCGATGGCCTCCTCGACGTTGCCGTCAGCATCCTTCAGCGCGGCTTCGGCGACCTTCACGGCCGAGTCGTAGGGACCCTTGCCGTCGATGCCGATGCTCAACACCTGCTCCACCAAGCGGCCGATGGCACCCTGGTCTGCGCCGGGGTCGTTGGCCTCGTCGAGCGCCCGGCGGGTGACCTGGACGTCCTGCTGGTGCTGCTTGAACATGTCAAGGATTCCCATGGGGGTGCCTCTCCTGGTGCGGGGGACCACGCGTTCGCGGTCACGACACTGTCAACGGTAGCGAGTGCGCTCGTGCGGACACGAGGTACGGGCCGTGGTGTCAGCGCATGGCAGAACGGCGCCCCGCCGTGCAGGCGGCACACCAAGCTGGATGCCTCAGTTGCGCTCGATCTGGATGCCGCGAGCCTCGAGCTCCTCGCGGTAGGCCGCCCGCACCGCGCGGGAGCTGCGCGAGGGAAGGCCGATGCCCCAACCGAGCAGCAGACCGCCGAGGGCGCCGATGCCGGCGGTCATGACGATCATCTGCCACGGATCCTTGACACCGGTGTTGTAGGCGCGGACGGCGGACATCAGACGGCCGATGTCGACCCAGACGCGGCCGAGGAGGACACCAGCACCGATCAGGGCAGCGAGGCCGAGCAGGACGAAAAGCCACTTGAGAAACTTCATGGCACCACGCTAACGGCACAGGGGGCCTCGACGGGCTGCCAATCGCTCACAGCGGACCCATGGAATTATCCAGCCCGACTGGGACACTTGCCCCGTGCCACAGATCCCGCCGCCCCTGCCCGACCAGCCCGTGGGACCCCTCGTCCCGGGACTGCCGGACGGCATCGCGGATGCCACCTTCCAGCCCGTGATGGGCACCGACCTGCGCATCCAGGTCTGGGGTACCGATGACCAGACGGCTGAGCAGGCGCAGGGTGTGGCGCTGGCCGAGGTGCAGCGGCTCAGTGCCGTCTTCACGACCTGGGACGAGTCCTCCGCGCTCTGCCAATGGCGCCGTGGAGAACTTGAGGACGGTGACGTGCGGTTCCCGCCGGAACTGCGCCAGGTGCTCGCAGAAGCCGCCGGCTGGTTTGCCGCGGGCGACGGCGCCTACCACCCGGCCTGCGAGGTGCTGCGGGAACGCTGGCTGCGCGCCGAACGGGAGGACGTCGTCCCCGATCGGGCGGAGATGGCCGAACTGGCGTCCTCCATCAGAGACCTGCCCTGGCGGGTCGACGACGGACGCATCGTCCGCGTCGGGGATTGCGCCGGGGCGGACCTGAATGCCTTCGTGAAGGGCTGGATCGTCGACCGCGGACTCGAGCTGGCCGCTGACCTGCCGGGCGTACGGCGGGTGGCGCTCAATGCTGGCGGCGACCTGCGCCACCACGGCGAGGGCGACTGGGGCGTCGGCATCGAGGACCCGCTGCGGCCTTCCGACAACCGTGCCAACCGGCTGGCCACCATCCGGGTGCGCAACCGTGCGGTCGCCACCAGCGGCTTGGCGCGCCGGGGTTTCCGGGTGGCCGGCCAGTGGTTCGGGCACGTCGTGGACCCGCGGACGGGCTGGCCGGTGACCCACCTGGCGCAGGCCACCGTCCTGGCGCCGGACGCCGCGACCGCGGACGTGCTGGCCACCATCTGTGGCGTCCCGGCACCGGATGAGGCGTTGGACTGGCTGGCGGCTGCCAGCGACGAGTACGACGCCCTGCTCGTGACGAGCGAGGGCGTCGTGCTGCGCAGCGCGGGCTTTCCTGGGTGATCAGACGGTGTACTTGACGCTCGCCGCCGTCAGGTCGCCGTCCGAACCGAGGTCGGCCTGGGTGGCGGCGGAGGCAAGGTCGACGTCGGCCGAGACATAGGAGTAGTTGCCGTGCTCGACGGCGGACTCCACGCAGAAGGTGTAGGTGCCGGCGGCGACCTTCGAGCCGGTGGAGTCGGTGCCGTCCCAGCTGGCGGTGTAGGTGCCGGCGGGCTTGGTGCCCTCGGTCGTGGTGTCGGACCCGCCAGAGACCTGGTACCACTTCGTCAGCTCGTTCAGCCAACGGTCCTGGCCGCCCGAGAGGTGGCAGAGCATCAGCGTCTTCACCAGTTCACCCTCGGCGTCCTCGACCCAGACCGCGTAGTAGGGGTTCTTGAAGGAGTTGCCGGAGAAGGTGAAGCTCACCTCGGCGGTGCCGGCCAGCGAGCCGCTGGCGGCCGCTGC
>NZ_BAAAKI010000001.1:19965-22627 GCF_039527675.1 Luteococcus sanguinis
CGCCGAGGTCGTCTCGGCGGCGGACGTGGTCTCGCTGGCCGAGGCGGTCTCGGTGGCCGCGCTGGTGGCGGTCTCGGTCGCCTCCGAGGTGGTCGTGCTGCTGGACGTGGTGTCGTCGGAGCCGGTGGCGCAGGCGGCCAGAGCGGTGAGGGCCGCCAGCGAAACCCCGCCCAGGAAGGCGCGGCGGCTGACCTGCGAGAAGTGGGACTCGGTGCTCATGGTGGGTGCCTTTCGATGTCGTCTTCCACGACGGTAGAAAGCGAACCCATGAGTTTGCTGTGTGTCGGGTGTGCGCGCTCTGGGAGTGCTGCCAAGGTGCTCGGACATGCCCGTGGGGCACGCCTGCTGGCGTGCCCCACGTGGGTAGGTGATGGTCAGAGGGCGTCGGCGTCGATGCGCTCCAGCGCCGTCTCCCAGTGCTGCTGCAGCCACGCACGGTCGGCTCCCTCGGGGAGCTTGGTGTGCTTGATCTCGATGCTGGTGCGGTCGGCGCCCTCGGGACGCAGGCCGACCTCGACCAGGGAGCCAGGACCCTCGTCGGTTCGGTGGAAGGTGAACCTGATCTGCTCCATGGGGTGGTAGCTGCGGGTCACGCCGTGGGTGCCGTCCTCGGCCTGCCAGTTGGCGCCCTTCTCGGTGAGGCGGCCACCGGGGCCCAACAGGGCGGCGCTGCCGTCGTCGGTGAGCAAGGCATCCCAGACGCTCTTCACGGGATGGTCGACGACCTTGCCCACCACCAGCTCGCTGAGGGTGTCGGTGGCCTCGCTTGTCTGCTCTGACATTTTCCAGCCTCGATTCGTGCTCGGTGTTCTGCTGCCACCGGCCCGGCAGGGCCGGTGTTGGAACGACTCTAGCCCGGCTGGCAGGGGCTGGGAAGGGAAACGAGAGACGGGTGACCAATGTCACCGAAACCAAAGCCCACAAGGAGAAATGCGGCTCGCGCGCAAGCGCCCCGGGTCACCCTCGTGGCGCCCGGGGACTCCGAGCGTAGCGCGACACGGAGGGCTCTGCAGGGATCCAGAAACGCCAGTCGACCTCGTGCGCGAGACTGACCCCGACACGGGGTCCGCAGGCCAGCTCGACCTGTCCCGAACGACCGTCCGCGAGCGCGAAGCCGGGCTCCCTCGGACCGTGCGGCGACTGCCCCACGACCGCTCCGCTGTCCTCGATGACGAGCCCCAGTGCTCGCCCCAGGTTGCCCGGACCGCGGGCCAGTTCGACGTCGGGGACCGGCGCCGACCCGGGACGCCGAGCACCCTCGCGTCGTCTCCGAGCCACCACGGCGCCGTCGACGACCCGTCCGCTGCGCAGCAGGACGGCGCCAGCGGTGCCATCGGGCGCACACACGAGGTTGGCGGCCAGGTGCACGCCATAGGAGAGGTAGACGTAGAGGTGCCCCGGTGGCCCGAACATCACCTGTGTGCGAGCGGTGGGGCCGCGAAAGGCATGCGAAGCCGGGTCGTCCGGGCCCAGATAGGCCTCGACCTCGGTGAGTTCCAAGGCCACCTCGCCGTGGCGCAACACGGCCCCCAGCAGCAGTGGCGCCACCTCCAGTGGCGAACGGGACAGGTCGATCACCTACCCATCGCACCACAGCGCGGATCGGTCCGAAAGCCCCGCAGGGATAGGCTCATCGGGTGAGCACAAACCCCAGTTCCAGCGCGGTGCGGTTGGTGGCCGGTCTGTGCGGCGCAGTGGTGTTGCTCACGTCCTCGTGTACTGCCAGCGGAGTTGCCCAGTCGCCGAGCAGCAGTGCCAGCCCGTCGACCGTGCAGCCCGCAGCCAGCGCGTCCGGCAACTCGGACCTGACCCGCCCAGGGCGGGCCCAGGCAGTGGTGGCGAAGCTGGCCCAACAGGCAGGGACGCTGCCCATCATCAAGGTGGACCTGAGCGCCACCACCGCGTCGCTCAGTGCGGTCAAGGACGGCAAGGTCGTTGCGTGGCAGTGGGAGGACGGCGTGGTCACGCCGACCGACAGCGACATTGAGTACGTGGAGCAGGCCAGCTTCACCCCCGCCGACTTCGCACTGGATGACCTGGGCTCGCTGTTCCGCGCCGCCGCGCAGATCTCGGGCAGTTCGTCGAACCAGGAGTTGCAGATCGTCGACTACAACGCGGGCCAGGTGCTGATGACCGTGACCACCCGTCCGGAGTCCATGCCGGTCTTCTTCCGTCGCGATGGCACGGCGATCAACCGTCTGGACTTCACCACGACGGCAGGCTTCACCGAGGCCATCCGGGACGCCGCGGGCGACGACCGGGTGTTGGCGATTGGCTGGTCCCCGAACGAGGGACTGTGGTCCGACGCACCCGGCAGCGAGGCGGGCGTGGTGGTGCGCACCACGCGCCAGGCGAAGGTGCCGGCCTGGACCTCCAGCCGCAAGGCCAGCGCGACGGGGCTGCGCTTCCCCGCGTCCGTCGTGGATGCGGCGGTACTGGCCAAGCTGGCCGTCCAGTTGCCGCAGCGCTACCAGGCCGACGAGCAGGACGTCTCGTTCACCATCCACCGCGTCGACCGGATGGTCTCACCGGTCATCGAGTGGACGGTGGGGGGTCGGCGCGTCATCACGACGCTGTCGGGCACCGACATCAGCGACCAACTGCCCTGAGAAACGCAATGCCCTGAGAAACGCAATGCCCTGAGAGACGCAATGCCCTGAGA
>NZ_BAAAKI010000001.1:22635-24470 GCF_039527675.1 Luteococcus sanguinis
TTCGTTGCAGTCAGGCCTTGCCCATGCCTTAGAGGGCTGGGGTCAGCCCTCGAGGTTGTTCGTGGTGAAGGTCTCCGAGCAGACATTGGGGTCGCCCGAATCGAAACCGCGGCTCACCCAGTAGTGGCGCATCTTGGCCGAGCCATGGGTCCATGACTCGGGGCTGACGCGACCGCTGGACGACTCCTGGATGCGGTCGTCACCGACGGCCTCGGCCGCATCGGCGACGCGCAGCAGGTCGTCCTTGGTGATGCCGGAGATGATGGCGTCGTTGCCGGAGGCGGCGTTCTTGAACCAGACGCCCGCGTAGCAGTCCGCCTGCAGTTCCAGACGCACCTGCGGGGAGGTGGGGCCGGTCTGGTTGCCAGCGGCCTGAACCTCGCCGAGCTGACCGGTGAGGTCGGAGACGTGGTGGCCGTACTCGTGGGCGAGGATGTAGGCCTCGGCCGCGTCCCCACCCTGCGCGCCGAGCTGCTGCAGCAGTTGGTCGGCGAACTCGGTGTCGATGTAGACCTTCTTGTCGCTCGGGCAGTAGAAGGGGCCCACCTGCGAGCTGGCCGTGCCGCAGCCGGTGCTGACCTGGCCGGAGAAGGCGATCGTCGGGCTCTTGGTGTACTGGCCATCGGCGAACTGGCTGGCCCAGTAGGACTGGATCGAGTTCACGTAGGCAGTCCAGCGGCACTCGCGGTTCGTCGCGACGTCGGCACCCGAGGTGCAGTTGTTCTGAGAGGCGGAGGTGGTCTGCGTACCGGAGTCGCCCGTGGCGCCCAGCACGTCGGCCGGATTGAAGCCGAAGATGAGCCCCAGGATCACGATGATGATGCCGAGGCCACCACCGATCGCGACGCCGCCACCGCTACCTCCACTGCCACCGGCGTTGATCACCTGTGACGGGTCGAGCTGGGCATTCTGGTTGAAGTCCATCCGAGGGGCCCCCTTGCTGGGTTGAGCACTGCTGACGCGGCTGCACTGCCCTGCTGCGCGCGGGATCAGCGTAGCGAACCGGCGCGTCGGGTTGTCGCACGCCTCGGCCATATTGCGATCGGCGAACAGCCCCACGGGTCGCCGCACTGGTCAGGGCCGCAACGGATGCCATGATGGAGGAATGCGCATCGTGGGAGTGGGACAGCCGGGGAAGGGTGAGGCCGTCCGGCTCCACGTCGACCACGGCGCCCATCCGCACCAGGTGCTGTGGCGGCGCGGCTTCGTGCTCAATGAGCTGCTGTCGGCCCGGTTGGAGGGCGGCGAGGTGGTGCTCACCGTGCGGGTGAGCCCCCGCGCACCAGGCTCGCGTCCACCGCGGGTCAAGCACCGCGGCGCCGACCCCGACCTGCTGGTCGCCGACGGGGAGGAACCCGTGCTCAACCAGCGCCTCGCGGCCTATGCGATCGTCCGATCCTCGCGCGGGGTGCTCGGCACCGAGTGCTCGAACCGAACGGCCGTCCCCGGTCTGTGGCAGCTGCCCGGCGGCGGACTGAACCCCGGGGAGTCCCCATCGGACGCGCTGATGCGCGAGATTGCCGAGGAGACCGGACAGAAGGTGCGGATCAACCGCCTGATCGACCTGCAGTCCGACCACTGGATCGGACGGGCGCCCAACGGCGTGTTGGAGGACTTCCACGCCCTGCGGATCATCTTCACCGCGACCTGCTTGGAACCCACCACCCCGAATGTGATCGACATCGACGGGACGACCGAGCGCGCGGCCTGGGTGCCCTTGCGCCAGTGGCGTTCGCTGCCCTGGACCTCGGGTGCCCGGTCCCTGCTGGACAAGCACCTGGACCAGGTGCCAGTCCACTGACGGCCTGATCACCCCCAGAACACGGGAAAGCCCC
>NZ_BAAAKI010000001.1:24506-66457 GCF_039527675.1 Luteococcus sanguinis
GGGGGCTTTCGTCGTCCTGCAGTCGCGGGTCAGTCGCGACGGAAGAAGCTGAGCAGGCGCAGGATCTCGGTGTAGAGCCACACCATGGTGACCGTGATGCCGAATGCCGCGCGCCACGACTCGCTGGCCGGCGCACCGCCGGCGATACCGCGCTCGATGGAGTCGAAGTCGACCACGAGGTTGGACACGCCAAGGCCGACACCCAGCAGGGCGGCGACGAGGCCGAGGCCACCCATGCCACGCAGGCCGGTGTCGATGCCCATCAGGGCGAGCACGAAGTTCAACAGCATGACGCCCGCGAATGCGGCGGTGCCGATGAAGACCATCCGACGGAACCTCGGGGTGACGCGGATGTTGAAGTAACGGTAGGCGGCGAGCGTGGCACCGGCTGCGGCGAAGGTGCCGAGCACGGCCTGCTGGACGATGCCCTCGAACTGAACCTCGAACATCTTGCTGAAGGCGCCGATGAAGACGCCCTCGACGACCGCGTAGAACAGCACGGCGGCAGGGTTCACCACGCGGCGCATCGAGACGAGCAGGACGGTGATGAAGCCCACGATGGAACTGCCGATCAACGCCGTGCGGGCGGAGGTGTCAAAGGGGTTGACCACCGTGAAGGTGGCGGCAGCAGCGGCGACCAGCACGAGCATCGTGACGGCGGTCTTGCTGATCACGTCCTCGATGGTCATCCGGCCAACAGGCGTCTGGGCACGCGGGTCGGGCTGGAGGCCGGGCACCGGCTGCCACTGCGGCTGGGTGCGAGTGAACGCGTCCGGTCGGGACAGGATGGGATTGGCCATGAGTGGGTTGTTTCTCCTTGCGCCGTTCGCTGACGGCCTTGGCAGGTTGGGCTTGCTGCCCCCTCAACACGAGAAAGCACTGGCTTGTTCCGTGTGAGCTCAGGCCCAGTGTACGGGCGTGCCAGAATGTGAGCTCGGTCCCCGTGGCCCAACTGGCAGAGGCAGGCGGCTTAAACCCGCCCAAGTGTGGGTTCGAATCCCATCGGGGGCACCACCGGGCACCGCTCAGCTGGCGATCAGGCCCATCACGATGCCGTCCAGGATGTCGTTCTCGCTGACCACCATCGGACGTCCGACGCGCTGGGCGATCGCGTCGCAGACCAGCGCGCCACCGCAGATCACCTCGGCGCGCTTGGCGGGCAGGCAGGTGGTGGTGAGCACCTCCTGCACGGTCGATGCCAACAGCCGCTCGGCGAGGGCGTGCACCTGCTCCGGTGCCAGCATCGAGCCGTGCACCTTGCGCCGGTCGTAGGCCATCAGGTCCTGCTCGATGGCCGACAGCGAGGTCGTCGTCCCGGCGACCCCGATGAAGGTGTCGATGCCGTCCAGCGGCACCTTGGAGCCTTCCAGCAGGCCTTCGACGAAGGCACGCGCAGCACCCACCTCGGCGTCCGAGGGAGGGTCGGAGTGCAGGAAGCGCTCCCGCAACCGCACCGAACCCATGTCCAGGCTGACAGCTTTCTCGACCACTGCACCGGTGGGCTCCACGGAGCCGACGACCAGCTCGGTCGAGCCGCCCCCGATGTCGATCACGAGCACCCGCCCGCTGGCCTGCGTTACGCCCGAGAGCGCACCACGGAAGGACAGTTCGGCCTCTTCCGACCCGGAGATGATCTCTGCATCAACGCCCAGGCGCTCGCGCACGCCGCTGAAGAAGTCCTCGCGGTTGCGCGCATCGCGGGCGGCGGAGGTCGCAACGAAGCGCACCTTCTCCACGCCGAGCTCGCCCACCACGTCGGAGAACTGGTCGATGGCGGTCATGGTTCGCACCAGCGCATCCGGCGCGAAGGCTCCGGTGGCATCAACGCCCTGGCCGAGCCGGACCAGCTCGAGGCGGCGGTCCAGTTCGGTGACCTCGCCCCCGGGAACCTTCTCGACCACCAGCAGGCGGATGGAGTTGGTCCCACAGTCAATCGCTGCAACGCGCATCAGGTGGTCTCCTGTGTGATCTGGTCGGGGGTGGTCTGGTCTGGGGTGGTGCGCTCGGGGGTGGTCTGGTCGGGCGTGGTGCGCTCGGCAAGGCAAGGACGGGCCCAGAACTCGCCCAGGGTCGCCACCGCCTCGTCCCCGAGCGGGTTGACGCCCGGCCCGGCAGCCAGCGAATGCCCGACCAGCACGTGCAGGCACTTCACCCGGGTGGGCATGCCGCCAGCGCTGATGCCATCGATCTCGGGCACCTCGCCGAGGCGCCTCCGGTCAGCGAGGTAGGCCTCGTGGGCGCCCCGATAGGCGGCGGCCAGTTCCTCGTCGACGCCCAGACGTTCGGTCATCTCGGCCATCAGCCCACTGGCCTCCAGCGTCGAGACGGCTGAGGTCGCGCGCGGGCAGGTGAGGTAGAAGGTGGTCGGGAAGGGCGTCCCGTCCGGCAGGCGGGGCTCGGTGGCGACAACGCCGGGCTTGCCGCACGGGCAGCGCCAGGCCACGCCGGCGACGCCGCGCGGCATCCGTCCGAGCTGGTCGTGGATCGCCTGCTCGTCGACAGCCGTCATCGGCTCGAACGGGCTCATGGGTTCGAGGTCGGCCATGGGTCTCCTTCAGCGGGTGGGGCTGGACGTCGGGGTGGCGCTGGCAGAGCCCGCGCTGCTCGCGGCGGAGGGGCTGACGCTGGCCGAGGGGTCCGCCGAGGAGGGTGCAGTGATGGGGGTGGGATCCGCGGACTGGGCAGCGACCGGCTCATCAGCGGCCGAGAGGGACCCCTCCAACCGCTCCCACCAGGTGGTCGCGTGCTCGCCGCTGGGAAGGGTGCCGGCACCGGAGATGGTGGCTCCGCCGCCGAGTGGCTTGCCGTCGGCGCCGATCACGCGGAAACCGACCTCGCCGGGCATCACCCAGCCCAGTCGGTCGCGTGCCTGGGCCTTCACGTAGTCGTCGTCCTTCCAGCGCTCCACTTCGTCCTGCAGGGACGCGATCGCCGCGTCCCGCTCGGCGATCTGCTGGCGGGCGGTTGCGGCGTCCTGCTCCTGGCGCAGGTAGACCCGCAGGCTGGAGGCGTAGCTCAGCATCAGCATCGCCATGATCACGGCCAGCGCGATGGCGCGGCGGGTCAGGCCGAGGCCCCGGCGCAACAGCGGGGTCGCGGCCGTCGCTCCCCCGCCGGAGGTTGGGGCGGGGGCTTCGTTCGTGAGCCGGCTCGGACGAGCAGCTCGCTCGCCGGCGCGGCCCGGGGTCCTGGGGGTACGGGACGGCGGAACGGCCCGGGAACGCGAAGTGCCGCGTCCCGGGCCGTTCCCCGGAGATTTCCTGGACGGCATGTGCCCAGTCTGTCAGGTCAGCGAAGCCGTCCGTTCAGTGAAACACCCCTGCGCTGGCTCTCAGGCCTTGAAGCGCGGGAAGGCCGAGGCACCGGCGTACACCGCGGCGTCGTCCAGCTCCTCCTCGATGCGGAGCAGCTGGTTGTACTTCGCGACGCGCTCGGTGCGGGCGGGCGCACCGGTCTTGATCTGGCCGCAGGACAGCGCGACGGCCAGGTCGGCGATGGTGACGTCCTCGGTCTCACCGGAACGGTGCGACATCATCGAACGGAAGCCATTGCGGTGCGCGAGGTTCACGGCGTCGATGGTCTCGGTCAGCGAACCGATCTGGTTCACCTTCACGAGCAGGGCGTTCGCGGCGCCCTCATCGATGCCCTTCTGCAGGCGGGTGGTGTTGGTGACGAACAGGTCGTCGCCGACCAGCTGGACCTTCTCGCCCATCTGCTCGGTCATCTTCTTCCAGCCGTCCCAGTCCTCCTCGTTCAGCGGGTCCTCGATGGAGACCAGCGGGAAGTCCTCGACCAGCTGCGCGTAGTAGGCGACCAGCTCGTCGGACGACTTGGAGCCGCCCTCGAAGTTGTAGGTGCCGTCCTCGTTGTAGAACTCGCTGGCGGCGACGTCCAGGGCCAGGGCGACGTCCTTGCCGGGCTCGAAGCCAGCGATCTTGATGGCCTCGACGATGAGCTCGAGGGCCTCACGGTTGGAGCCCAGGTTGGGGGCGAAGCCGCCCTCGTCGCCCAGACCGGTCGACAGGCCCTTCTCCTTCAGGACCCCCTTGAGGGCGTGGTAGACCTGCGCACCCGTGCGGAGCGCCTCCTTGAAGCTCTCGGCGCCGATCGGGGCGATCATGAACTCCTGGATGTCGACATTGCTGTCGGCGTGCGAGCCACCGTTGAGGATGTTCATCATCGGGACGGGCAGCACATTGGCAACGGGGCCGCCGATGTAGCGGTACAGGGGCAGCTCGGCCGAGGCAGCGGCGGCCTGGGCCACGGCCAGCGAGACGCCCAGGATGGCGTTGGCGCCGAGCTTGGCCTTGTTGTCGGTGCCGTCGAGCTCGAGCATGGCCTGGTCCAGCAGGCGCTGCTCGGAGGCCTCGAAACCGAGGACCTCTTCGGCGATGGTCTCGTTGACGTTCTCGACGGCCTTCAGGACACCCTTGCCGCCGTAGCGGGCCTTGTCGTCGTCACGCAGCTCCACGGCCTCGAAGGCGCCGGTGGAGGCACCGGAAGGAACAGCAGCGCGGCCCTCGGTGCCGTCGTCCAGGACGACGTCCACCTCGATGGTGGGGTTGCCGCGGGAATCGAGGATCTCGCGAGCCTGGATGTATTCGATGGTTGCCATCGTTGTGCCTTTCCAAGACGTTTGGGTTGCAGGCTCAGCCTAGCCAAGCCCTCTGGGCCATGTGTCGTGGGCCCGGGTGAATTGTGGAAGACAGACCAGGGGACGTGCTTTTGGGCGCTGCCGGCCTCGGGAGGCCTCGACAGGCTCGCGGCCACGCACTGGGCGCTCGGGGAGCGCGATCAGCGACGGTGGGGCCAGTGCGGCAGGCGGTGGTGGCCGACCCTCGTGGCGGGGCCGGCCACCTCGGAGAGCACGGAAATGACTTCCACCGGGGTACGCGCGGAGCGCAACCGGTCCATCGTCCGCGCGTCGGAGATCAGGTGGGCCAGCTGGGAGATGGCCACCTGGTGCTGGGTGGAGTCATTGACGGCCATCGCCACCACCAGCTCGACGGGGTCGTTGTGCCGGTGCCCGAAGCGGACGGGCGTCGCCGGCCGCAGCCACGACAGGGCGGCGCGGTGCACGAACTCCGAGGGACGGGCATGCGCGAACGCGAAGCCGGGCTCGAGGACGATGTAGGGGCCATTGCGAAAGATGCTGTTGACCATCGCGTCCGTGTACTCGGAGTCGATGGCGCCGACAGCCTCCAACAGCCCGCCAGCCTGTCGCACGGCGTCCTCCCAACCACCGACCGCAACATCCAGTGCGATCGCCTCGGGGCGCAACCAGTCAACCAAGGATCCCACGTCGCGACCCTAACAACCGTCCTGCTCGGCAGACACGACCAGGGTCTCGAAGTGGCGCAGCGCGTCCCGGGTGGCCTGATCGGCGTCCACACCGCTGGCGTGCGCGCGCTGCACCAGGGCGAGCACCTGGCGCCCGACTTCGTCGGCGGTGATGGGCTGGTCGGCCAAGGGCACGTCGACGCCGTGGCTGCGCACCCGGGAGGTGACCTTCGTGGCGCGGGCCAGCGCGGACAGGTGGTCGGCGATGCCCTGCAGGGAAGACGTGCGGCCCTTCTCGGCGCGCTTGCGGGCCTCCCAAGAGGACATCAGGTCGTCCGGGACGCTGGAGTCGGCATAGACATAGGGATGGCGGCGGACGAGCTTGTCGGCAATCCCGCGGGCCACGTCGTCGAGGTCGAAGCGGCTCTCACGGGAGGCGATCTCGGAGTGGAAGAGCACCTGCAGCAGCAGGTCACCGAGCTCCTCGCGCAGGTCGGCGTCGTCGCCCGACTCGATCGCGTCCAGCACCTCGCCGGTCTCCTCGACCAGATAGGTCGACAGGCTGCGGTGGGTCTGTTCCGCGTCCCAGGGGCAGGCCTGGCGCAGGGTGGTCATCACCCCTGCCAGCCGTACCACCTGGTCGCAGCTGGGCTGCCCGTCCACGAGCTCGCCATCTGCGGGCCCGGTCACGTCAGCCGCCGAAGACCTGACCGTTGCCGAGCGCCTGGCTGGACAGCGAACCGGTGCTGGAGGTGAACGCCGCCTTCGATGCGTCCCACTGGCCGAAGCGCGGGTTGACCTTGACGTCCAGGGCGCTGATCTCCTTCTGCAGCTGCTCGGCGCCGAGGCGCTGCTGGGCCACGCTGAAGTCACCGAAGGAGCTGATCGCCGTCGCACAGTCGGCATTGGTCATCAAGTCGTCACCCTCGAGCTGGGTGATGGCGGCCGAGCGGGCGGCACCGTCGATCTCGAAGTCGTTCTCGGCGGCGACGGTGCGCGCCAGCTGGCCGACCAACAGCATTCGCGCGATCTGGCTCTTGATCGCGCTGGCCTGGATCTGGCCCTGGCCGACGGCCTCGCAACCCTTGGCCGCGCTGTCCACAGCGGACATGCCAATGCGCTCCCCGTTCACCTCGAACGCGGTCTGGCCCGAGGGCGTGCAACCGGCGAACAGGGCGATCGCGATGGCCGGGGCGGCCAGACGGACGATGGGCTTCATCGGAGGTCCTTCCGAGCGGGCCCGGCGTGGCCAGGCAGGTTCGAGCCCACGATAGCGGGTCGGGACGAGATCACTGGGCCGGGGTCGACGTGGTCGTCGGCGCTTCGGCCGGTGCGACATCGAACAGGTCGGTGACCACGCGGGTCGCCCATTCCAGCAGGTCGTTGCCGCCGACCGGCTGCCCCAGCACCGGCGCGGTCTTCGGCCGGGGGACGAGGATGAAGCCCGCCGTGTGCTTGACGACGCTGCCGGGGTAGAGGCGTTGCAGCCGCATCTGCTTGCTCTCGGGCAGGTTCGCCGGGGAGAACCGGATGTTGCTGCCCTGCGCGACCACCTCGGTGATCCCGGCACGACGGCACAGTAGCCGGAAGCCCGCCACACCCAACAGCAGCTCGGTCGGTGCCGGGAGCACGCCGTAGCGGTCGGTGAGCTCGGCGCGCACCTCGTCGATGTCGGCGACCGAGCGCACCTCGGCAAGGCGCTTGTACATCTCCAGACGCAGCCGCTCGGACTCCACATAGTCGGCGGGCAGGTTCGCGTCCACCGGCAGTTCGATGCGCATCTCCGGTTCGGGTTCGACGTCCTCTCCGCGGTAGTCGGCGACCGCCTCCCCCACCAGCCGGATGTACAGGTCGAAGCCGACGTCGGCGATGTGGCCGGACTGTTCACCACCCAGCAGGTTGCCGGCACCGCGGATCTCGAGGTCACGCATGGCGATCTGCATGCCCGCACCGAGGTCGGTGTGGGCGGCCATCGTCGCGAGCCGGTCGTGCGCGGTCTCGGTCAGCGGCTTCTCCGGTGGGTACAGGAAGTAGGCATAGCCGCGTTCACGGGAACGTCCGACGCGTCCACGCAACTGGTGCAGCTGGGACAGGCCCAGCAGGTCGGCGCGCTCGATCAACAGCGTGTTCGCCGACGGGATGTCCAGGCCCGCCTCGACGATCGTCGTGCACACCAGAACGTCCGCACGACGTTCCCAGAAGTCCTGCATGACCTGTTCCAGCTGATGTTCGTTCATCTGGCCGTGGGCGGTCGCGACACGCGCCTCGGGCACCAGCTCGCGGATCTTCTTGGCGGTCTTCTCGATCGAGTTCACCCGGTTGTGGATGTAGAAGACCTGGCCCTCACGGGCCAGTTCGCGGCGGATCGCTGCGGTGACCTGACCCTCGTCGTAGGGGCCGGCGAAGGTGAGCACCGGGTGGCGCTCCTCCGGCGGGGTGGCAATGACGCTCATCTCGCGGATGCCGGTGACAGCCATCTCGAGAGTGCGCGGGATCGGGGTCGCGCTCATCGCCAGCACGTCGACGTTCAGACGCAGCCGCTTGAGCGATTCCTTGTGCTCGACGCCGAAGCGCTGCTCCTCGTCGATGATCACCAAGCCCAGGTCCTTGAACTCCACCTCGCCGGAGAACAGGCGGTGGGTGCCGACGACGACGTCCACCTTGCCCGCCTTGACCGCCTCTCGGACGGCCTTCGCCTCCGAATCGGACTGGAAACGCGACAGCTGCGCGACGTTGACCGGGAAGCCTGCGTAGCGCTCGGCGAAAGTGTTGGCGTGCTGGGTAACCAGCAGGGTGGTGGGCACCAGGACCGCCACCTGCTTGCCGTCCTGGACGGCCTTGAAGGCGGCGCGGACGGCGATCTCGGTCTTGCCGTAACCGACGTCGCCACAGATCAGCCGGTCCATCGGGATGACCTGCTCCATGTCGTGCTTGACCTCGTTTATGCACGCCAGCTGGTCGGGGGTCTCGACGTAGGCGAAGGCGTCCTCGAGCTCCCGCTGCCAGGGGGTGTCGGGCCCGAAGGCGTGGCCGCGGGTGGCCTGGCGGGCGGCGTAGAGCTTGATCAACTCCGCGGCGATCTGCTTCACGGCCTTGCGAGCGCGGGACTTGCGCTGACGCCAGTCGGCGCCGCCCATCCGGTCCAGACTGGGTGCCTCCCCACCGACATAGCGGGTGACCTGGTCGAGCTGGTCCATCGGGACATAGAGCCGGTCGCCGGGCTGGCCCTTCTTGGAGGACGCGTACTCGATCACGAGGTACTCACGGGTGGAGTTCGCGACGGTGCGCTGGACCATCTCGACATACCGTCCGACGCCGTGCTGCTCGTGCACGACCGGATCGCCCGGGGTCAGCTCCAGCGGGCTGATCTGGTTCTTGCGTCGCGAGGGCATCCGGCGTTCGGACTTGTCGGCGCCCCGTGCGGCAGACAGGTCGTTGGAGGTGAAGAAGACCAGTTCCAGCCCCGGCCAGCGGAAACCGTGCCGCTGCGCGGTGGGGACGATCGTCACCACGCCCGGTTCGGGCGCGGCGGCCAGCCCGTCGACGACCGTTGCACTGACCTCACGGTCGCGCAGGAGTTCGGCCATGCGGGCGGCCATGCCCTTGCCCTCGACCCCCAGCACAACGCGTGCCCTGGCCCTGGCCGACTCGGTGATCTCGGTGATGGCGGCCTCGGTGTCGCCGCGCCAGGAGTCCACGGCCTCGACACCCAGGGAGTGCGACTCCACGCCCGTGACGCCGATGCCGGACAGGTCGACCAGTTCACCGTCCTCGGCATACAGCGGCCCACGGTTCTCGTCGTCCGGGGCGGCGGAAAAACTGGACAGGCTCCACCAGGACTGGCCCCGGGTGAGGGCATGCTGGCGGACGTCGGAGAGCTCCCAGTAGGCGGCGCGACCCAGGTCGATCGGCGCCTTGCCACCGGCCGCCGCAGCCGCCCAGCTGACGTTGAGGAATTCGTGCGAGGTGCGCACCAGGTCGGCGGCGCGCCCGCGGACCAGTTCGGGATCGGAAACGACAACCAGCGCATCGGCCGGGAGGACGTCCAGCAGCAGTTCGAGGTCGTCCACCAGGGCAGGCGTGAGGGCCTCCATGCCCTCGACGGCATGGCCCTGGGAGACCTTCTCCAGCAGCTCGGCCAGTTCCGGGTGGTGCGGCACCAGCGCGGCGGCGCGCTCGCGCACCTGGGCGTCCAGGAGCAGTTCGCGGCAGGGGCTGGCGGTGACCTCGGGCAAGGTGGTGGGCGTGGAGCGCTGGTCGGCGACGGTGAAGTAGCGGATCTCTTCGACCTGGTCGCCGAAGAAGTCGATGCGCACCGGGTGTTCCTCGGTGGGCGCGAAGACGTCCACGATGCCGCCGCGGACGGCGAACTCCCCGCGGCGTTCGACCAGGTCGACCCTGTTGTAGGCAGCGGCCACCAGGTCGGCGGCGAGCTGGGCGATGTCGTAGTCCTCGCCGGCGACGACGTGGACGGGTGCCAGCTCCGCCAATCCCTTCACCTGCGGCTGCAGCACCGATCGGACGGGCGCGACGACCACCTTCGGGATGCCGAGCGGGTCCCTGCCGGCCAGCCGCCGCAGCACCTGCAGGCGACGTCCGACGGTGTCGGAGCGTGGGCTGAGGCGCTCGTGCGGCAGCGTCTCCCAGGCCGGGTAGTAGGCCACTTCGTCCTCACCCAGCCACCCCTGCAACTCGGCGGTGACCTGCTCGGCCTCGCGGTAGGTGGAGGTGACCAGCAGGACGGGACGCCGGGTCTGTTGCGCCAGGGTGGCCACGAGAGCAGAACGGACGGCCGGCGGGGCGGTCAGGTCGAGGGCCGTGGTAGCACCAGCGCGGGCGAGGGCATCGGAGACCACCGGGTCGGTGGCAATCAGGTCGACGAGGGCGCTCAGGGTCACGTCCGCCCAATCTACCGTCGGCACCCCAACCGACATGCGCCCCAACCTCCGCCACGGGTGAAATCACGCCGCCAACGGGGTTGGCCGAGCCGCAGGAGCCTAGGCTCACACCGTGACCGAGAACAGCGCGAACACCCCTGATCGCACGCAGCAGGGCACCTCGTCCGATGCCCTGACCAGCAGCGTCGTGACGGATGCCACCACCCAGCCGGCTGAGGCGACCCCTCCGGACGCCGACCAGCCGACGACCCTGGTCATCCTGGGCGCCTCGGGCGACCTGACCCACCGGCTGCTGCTGCCCGGTCTGGGCACGCTGATGAAGCTGAAGGCTCGCCCGAACCTGACGCTGGTGGGAGCGGCCTTCGACGAGATGGGCCAGGACCAGTGGAAGCTGATCCTCCAGACGGCGATGGAGGAGGCCAAGGCGCCCACCTCGCGGATCGAACAGATGGTCTCGACCACCCGTTACCAGCAGATCGACGTCACCAATCCCGTGGAGCTGAAGGCGCTTCTGGACTCACTCCCCGGTGATCCGGTGCTCTACTTCGCCCTGCCGCCGGCCATCACGATCAAGGCGTGCGAGGCGCTCACGCAGGTCGACTTCCCCAAGCACCTGCGCCTGGCGCTGGAGAAGCCCTTCGGTTCGGACTGGCAGACCGCCCACGACCTGAACGAACTGCTCGCCCGTCTGGTGCCCGAGAGGCAGATCTTCCGGGTGGACCACTTCCTCGGCAAGGCGACGGTGCTGAACCTGCTCGGGCTGCGCTTTGCGAACCGGATCTTCGAGCCGGTGTGGAATGCCAACAACATCGAGCGGGTCGAGATCATCACCGACGAAACACTCGGCCTCGAGGGCCGCGCCGGCTACTACGACAAGGCGGGCGCGCTGAAGGACATGATCCAGAGCCACCTGATGCTGGTGATGGCCATGTTCGCGATGGAGGAGCCGGCCAAGCTGCACGAGCAGGAACTGCGTGACCTGATGGCACACGTACTGCGCGCGACCGAGCTGTACACGGGTGACGCGACGACCAGCTCGCGCCGAGCCCGCTACACGGCCGGGAAGATCGGCGACAAGGACCTTCCGAACTACGTGGACGAGGAGGGCGTCGACCCGGCAAACAACACCGAGACGCTCGCCGAGATCACGGTGCAGATCAACAACTCCCGCTGGGCCGGGGTCCCCTTCCGGCTGCGTTCGGGCAAGGCACTGGGCGACCAGCGCAATGGCATCACGGCGGTCTTCAAGCCGGTCGGGCACGTTCCGGAGGGCTTCACCAACACGCCCGTCCCAAACGTCATCAGCATCGGCATGAAGCCGGAGAACTTGGCCGTGGGCATCACGACGAATGCCGAGGGTGACTCACTCGACCTGGAGGATTCGGTGCTGTTCACCGAGTTCGGCAGCTCCGCGGTGCGGCCCTACGGCGAAATCCTGGAGGGCATCCTGGACGGGGACCCGCTGCTGAGTGTTCGTGGCGACATCGCCGAGCGCTGCTGGGAGATCCTGGGCCCGGTCGTCGAGGCGTGGAAGTCGGGCGCCGTCCCGCTGGACGAGTACCGCGCGGGGTCCACGGGTCCCTCCAACTGGCGCTAGTCGGACTGCCATGACCGGCCGGTCTTGGCAGTCCCGGTGGGGCTAGGAGTTGTAGCGGTTCTGGGCCGCTTCGAGGCCGGAGCTGACAAGAGCCTCGACGGCGTCGGCCGCGCGTCCGGTCTCCAGCTCGAAGTCGGAGCGCAGGGAGCTTGGAATCGTTGCGAGCACGTAGTCTGCTGGCTCCTGGCGGCCGGGCGGGCGCCCGATGCCATACCGGACGCGCAGGAAGTCGCCACTGCCCAGGTGTTTGCGCAGGGACTTCAACCCGTTGTGGCCGTTGTCGCCACCGCCGAGCTTCAGGCGCAGCTGACCAAGATCAAGGTCCAGTTCGTCGTGGACGGCGATGACCTGGCCGACCGGAACCTTGTGGAAGGCAGCGAGCTTGCCGACCGACTGGCCGGACTCGTTCATGAAGGTGCGGGGCTTGACCAGCACGATGCGGTCGGCCTCGACGCCGGGGGTGCCAATGCCTGCCGAACCCATCCGGGTCTCGGCGACGTCGGCGCGCATCCCCCTGGGTGCGGACCAGCTGACGCGCGCGCGGCGCGCCAGCTCGTCCACGACCATGAACCCGACATTGTGCCGGGTGGTGGAGTAGGTCGGGCCCGGATTCCCGAGCCCCACCACCAGCCACGTGCTCACGTGGTTGCTCCCTCAGACCTGTTCGGTCACTCGGCCTGGGTGGCCTCGTCGGCGCCCTCGGCCTCATCACCCTCGGTCTCCGCGTCCTCGGACTCGGTCGACAACTCGGCGGCGACGTTGATGCCGACGATCAGGGTCTCGGGCTCGCCGTGGAAGGTGGCACCGGCCGGCAGGGTGATGTCGGCCACGGCCACCTGCGCGCCAGCCTCCAGACCCTCGATCGAGACCTCGATCGACTGCGGGATGTGAGTGGCCTCGACCTCGAGCGCCAGAGTGGTGAGGTCCTGGTTGACGGTGACGTCACCGGCAGCCTCACCCACGAGCACGACGGGCACCTCGACGGTGACCTTCTCGCCGCGCTTCACGATGAGCAGGTCAACGTGCTCGATGAAGCCCTTGATCGGGTCGCGCTGAACCTGCTTGGGCAGGGCGAGCTGATTGGCGCCACCCTCGATGTCGATGCTGAGCAGGACATTGGCCTGGCGCAGCGCCAGCAGGGTCTGGTGGCCCGGCAGGGTGATGTGCACGGGATCGGTGCCGTGGCCATACAGGACGGCGGGCACCTGGTCGGCGCGACGGATGCGGCGGGCAGCGCCCTTGCCGAACTCGGTGCGCTGGGTGGCGGTCAACTTGATCTCAGCCATGTTCTTCCTCAACCTCTCGAAACGGACGTGGGCCGGGGAGGGAGGAGCAGCTGGGCTGCAACACCGTGTCGATCACGGACGAGCAGTGCGCTCGTCCCTCGCCAGGCAACCCGACCACGATACCCCACGACGCCCGCGCCCGAAAAGCCGGCGTGGCGCACCGGTCAGTCGGCTTCGGTATAGCTGACCCCGAGCTGGCTCAGCCCCTGCTCCATCGTCGCCATCACCGACAGCGTGTCGTCCAGCGGCAGCAGCGGGCTCTCGGTGAGGCCCTGCTGGATGCAGCGGGTGACCTCGGCGATCTCGTGGGCGTAGCCCAGGCCTTCGGGCTCGAGCTCGATGCGCTCGTCCTCGCGACCATTGCGGTGGACGATGATGGCGCGCGGGTGGTGGAAGCGGGGCTCCACTTCGATCCAGCCACCCGTGCCGATGACGACCTGACGCCCGGGGCCGGGCGCCTGGAGCGCGGCCATCAGACTGGCCTGGGCGCCGCTCGCGTGGTCGAGCAGGAGGGCAACCTGAGCATCCACACCGTTCTCGTAGAGCCTGCCGCGAGTCTGCACCTCGCTGGGGTTGCCCAAGAAGTCCTGCGCGAAGTGGGTGACGTAGACACCGAGGTCGAGCATCGAACCGCCACCCTTGGCGGGGTCGAAGAGCCGGTCGTCCGGGACGAACTCCCGGTGCGCGAAGAGGTCTCCCATCACGGCGGTCAGGGTACCGATCTCGCCGGCGTCGACGATCTCGTGCATCCGGCGGACGACCGGCTGGAAGCGCGTCCACATCCCTTCCATGCAGAAGACCTCTGCGGCACGGGCGGCCTCGACCACCTCCGTGGCGCCGGCGAGCGTGGCCGTGAAGGCCTTCTCGACCACGACGCCCTTGCCAGCAGCGATCGCGGCCAGCGCGATCGCCTTGTGCTGGGGGTGCGGGGTGGCGATGTAGACCACGTCCACCTCCGGATCCGCGCACAGGTCGGCGTAGGAGCCGTGGGCGCGCGCGATGCCGTGCTCGTCGGCGAAGACCTGGGCCCGCTCGAGGCTGCGCGAGCCGACGGCAACCAGCTCCGCGTCCGGGACATGGCCGAAGTCCTTCACGAAGACCTCGGCCATGCGGCCCGGACCGGCAATTCCCCAACGCACTGTGCTCATGAGCCCCAGTCTGGCATGGGGTGCAGCTCAGGCCTTGGCGACCTTCACCCGCAGCCCCAGGTCGACGTCGCCGGCCCAGGACTCGTCCGATGATCCATGCGTGATCGTGGTGGCCAGCACCTCGTCCGCGATCAGCTGGGAGTGCTCAGCGATGGCGGCGCGCAGCTTGTCGTCCGTGGTGTCCCACTCCAGACTGATCCGGTCGCTCACCTGGAGACCGGAGGCCTTGCGGGTCTCCTGAACGGTACGAACGACCTCGCGGGCCAGACCGGCGAGCTCCAGCTCGGGGGTGATCTGCAGGTCGAGCGCAACGGTCTCGCCCTGCTCGTTGACCACACTCCAGCCTTCACGCGGACGCTCGGACACGATCACCTCGTCAGTGGTCACGCTGACTTCGGGTTGATCAAGCTCCGGGACCATGATCAACGCGCTGCCGTGCGCCTCCAGGTCGGCGGCCAGCTTGGCGGCATCTGCCGCAGCGATGGCATTTGCCACCAGCGGCGTCTGCTTCCCGAAGCGCTTGCCGAGCGAGCGGAAGTTGCCCTTCGCGGAGTGGTCGACGACATCGCCAGCAGACCGGAAGGACTCGACCGAGACCACGTTGAGCTCCTGCGAGACCTCCGCCAGCAACTCCTCCGAGAGCTGCGCGTGCGCGACCGAAGGGACGAGCGCGCGCGACAGCGGCTGACGGGTCTTGACCTTGGCCTCGGCACGGGCCGAACGGCCCAGCTCGACCAGGCGACGGGTCAGGCCCATCGCGTGCTCCAGTTCGGCGTCCACCAGGCTCTGATCACCGACGGGCCAGCTGGCCAGGTGTACCGACTCAGGAGCGTCGGGGTTGGTGGCCACGAACAGGTCCTGCCAGACCCGCTCGGTGATGAAGGGCACCAGCGGCGCCATCAGGCGGGTCAGCACGTCCAGGGTGTCGTGCAGGGTCTGCAGGGCACCGGGCTCGCCGTCCCAGAACCGACGACGTGAGCGGCGGACGTACCAGTTGGACAGCTCGTCGACGAATTCCGCGATGCGGTTGCCGACGTGCTGGGTGTCGAAGCGCTCCATCGCCTCGGTGACGTCAAGGACGAGCGCGTTGGTCTTGCTGACCAGCCAGCGGTCCAGGACGTGGCGGTCAGCGACGGCAGGCGCTGACCCCTCGACCAGGTCGGGCAAGGTGGAGCGCTCGGGAGACGTGGCGGGCTTCCAACCGTTCGTACGTGCATAGAGCGCATGGAAGGCGACCGTGTTCCAGTAGGTCAACAGCACCTTGCGGACCGTCTCGGTGATGGTCGTGTCACCGACGCGACGGGCGCTCCACGGCGACCCGGAGGCGGCCATGAACCAGCGCACCGCGTCCGCACCGTGGGTGTCCATCAGCGGGATCGGCAGCAGGATGTTGCCCAGGTGCTTGCTCATCTTGCGGCCGTCCTCGGCCAGGATGTGGCCCAGACACAGCACATTCTCGTAGCTGGAGCGGTCGAAGACGAGCGTGTTGACCGCCATCAGCGTGTAGAACCAGCCGCGGGTCTGGTCGATGGCCTCGCAGATGAAGTCGGCCGGGTAGTTGGCCTCGAACTTATCCTTGGAGCCCTCGACCCAGGGGTAGCCCCACTGCGCGAAGGGCATCGACCCGGAATCGAACCACGCGTCGATGACCTCGGGGACGCGACGGTAGATGCCACCCTCCCCCGCCACGGTGAAGGTCACGTCGTCCACGAAAGGACGGTGCGGGTCCATCGTCGCGACCGAGGGATCGCCAGCCAGCTCGGCCAGTTCGGCCCGAGAACCGACGCAGATGATCTTGGTCGGGTCCTCCGAGTTGCGCCAGACGGGCAAGGGCGTGCCCCAATAACGGCTGCGCGACAGCGCCCAGTCGATGTTGTTCTCGAGCCAGTCGCCATAGCGTCCGTGCTTGATCGACTCGGGGTACCAGTTGGTCTTCTCGTTCTGTTCGATCAGCTGGTCCTTGCGCTGCGTGGTGCGGATGTACCAGCTGGGCATCGCGTAGTACATCAGCGGCGTGTGGCAGCGCCAGCAGTGCGGGTAGGGGTGCTCGTGGTCGAGCGTCTTGAGCAGCAGGCCCCTCGCGCGCAGCTTCTCGATGATCACCGGGTCGGCCTTCTTGAAGAAGAGTCCCGAGACGAAGCCTTGGCCCGGCTTGAAGCACCCGTCGACGCCGATCGGGTTCACGAACTCGACGCCATTGCGCTTGTTGGACTCGTAGTCGTCCTGACCGAAGGCCATCGCCTGATGCACCAGACCAGTACCCTCGCCGATCGCGACATAGGCCTCGTTGACCACGAAGAAGGCCCTGCCGGGCTGCTCCATCTCGTCGAAGGGACGCTGGTAGGTCCAGCCCAGCATGTCGGCACCGGTGAACACGTCTCCGGTGGTCCAGCCCTCGCCGAGCGCGGTGGGGACGTTCTCGAGCGCCAGCACGACGGGACGCTCGCCGGGAGCGCTTGCGACGGTGTACTCGAGCTCGGCGCCGGCGGCGACGGTGACATTGGCGATCAGGGTCCACGGCGTGGTGGTCCAGATCGCGAGGTCTGCCTGCCCGGCATAGGGACCGGAGGTCAGCGGGAAGCGCGCGAAGACGGTGGTGTCGACGGTGTCCTCGTAGCCCTGCGCGAGCTCGTGGTCGGACAGCGCGGTCTGGTCATGGGGGCAGTAGGGCGCGACGCGGAAGTCCTCGACCAGCAGGCCCTTGTCAAAGATGGTCTTGAGCGCCCACCACTCGGAGTCGACGTACTCAGGGGCCATCGTCCAGTAGGCCTCGTCCATGTTGACCCAGTAGCCCATCCGGCTGGTCAACTCGGCGAACTGGTCCACATTGCGGCTGACCGACTCACGGCAACGCTGGTTGAAGGCCTCGACCCCGTACTCCTCGATCTGGTCCTTGGAGTCGATGCCGAGTTCCTTCTCGACGGCGAGCTCGACCGGCAGTCCGTGGCAGTCCCAGCCAGCCTTGCGCTCGACGTGGCGGCCGCGCATCGTCTGGAAGCGCGGGAAGACGTCCTTGAAGACGCGGGCCTCGATGTGGTGGGTGCCCGGCTGGCCATTTGCGGTGGGCGGACCCTCGTAGAAGGTCCAGGGCTCGCCACCGGCGGTCGCTTCGAGTGTCTTGTCGAAGGTCTTGTTGGCGGCCCAGAAGTCGAGTACCTCGTGCTCCATGGCCGGCAGGTCGACCTGTGCGGGGATCGCCTGGTAGAGGCCGTCCGTGCTCACGCGGTCTGAGGTATTGCTGGAGGTGGTCATTGCGTCCTCGGGTGCATCACAGGGACGAAGGGACGAGTGCGCCTGGTCGGACGCCCCGCGGTACCACCCTTCTTGGGAATCTCGGACGCTTGGCCCGGGCTCCCCGCTCTTGCTCGCCGCGGCCGGTTCTAGTGGGCTGACCGGATGATCCGGCTGGCTGTTCTTCCGACGGCTCCGGGGTGATGGCCCCATCAGCGCCTTGCGACATCGTCATTCTAGGGGCTGGGCGCGCAGGCCCCCAACCGGGTTTCCACGCGAGCAGTTCCTCGCCCCGCTGGACATGTCGCCCACCTTCTCGCGTGACGGCCGCTGGGGCCTCTGGGAGAAGTTGGGCGACGATTCCAGCGTCTGGCGGAGGTCAGGAGGCGATCTTGCCCTGGCCTGCCGCCAGGTCGACGCGGACGAAGCCGGTGGCGGTGGTGCGATACAGGCGCGTCACGCCGGTGGACGTGCGGGCGACGATGTCGCAGCGGCCGTCGGCGTTGATGTCGCCGACCGTCGCGATGGAGGTGAAGCCGGACCATCCGCTGCCGATCTTCCTGGCGCTGGTGAGGCGGCCGACGCCGTCACCTGCCCAGACCCACAACTCGCCGGAGCTGGTGCGCACCACCAGGTCGGAGCGGCCGTCGTTGGTGAGGTCGCGCACCCCGAGCATCGCGGTCACCCTTGCGCCGGGCCAGCCCGTGGGCGAGACCACCGTTGGCTTCGATGAGACGAGGCCGCCCGAACCCGTGCCCGTCCAGCGCACGAGAGCCCCGTCGGAGGTGCGGCGGGCCAGGACGACGGGTTTGCCGGACGAGAACGCCGGAACCACGGTGAACCTGTCGTAGGCGCCCATCCCGGACGCCAACACGGTGGGGTCGGCGAAGTTGGTCCCCCGCGCGGCGTGCAAGCGCAATGACCCGGTGGCGTCGACGGACAGCAGGTCTGCATAACGGTCGGAATTGAACTGCCCGGCCATCACGGCGCGCAGCCCGCCCCACCCGGCACCACCCGTTCGCGGCGGGGCGACGCCAGCACCCGTCCAGGAGTTGACCTGGACGTTGCCCGTCGCAGTCACGGAGGCGAAGTCTCCGCGTCCGTCGCCATTCAGGTCATGGCTGATCGCCGTTGGGCCAGCGACCACGGTGAAGTAGTTGGACTTGAGCGTCTGGTCGGTCAAGGCGGCCAGCTGTGAGACGGTCACGGTCACCTTGCCGGTGGTGCCCTCGACGCGCAGACCGGTGACACGTCCGCCCCACTCCCCTCGCCCGTCGCGATTGGTGACGACCAACCGGGTGAAGGTGCCGACGGCCGGCCAGCGCTTCTGCACGTCCGCGACCTTGATCGACGCCTGCCAGGTGTTCTGGTGAGGCAACAGCCGCGGTTCGAAGGGATCGGGAGCGGTGGTGGTCCAGCTCACTCCCCCGTCGGCGGGCTGGCCGCCGTTGGACGCGCTGAACTCGCTGCGCAGGGCCTCCCCGTTGGCGGTGAGGACATGCCCCGCCGACAGGGCGATGCCATCGCGGGTCTGGGTGGTCTCGCCGGTGATCCCGCCCATCACCTGGCAGCTGGTGGTGTCACAGATGTCGTAGAGCGACGACCTGGGATGGTTGATGTGCCAGGCGCCGTAGCTGCGAGCGGCCACGGCCTGGGCGGCGTGCGCCTGCACGGGCCAGGAGGGGATGTTCTCGTAGGGGACGACCTGCCGGGTGTAGTTGTCCAGGCTCGTCACCAGGACAGGGACGATGATCGACCCGGAGCGGTTGCCGACCAGCCTGCCCAGGTAGGTTGCGACGGTGTCGCCACGGGAGTTCTGCGCCGACAAGGATCCGTCCGCCGCGGAGATGGTCCAGCGGCCCGATTCGGTGGAACGCAACGCCTTGCGTCCGGCGGCGGTGCGGAACCACAGCGTCGTCGTGGTGGCGGTGCCACCGGTGCTGGGACGGGCGACCTCCCAGCTGGTGATGGGCGTGGTGCCGTCCACGGACGGGAGCGCGATCGTCTGGCCAGCACCGTCGGTGGCAGTGAGTCCGGGCTCGATGGCGACGCGGGCGACGCTGCCCGTCCGTCCGGTGGTGGAGACGCGGATCGTCCGGCGGGCCTGGTTCTGCAGCGTGGCGCCCGGGTAGTAGAAGGCGACGATCTGGCGCCAGGTCTTGCCCTGGGTGGCGGCTGCGTAGGAGCCGTACTGGCTCATCCCGCGACCGTGCCCGTGACCGCGCCCGACCAGCGTGAGCTTCCCCCCGGCGGCGCGGTAGGACTGTTCGGCCGCTTGCGCGGCAGGGGTGTGATCGGGAAGTCCCGTGAGCACGAGGGCACCGGACAGGACGGCAACCAGCGGACGGTGCAGGTGGGTCATCTCGAACTCCAGTGGACGACGAAAGGCCCTCAGCCCGAGGGCTTGCCCACCATATGCATCGGTCGGCGCACTCGGCGGTGTCGTCGTCGTGAACCCTCGAGGCCCACCTCAGGGATTTCGCCGGAAGTACGGATGCCCTGATCTTGGGCAGCCCAGCAGTTCGTCCACCGTCACCAAGGTGAACCCCAGCTCCCGCAGGCCGGTGATGATGCCGGGAATCGCCTCGACGGTGGACGCGTGGATGTCGTGCATCAGGATGATCGAGCCACTGGTGGAGTCGTTGAGGGCGTGCTCGTGGTCTTGGCGGCGGAGTGGGTCTGCCAGTCGCGGGTGTCGACGTCCCACAGGACGAGCGGCATGCCCGCCACCTGCCGGGTCGCCTTGTTGAAGGCGCCATATGGCGGTCGCAGCGTCGTGGGACGCACCCCGCTGGCCTGCTCGATCGCGTCCGCGGCGCGGGTGACCTCGGACCTCTGCTCGGATGCGGACAGGTTGGTCAGCTGTTTGTGGTCGAAGGTGTGGTCGCCGACCTGGTTGCCCTCGGCGACAGCCCGGCGGACGAGTTCGGGATAGGCCAAGGCGTTCTGGCCCAGCATGAAGAAGGTGGCGTGCACCTCATTGGCCTTGAGGGTGTCCAGCAGTTGCGCCGTGTACTGACCCGGCCCGTCGTCGAAGGTCAACGCGACACACTTGATCTTGGCGCAGTTGATCTTGGTCGTCGGTGATGCGGCGGGTGTGGTGGCCGCGGGTGTTGCCACTGGCGGCGCGGAGGTTGCACCACCGTGCCCTGTGGCGGCGTCGCGAACGACCCGTCCGGCTTCGGAGAGCAGCGGCCCGGCAGTGGCACCGTCGATGACGACGTCGACCTGCCCCTCGCTGGCAGCCAGCAGGACGCCTTGACCGATGCGGACGATCAGTGACCCGTCGGCGGTGAAGGTCAGGTCGTCGAGGAGGTGGCCATCGGCACGAGCTTCGGCCAGGGCATCCGCGTCGACGTCCAGACCCTTGCCCTGCATAGCCTTGACGACTGCATCCACGGCCACGTTCTGATCGACGACGAGGCCGGCGGACGACCAAACGGCATGGCTGGCGCGGTCTTCGTAGATGGTGGCCGAGGAGGTCAGCCCGGACGCGCCGCCGAACTCGAGCAGGGTTTCACGAACACCGACCACGCCGCCGGTCTGGTCGAGGACGGCCTCCCCGGAGGCATTGAGCTCAGGCGGCGAGCCCTCGCTGGGCTCGTAGTCGCGCTCGAAGGCGGCGCGGTGCTGGGCGATCCAGTCGGACAGCGCCGCGGTGAGCGCGGAAGCGTCCGGGACCACCGGCCACTGCAGGAAGACCGGGAAGGTCTTGTCGTTCACCACCTGCTGTTCGACCCGCCAGTTGGTGGTGACCGAATTGCCGACCGACGCGGACGACGTGCTGCTGGCGGCCGGCCCGGGGTTCCCGGAACAGGCCGCCAGCAGCCCACAGGCAAGCACCAACACGACGGGCCGAACACAACGCATGAGCCTCATCACAACGGATCGCGGATCATCGAGGGGTTTCACACCCGTCCCCTTGGCGAATCTTTCCGGACCATTCAGTCAATTCTCACCGAACGGGCCTGCGGCGGACGGGCTGCGACGAAGGCGCTCGCCGCGGCGAGCAGGGGAACGGACACCAGCAGGCCGATCAACCAGGCCCACGGAATGCCGAGGCTGACACCGCCGCGCGTCGCTGCGACCACCGCCACCACCGGCGCGGCACCGACGACCAGACCCAGCGCCACACCCAGGCCGACGCTGACCAGCATCTGGATCGCCGACATGCCCCGCAGGGTCCAGGTGGAGGCGCCAATCGCTGCCAACCCGGCATGGGAATCGCGGGCATCACGCAAGGCCAGGGCTCCGGTCACGGCCGCGACGGCCAGCATCAGCGCGGCGCCGACCAGGCCGAGGTAGTCGACCAGTCTGGGGGTCGAGGAGTGCGGGCCCTGTTCGACGTAGACATTCTGGGGCAGGTCGCCCAGCCGCGCCTTCTGCAGGATGGCCTGCAGCTCGTCCGCCTGGTGTTGGCTGGGCGTGGTGTTGGTCGACCAGATCACCGTCGTCGTCATGGGCTTCGCGTAGGGCATGAGCTTGGACAGCACCGCGGCCGGCACCAAGGTGTAGAGCGACAGGTCGTCGTCCACCAACGCCGGGACAGCGTGGGAGCTGTTGTCGTTGCCGCTCTCCGACATGACGGTGAGCTCCGCGTTTCCGCCCTTGACGTAGGACGCCGGGGCGACGACTCCGCCTGAGTTGATCATGTTCGTGACCTGTTGGCTGGGAGCCTTGCCGGTCACCACCTGGTACAGCTCAGGGCTGTACGCCGCGATCGCGTTCTGGCTACCCATGCACGCACCATCGTCCGTGCACGTCGGCACCAGCTCCACGGCCTGCACGGCGCTGCTCCACCAGCCACCGAAGGGTTCGACGAACTCCTGCACCGTCGCCTCCTGATTGATGGGGCCGAGCGTCGCCTCGACGAGCTCGCGGGCCTTCGCCAGGTCAGAGGCAGACAGTTCACCTCCCGTCTCCGGGTTGAGGGTTGTCACCTGGACCGCACCCGTCGGGATCGACTGCTGGTAGCGCGTGACCTCCGTGGCGCCGAGAGAGGCGAAGGCCACCAGCAGCGAGCTGATCAAGGTCGTGATGGCCAAGGATGCCGCGACACCCGCCGTGGCCCGGGAGCGGTTCCGCGAGCCGTCCCGCACCGCCATCCGCAAGGCCAGGGGCCCAGCGGCACGACGTCCCAGCCGGTCGAGCAGGAAGGGGACGGCCGCCAGGCTGCCGAGGAAGAGGAAGAGGACGCACATCATCGCCGGCCCGATGGCGCGCTCCTCGGGCACTCCCCCATTCCAGGAGACCTTGGCCCCGGGCCAGAGCTGCGGTCCGACAAGTGCGGCCACAAGACCCAGCGCGACGAACACGAGCGCCAACCACGGAGTCTTCGCGCTGGTCTGCGCGGCCTCCGCGGAACGGACGGCGGTCAGCACATCCTGCTGGGCCACCTGACGAGCGGGCAGCCAGGCGGCGATGACGGCGGCGCTGGTGCCGACAAGCACCAAGGCCAACAGCACCAGCCACGGCACCGAGATCGGAACCGGGAGGTTGGTGCCCTTGGCATTCATCCAGGCCTGCAGACCGGCCCCCAGGGCCACTCCGGCCAACGCCCCGACGATCGTCCCGGCCAGACCGAGCAACAGTCCTTGCCGGGTGACGACCTGCTGCAGGGTCCGGGCCGGGGCGCCGGAAGCGCTGAGCAGGGCCAGCGAGCGACGTTGCTGACGGATGCCGATGGCGAAGGCCGCGCCAGCGATGGTGGCCGTGAGCAAGGTGACCACCATGCCGAAACCGACCAGGATCGCCTGCATCATGGCGCCGCCGGTGCCGTTGCCCAACTGCATCGCTTCATAGGCATCGCGGGTGGTGTACGCGATGCCCACCTTGTTGAGGGAGGCCACCTGGGCCTCCTCCAGTGCTGGTCCATCAAGGAAGACCACCGTGGTGGCGTCCGCCCCCTTGGCCACAGCTGCCGCGGGGTGGCTGGGCCCGACGACCACGGCGGTGCCGGAGCTGTTGCTGCGGAGGGTTCCGGAGACGCGGTAGTCCTTGCCGGCGACCTGAACGGTGTCACCAACTGCGACGCCGAAGCGTTCGGCGGTATAACGCGGCAGGACGACCTCGTCGTCCGCTGGCAGAGCGGCGTCGGTAGCTACCCACTGGCCAGGCGAGGCAAGCACGGAGAGGTCGCTGACGATGACGTCGCCCGCGTACTGGGCCCCGTCGAACCCCAGCGTGATCGGTGCCGTGGTCTCCATCGAGACGGACACCCCGGCCGGGAGGCTGAGGTTGGAGAAGTCGGCCGTCACCTGGTGCGCCGTGGCGTCCTGGGTGGAGCTCTCGTCCTGCGGGCAGCTCCAGTCGGTCAGGCTTGCCTGACGGCAGGTGCCGTTGGCGCCGTAGAGCTGCTGCAGCATCGCCGTCCCACCACGGAACATCGCGTCCGTGCTGTTGTCGCGATACTGCGGGACCAAGATCATCGCCAAGGCCATCACCGCAGCAACCGGCAGCCCGATCAAGGCCATGATCAACGCGGATCGCCCCTTGTGGCGGCCCAGTTCACGGCGTGCCATCCGAGTGGCCACACCGCCGGCACCGCCGGATGCGCGACTGGGAAGCCAGAGCATCACGATGCCCGCCGCGGAGAGTTGAGCAGCACACGCGGATCGGTGACGACCTGGGTCTGGTCGACCTGTCGTCCATCCCGGAGGAAGACGACGCGATCGGCCCAGCCCGCGTGACGGGCCTCGTGCGTGACGAGGACGACGGCGACGCCGTCGTCGGCCAGGTCGCGCAATAGGGCCATGATCTCGTCGCCGGTGTTGGAGTCGAGGGCACCGGTCGGTTCGTCGGCGAGGATCAGGCGCCGGTCGCCGACGATGGCGCGGGCGATGGCGACGCGCTGCCGCTGGCCGCCGGACATCTGCTCGATGAAGCGCTCTGCGAGCTCGGGCAACTGGACGCGGGTCAGGGCCGTATCGGCCAGGCCACGGGCGTCCACGGGCGAGACGCCGTCCAACTCCAGCGGCAGGGAGATGTTCTCGATCGCGGTCAGGGTCGGGACCAGGTTGAAGTCCTGGAAGACGAATCCCAGGCTGCGACGGCGCAGCCGGGCCAGTTCGTCGCGGGACTTTCCGCCCAGCGGCACGCCCGCGACCAGCACCTCGCCAGCGGTCGCGTGGTCGAGTCCGCCAGCGATGCCCAGCAGCGTGGACTTGCCGGAGCCGGAGGGCCCCATCACGGCGATGAACTCTCCGGGATGGACGACCAGGTCGAGGTCGGTGAGCGCATCGACGGCGGTGTCCCCGGAGCCAAAGCTTCGGCAGACCTGCCTCATCTCGAGGGCGGCGGTCATCGGTGGGTCCTTTCCGGGGAAGACGGGACGCTGGTGGTGTGCTGAGCGGTGCTGGTCTCGCGGGCGGCGCGTGTGTGCTGGGACGCGCGTGGGCTGCGCTGGCCGCGGGCCTTGCGGGCGGCGCGCACCGCTGCGGCCTCGCAGTGGTCGAGCCAGCGGACCTCGGCCTCGCACTGGTGGATCAGGCTCTCGATGACGAGTTGCCAGGCGAGGTCGTCCCGGTCGGCGTCGCGGCGGGCCCGGGTGTAGTCCTGCAGCGTCTCCATGGAGGCGCGGCGCTGCGCCTGGATGAGCGTGGGGACGTCGATGCCGTCGAGGGTGACTGCGATGGCGATCTTGATCGCGAGCTCGTTGCGAGGTGGGTTGTTCATGGCCACGGGGTTGGCGAACCAGTGCTCGACCTCGCCGCGGCCGGTCTCGGTGATCCGGTAGATCACGCGTCCGTCGGCGTCGGCATCCCCGCGCTCGACCAGACCATCGCGCTCCAGCCGGTCGAGCGTGGTGTAGACCTGCCCGATGTTCAGCGGCCAGGAGTTGCCGGTGCGACGGTCGAACTCGCTCTTGAGCTCGTAACCGTAACGCGGCTGCTCCCCCAGCAGGGCGAGCAATGACTGACGGACGGACATGTGGCCTCCTCGACTCACCAGGCATACCCGGTATGCGCCATAGCATGGCATACGGGGTATGTATACGCAACAGGCACTCGAGCGCACCCCATCCCCCACCCCCTGCAGATCGCCAACCGGGCGGATCCTCCTGAATGTTTGCCCGCGACGCTTCAGGCGGTTCAGGTTTCGATACTGGCGAGCGGCTCGCGATCGTCACCTTGGGTGGGGTTGACAATGGTTGGAGTTATTGCAAATGATTCTCACTATGAATAGATCCTTACGTCCCTTCACCCTGTTCGGCTTGCTGGCGCTGACCGCCTGCAGCCAAGCAGCCCTTCCCGCATCCACCTCGTCCACCGGTGCCTCCGCAGTGCCGTCCGCCCGTGAAACCTTCGAGGCCGCCGGGCCGACGCCACGCCTGGTGGTCACCCATGACGGGGGCGTCACGGTCGTCGACGCAACGAGCGGGAAAGTGGAGGGCGAGTTCGCGGCGGAGGGTTTCACCCGCCTGAACCAGGCCGGGGACGGGCGACATCTGTTGCTGACCGAGGGAGACCACTTCCGGGTGCTGGACTCGGGTGCCTGGTCTCGCGCGCACGGTGACCACAGCCACTCCTACAAGACCGCACCGCTGTTGACGGACGTCACGTTCGACGGGGAGCACCCGGGCCACGCGGTCTTCCACGGCGATCGCACGGCGCTGTTCTACGACGGCGAGGGACGCGTCGAATGGTTCGAACCAACCGCGCTGTCGCTGGAGAAGCCAAAGACCCAGCACATCCAACTGCCCGCAGCGCACCACGGCGTTGCGCTGTGGCGCGACGACGACACGTTCGTCCACACCGTCGGCACCGAGGACGCACGCAGCGGCGTCGCCATCCGCGACGCCGAGGGAAAGGAGCTCGCGAGCACCGAGGACTGCCCTGGCGTGCACGGCGAGGCATCCGTCAAGGCGGCAATCTCGGTGGGCTGCGAGGACGGGATCCTCATCATCAAGAAGAACGTGATCACCAAGGTGGAGTCGCCCGACGCCTATGGCCGGATTGGCAACCAGGCCGGTACCGAGGCATCGACGGTCGTGCTGGGTGACTACAAGGTCGACAAGGATGCCGAGCTGGAACGCCCCACCCGCATCTCGTTGACCGACACCGCGACCGGGAGGCTGCGCCTGGTGGACCTCGGCGCCTCCTACTCCTTCCGGTCCCTTGGCCGCGGACCGGCTGGGGAGGCGTTGGTTCTGGGGACGGACGGCAAGTTGCGCGTCATTGACCCCGCCAACGGCAAGGTCACCCGGCAGGTGACGGTGGTGAAGCCCTGGACCGAACCGCTGGAATGGCAACAACCGCGCCCGACCCTGTACGTCCAGGGTGACCAGGCGTGGGTGAGCGAACCGGCCTCGAAACAACTGCACCGCGTCGATCTGGCCACTGGCAAGGTCGACCAGACGATCACGCTGACCCAGAGGCCGAACGAGCTCAACGGCGTCGTCGGCTGAGACCATCCAATCCGGCCATAGGCGGCTCCACTCGGAGCGCGCGGGGACGGTCCCACCTCCTGGGGGCCGAGCCGCATGGGGGAAGGCCCGGTTCCTCGTTCACCCCGAGGAACCGGGTTCCGCCGCCTTCAGGCTGGGCGGAGACCCGTCACCAGGCGGATGGGTCACGCAGGAAGGCCATCACCTGTCGCGCCACACCGTCGTCCATGTTGGAGACGGCAATGCCCTTGGCCGCGTCCCGCACGGCGTCGCTCGAGCCATCCATCGCCCAGGAGTGACCGGCCCAGCGCAGCATCTCGATGTCATTGAGGCCGTCGCCGAACGCCGCCACCTCAGACTGCTGCACACCGAGGTGGCGGCACAGTTCGTCCAGACCGGTTGCCTTGGTGACTCCGGGCGCGACGACCTCGACGAAGTCCGCGCCCGACCAGGTGGCCTCCAAGCCGCCCGTGCCGACCTGCAGGACGATGCGCAACAAGTCGCGGGGGTGCACCCACGGGTGCCGCAGCACGAGCTTCAACGCCGGATCGGCGACCACCTCGATGAGCTTGGCGCGCCCCATCTGCTGGGGGTCGCGGCCATGGTCGCCCGGGGCGGTCATCGCGGCGTATCCGTCCTGCGCGATGAAGGTGTCACCCCGGTCGCGGACGGACGCGAAGCGGGTCTCGGGAAGTTCGGAGGCGACAGCGGCCGCAAGGTCGGCCATCGCGTCCGGCGGGAGCAGGTGCTCGAACAGAACCTCGCCGGTCTCGAGGTGGTACCCCAGGCCTCCGTTGCAGCCGATGGCCCAGTCAACCAATCCCGCCTGCTCGGCAATCTGGACCAGACCGAGCGGCTGGCGTGCGGTCACCGGGATGACGTGGATGCCGGATTCTCGGGCCGCGTCCAGCACGCTGCGCGTCCATGCACTCACGGTCTTGTCGTGGCGCAGCAGCGTGCCGTCGAGGTCGGTGGCCACCAACTTGATCATGGTCTGCTCTCTCGGTCAGCCCTGGACGTAGCGGCGGCCCTCGAAGGCACGCCCCAGGGTCACCTCGTCGGCGTACTCGAGGTCGCCTCCGACGGGCAGGCCGGACGCGAGCCGCGCGATGCGCAGGTCCATGTCCTTGAGCAGGCGGGACAGGTAGGTGGCTGTCGCCTCGCCCTCGGTGTTCGGGTCGGTCGCCAGGATGATTTCGGTCACCGTGCCGTCGGCCAGGCGAGTCAGGAGCTCCTTGATGTGCAGGTCGGCTGGCCCGCGCCCGTCGATCGGAGAGATGGAACCGCCGAGCACGTGGTAGAGCCCACGGAACTCCCGGGTGCGCTCGATGGCGGCCACGTCCTTGCTCTCCTCCACGACGCAGATGACCGCTTGGTCACGCCGTCCGTCGCGGCAGATGCGGCAGGTCTCCTCCTCGCTGACGTTGAAACAGATGGAGCAGAACTTCGCGCGCGCCTTGACGGTGCGCACGACGTCGGCGAAGCGGTTGACGTCCTCGGCTGGCTGGTCGAGCATCCAGAAGGCGATGCGCTGGGCACTCTTCGGCCCAACGCCGGGCAGGCGGCCCAACTCGTCGATCAGGTCCTGTACGGGGCCTTCATACATCTCAGAAACCCAGCGCGCCCATGTCGGGCACGTCGGGCATGATGTCGGCGGCGGCCGACTGCACCTGGCTGGCGGCGTCGCGCACGGCGGCCATCACCAGGTCGGCGAGACCATCGGCGTCTTCGGGGTCGATTGCGGCGGGCTGGATGACCAAGCCGGTCAGCTCGCCCTGGCCGCTCATGGTTGCCTCCACCAGGCCACCGCCGGAGGTGCCGGTGAAGCTGCTGTTGGCCAGCTCTTCCTGGGCTGACTGCAGCTGGGCCTGCATCTGCTGCGCCTGCGCCAGCAGGGCCGACATGTCCATACCCTCGGGGAACATCGCGTCCTTCTCTCGTCGGTCGGCCCCCTCAGCGGAACCGGTCAGCGGCAACTCTAGTTGGCGCCACCCACGGTTCCGGACGACTGCGGGCCCGCCTCCACGAACCAGCGCGCGATCTCCTGTCCACACCGGACGAGGTTGTCGTGCGCGCCCGCCAAGGCATCGGCCAGCGGCTGGCCGGGAGGGCTTGCCTGCCACAACCGGACGAAGGGCTCGGGGGCCAGTTCGTCGCTGCCGTCGCCCAGCAGGCCAGCGACGGCCACCACGGGGACCCCAGCAGCGTGCACCGCCTGCGCGACACCCCACGGCGTCTTGCCGTTGCGGGTCTGGGAGTCGATGCGTCCCTCACCGGTGATGACCAGGTCGGCGCCGACGACTCGCTCGGACAGACCTGCGTGGCGGGCCACCAGACCGACGCCGCTGGTCAGGGTCGCATCGGCGAAGGCAAGCAGGCCAGCACCGAGCCCACCGGCGGCACCAGCCCCCGGGACCTCCAAGACATCACGTCCGGTCTGCTCATGGACGACATTCGCGAAGCGGGCCAACGCGGCGTCCAGTGCGCAGACGGTGGCGGGGTCGGCGCCCTTCTGGGGTCCGAAGACCGCGGAGGCACCATTCGGGCCGCACAGTGGATTGGTCACGTCGCAGGCCACCTCCACCTGACACCAGGCCAGGCGCGGGTCGAGACCGGTGAGGTCGATGCTCGCGAGCTCGGCCAACGCGGCACCACCGGGCGGCAGGTCGTGGCTGTCCGAGTCGAGGAAGCGGACGCCCAGGGCGGAGGCGAAACCCGCCCCGGCGTCGTTGGTCGCCGAGCCGCCAATCCCCAGCAGCAGGTGGCGGGCACCGCGGTCGAGTGCGGCCCGGACGAGCTCGCCCGTTCCGTAGGTGGTGGTGATGCGGGCGTCGCGCAGTTCGGCCGGCACCAATGGCAACCCGCTGGCCGCGGCCATCTCGATCACGGCGGTCATGCGGTCGCCGAGCATCCCCCAGGTCGCCTCGACGGCTCCCCCCAGCGGACCGGTCACCGTGGTTGTGATGCGCTCGCCGCCGGTGGCGTCGACCAGCGCGTCCACCGTCCCCTCGCCGCCGTCGGCCATCGGCACGTCCACGAACTCGACGTCGTCGACCACGGTCCGGATTCCCTCGGCCAGCGCGTCACAGGCCTGTTGGGCGGTCAGCGACTCCTTGAAGGAGTCGGGTGCCAGCACGATGCGCATGTCATTCCTCCCCGATCACCTCTCCGCCGAGCTGGCGGGTGATGAGTTCCGCGGCGGACTGCCCCGATTCGTCGAGGTTGTCGTCGTCCCGGCTGACCAGCACCTCGACCTCGGGACGTTCCGACATCGGACCGGACGAGGTGGGACGGATCTCCTGCCGGGCCTGTTCCGTCCAGCGGTGAGTGTCCTCAGGGGACGGCTGGGAGACCGGCCCAGGCTCTGGGGCGGCCTGCGGAGCGACCGTGGGCGCCGCCTGCCGTCCACCGCCGGGCGTCTCACCGTGGCCGCTAAAGCCCTGATCATGGCCACCGGGTTGGCCGCCGGCCGAGGGGTCGACGACCGTCTCCACGCGCAGGTTCGCCCCCATCACCTCGACGAGGCAGTCACGCAACACGTCGTGGCTTCCCGAGCCCTGAAAGGAGTCCCGGGCACCGGGGTTGTTGAAGCCGAGGGTCAGCACTCCCCCATCGACACCGACGACCTGGGCGTTCTGGCTGAGCAGGATCCAGGCGAACCGGCGACGGGACTTCACCTCGTCCAGCACCTGCGGCCACAGCCGGCGGACGTCCGCCACCGTCGCGGTACCGGAGGGAGCGTGATGCTGGGGCGCGGGGCTGGCGGCGGCAGGTTGGGCCGACTGGGCCACCTGTGCGGGACGCTGGGACTGCGCCGGACGCTGCCCCTGCTGGGCTGCCGGACGCTGGGCTGCCGGACGCTGGGCTGCCGGCCGCCGCCCCGGCGGGACGGACGCCTGCTGTTGGGACGTGTGCTGCTGCGGCGTCTGCTGCTGGGCCGGACGCTGCTGCACCAGACGCTGCTGAGCGGTCTCAGCCTGGGGCGCGCTGGGGGCGGGGGCGGCGATGGTCGGCTGTTCTGCCTCGACAGCGGGCGCGCCAAGGTCCTCGGGACGCCACTGGCCAGCGCTCGGATCGACCGGAGCGGCAGCGCCACCGGGCATGTCGAGACGCCGCTCGATCCGGTCGAGGCGCGCGTGCACGCCGCGGTCGTCCACGTCGGCGCCGGGCAGCAACACCCGGGCGCACATCAGCTCCAGGTGCAACCGCGGGGCGGTGGTGCCGCGCATGTCGGTGAGACCCTGCGCGATCACCTCGGCCGCCCGGGTCAGCTCACCGGCCCCCATGCCGTTGGCCTGCGTCTCGAGGCGTTCGGCCTGGTCACCGGCGACGTCGATGAGTCCGGAGGTCACCGCGTCCGGTACCGCGGCGACGATCACCAGGTCACGCAGGCGGCGCAGCAGGTCTTCCGCGAAGCGCCGCGGGTCTTGGCCCACCTCCATCACCTTGTCGATGGTGGCGAAGACGCCAGCCGCGTCGCCGGCGGCGAAGGCGTCCATGATCTCGTCGAGCAGCGCGTCTGGGGTGTAGCCGAGCAGCGCGGAGGCCTGGCCGTAGGTGACGCCCTGCTCGGCCGCTCCACCCAGCAGCTGATCAAGCACCGACAGCGAGTCACGCACTGACCCGGCGCCAGCGCGGACCACCAGCGGCAGCACCGTGTGGTCGACGGCGACGCCTTCCCGGTCGCAGAGCTCGCCCAGGTAGTTCTGCAGCACCTTCGGCGGCACCAGCCGGAAGGGGTAGTGGTGGGTGCGGGAACGGATCGTCCCGATCACCTTCTCCGGCTCGGTGGTCGCGAAGATGAACTTCACGTGCGGCGGGGGCTCCTCGACGAGCTTCAGCAGCGCGTTGAAGCCCTGCGCCGTCACCATGTGCGCCTCGTCGATGATGTAGATCTTGTAGCGGCTGTGGACGGGGGCGAAGAAGGCCCGTTCCCGCAGGTCGCGGGCGTCGTCGACGCCGCCGTGGGAGGCCGCGTCGATCTCGATGACGTCGATCGAGCCGGACCCTCCGCGCGCCAGTTCCTGGCAACTCTGGCACTTGCCGCACGGCGTCGGGGTCGGACCCTCGACACAGTTCAGGCAGCGGGCGAGGATGCGCGCGCTGGTGGTCTTGCCGCAGCCACGCGGGCCGCTGAACAGATAGGCGTGGTTCACCTTGTTGTTCTGCAGGGCCCGCTGCAGGGGGTCGGTGACGTGCTCCTGCCCGATCACCTCGGCGAAGGTCTCGGGACGGTATCGCCGGTACAGCGCCAGCGGCGCACCTTCGGCGTCCCGCGAGGCCCCAGAAGCCCCAGAAGCCGGAGCAGCCGGAGCAGCCTCGGACGAGGCGGTTGCGGCGACAGCATCCGGGGCGGTTGCGACTGGCTCGTCCCCGATCTCGTCCGGATCATCGATGTCCACGTCGGGAACCTCGTCCCCCAGGGTTATTGCTTCGTCGTCCCCGGAACGGTCGGAGCCGTCGTCGCCATCACCGGCCTCGTCCGGGTCGTCCGATGGGTCGTCGAAGAGCGGGTCGTCGGGGTCGTCGTCCGAAAGTTCCGCCAGTTCGTCCTCGCTCAGACCAGCCTCATTGCGCGCCAGATCGGGGACGACGACGACCTCCTCGGGCTCCGGATCGGGCTCTGGCAGGTCAGCATCAGCGGCAAGTCCGCCAGCCGGCAGTGGAGACGGCGCGACGGGCTCCGGCTCATCCACCGCGAACAGACCGGGGCCGTCCTGCTGGAAGAAGTCGTCGCTCTTCCCCTCGTCGAGCAGGGGGTCGATGGTGTCGTCGCTCACCCGAGTGAGCCTAGACGAGCCCACCCACAGTTTCCGAGGCGCGGATGGCCGACAATCTGCACCATGGCCACCCCCGAGTTCGCCGACCAGCTGCATACCGAGAAGCCCGGCCTGCGCCCGGTACATGACGCGGTGGCGGCGCTGGAGGGAGCCGTCCGGGAGGTCTACGAGGAAAACGGCCGACGCAGCGGGAAGTCCCCAGGGGCACAGGCCCCGAAGACATGAAGGGGCCCCCGCGCACCCGACAGAGCTCACTTGCCCTTGCTGTCTCTCGACCCTGGGGGGATTGGGCGAGGTGCCGCCGCGCGGAGGCCTTGGGTGCACTCTACCGGGTCGTGCGGAAGCCCACGAATCGGGCGCTTCGCCGAGGTCGTCGCCAACAGCTGACCCGGACGGGTCCAGCGCGGCGCGGCCCTGCAGCGGAGCCTGTCGTGCCGGCAGATACAGATCATCGCCATCGGTGGCGCCGTCGGCACGCTACTCCACGTCCCGGATGCTCTACGGCCCGGATGCTCTACGGCCTGGCGCACCCAGAACGAAGCCCACGAAGGCTTCGGACGTCTGTCGAGCAAATCGGTGCCGGTGCACGGGCTGCTGGCGTCGGTGTCGCTGTGGTTCCAGGGGCTGGGTGTGGCGTGGAGGTTCGGCAAGGCTTGGATCGCGCACGACGCGGACGAGCGACCCCACGCGAACTCGGGATGTGAGCTTTCGTCCGATGGGTCTGGACCCGTCAGCGGGGTCTGACAGACTCGCGAGCATGGGATTCCTGGAGCACGTCGGCATCAGCACCGACGACGCGACGACCACCGCGCACACGGACCAGACCAGCGAGAACGCCTCCGGCGGAGTGCACGGCGGGTTGCTCGCGACGATGTTGGACTCGGCGATGGGTTCGGCCTGCCGCGCCGAACTCGACAATGAGGACGCGAAGGTCGTGACGGTGCAGTTGTCGGTCACCTACCTCAACGGCGCGGAGCCCGGGGACGACCTGCGGGCGGACGCGACGGTGAAGAAGGCGTCCAAGACCTTGTGTCTGGTCGACGGTGAGGTGCGACGGGTCTCGGACGAGTTGCTAGTCGCCCAGGGGCAGGCCACCTTCGCGGTGCTGCACGAGGACTGAACGATGGGTTTCAACGAGCACAACGGGATCACCGTCGGCGATGGTCCGACGGTGCACATGGTGGCGGACGAACGGGTGCGCAATGGGTCCGGTTCGATGCATGGCGGGATGTTCGTCGCGCTGCTGGACTCGGCGATGGGACGGGCGATCCGGCTGCGCGTGGGCGAGGGTCCGGTGATCCTGACGATGCAGCTGTCGAGCACCTTCCTGCACAAGGCTCATCTCGGGGACGAGCTGGTCGCGACCGGGGAGGTGGTCCGGCTGTCTCGGCGGACTGCGTTCGCGAATGGTGAGCTGGTCCGGGCCTCGGACGGTCAGGTGCTGGCCCAGGCGCAGGGGACGTTCGCCCTTCGGCACCTGGGAGGTGTCGGCGGGGGCGTGGACGGCTCTGCGTGAGCCGTGTTGGGAGCCGCCCGGACGCTTCGATTGGCGCCCTGAGAGGCGGTGACTATAAGCTGCCCCACGGAGGATTCGCCTAGAGGCCTATGGCGCTCGCTTGGAAAGCGGGTTGGGTTCACGCCCTCACGAGTTCGAATCTCGTATCCTCCGCGGCCCTGACCAAGGGAAACGCCCCTAGTTCGTATTGCGAACTCGGGGCGTTTTGCGTCCTAGTTTCACGTCTAGTCTCAGTTGTCGCGCTCCGAGCCTGCCCGACGGGGTGGTGCAGCCTCATTCGGGATGCCTGACGAGCGCCGTTTCGCGAGCCGGTCTTTGACAACCACGAAGAGCAAGGCACCACCTGCGAGCGTCATGCCCAGCGCAACGACGCCGGCCACACCCCCCAACATGACGTCGCGTGACAGCGCGTAGTCGACGGGGTAGATCATCCCGCTCGCCGGAAAGTACTGAGCTGCCACCTCGGTGCCCAGTGGTAGCTCCCGCTCCAAACCACCATGCACAGCAGGCACCCCGTCTGCAGTGAAGGATCCCACCGACGTGCAACCGAGTTTGTCGCAGGACAGCTGCTCGACTCGGAAGGTCCCGTGAATCCCTTCCGCCCTGCTGGCAGAAGACATCTCGGGGTAGTCCATGAGAGTCACCGCAGCCACGGCACAAACCACGACATAGATGCCGAGAGCAGTCGCTGCCCCGCGAATTCCCATGGGCTCCGCCACCGCCCGCCGTAGCCATTCCATGCACCGAGTATGGACCGACTGTCACCGGTCGATCCGATCCATCCCTCGTCGGGCTCTACAGCAGCCCGCCTACCTGATTGGCGACGGTCGCACCGAACCTCGTATGGGCGGTGGACTTCCAGTTCGACGCCGACGAGCGGGGCTGCCCGATCAAGATCTGCTCCATCGTCGACGAGCACACCCGCGAATGCATCGGCGGGCTCGTGGAGCGGTCGATCACCGCCGACCGGCTCACCGCCCACCTCGAAGAGCTCGTCGCCGTCCGCGGAGCACCGGGTGTGCCCCGCAGCGACAACGGGCCCGAGTTCATCAGCGACGCGATGGCCGACTGGGCGGGTACCCGCACCGGCCTCTTCTACATTCCGCCCGGCTCGCCCTGGCACAACGGATACGTCGAATCGTTCAACAGCCGCCTCCGCGACGAGTGCCTCAACATCAACAGCTTCTACTCACTGCTGCACGCTCAGGTCGTGATCGGCGACTGGAAGACCGAGTACAACCATCAACGTCGGCACTCATCGCTCGGCTACCTACCCCCGGCCGAGTACGCTCGGCAGTGCACCCATCAAATCGAAACCGACGACTCACAGAGCGACCGGACCGAATGAAGGGGGCGGCCCATTCGGATCCTGCCCATGCCCCATCAGCCGACGCAACTGCGCCTCACCCACCGAAGTACCAGCCTTGATCCCACCGGCGAGACCCGGGAGGCCGGTTCCGAGCCACACACCGGGAGGGGTTCCCGCTTCGAGGTAGTACCTTGTCAACGCTGCAACAGCGTCACGGTCGCCGTCGCCGATGACCACCGAGTTCAGCAGATACCGATACCCGTCACCGGCTGTCATCACTCTGATCGACACGGTCACATGCGTCAGGTACGCCTTCTTGCCAGCCTCGCCTTCCTACGAGCCGTGGCCCCGGCCCTGGCGGGACGAGCCATGCGTACAGAGTCAGAAGGGTAGGGGGGTCTGTCTCTCGCGATGGCAGGGCGGGCGATCCGTGTCGAGCGATGGGCGCTATGCGCGAGCTTGACGTGCGGGAGTATCACGCTTGGCGGTTTCGATCTTTTGGTTGAGCTGGTTGGCGTAGTGCTGCTGGGCAAGGAGCACGAGAGAGTCCAGGAGTGGACGCCGAAGCACGCTGCCCAGGACGACACCGCGGATCATCGTTTCGAGATTGTCGGCCTCAGCGACGGCCTGGACGTCTATGCGTCCAACCGTGTCGGCGGCGTCGGCATACTCGTCGAGGCGATCCAGAAGGAGGGTGAGGTCTTCTGCCTGCAGCTCAGCTATCGCATGAACTGCTGCGGCGTGCGCGGGCGACCCCTCCTGGCATCGCCAACCGCGTGCGGCGAGGAGCTCCGAGAGGAGCTGCGACGCAGCCTTCTCGCCTGGGGCGGCTCCAACGTCGCCAACGAGTGCGTCTTGCGTGATGCCCATCGCGTCAAGGACGGAGGACTCGACGCTGACCGCCCGCACGACTTCTCGAACCTTGTCTAGCGGCATCCCGGCGACCTTTACGAGCGCTCGGATCAGTCGGAGGCGTTCGAGATGGGCATCGTCGTATCTGGCCTGATTCACGCTCGTCCGTCGCCCCGGCTGCAACAGCCCCTCCCGCAAGTAGTACTTGATCATGGGCACGCTGAGCCCTGACCGCCGCGACAGCTCCGCCATCCGCATCTCCACGTCGCACCTCGTTCTCCTCCAGCTTGCGCGTTCAGATGGATAACACTACTATCCATAAATAGATAACCACACTATCCATGAGGGGATGAGGGTGGCACGCATAGCTGTCGTAGGAGCAACCGGCTACCTCGGTGGGTACGCCGTGACCCGCCTGCGGGCGGACGGCCACACGGTGCGCGCGGTCGTGCGGTCGCCGGATCGGGCATCGCTACCAGAGGGTGTTGAGACCGTGCGGGGTGACGTGACGGCTCCCGACACGTTGGTGGCCGCGTTCGCTGGCGCTGATGGCGTCGTGCTGACCCTCAACGGTGGGAGTGACCCTGAGCGGGTGCGACACGTCGAGGAAGACGGCGTTGCGAATGTTGCCGCCGCCGCTGAAACGGCTGGGGTGCGGCGCGTGGTGCTGATCTCTGGCATGTTCGCGCAGCCCGCCTATGCCGACTATCCCTGGGAACATTCCAAGGCCCGTGGCGAGCAGCTGTTGATGGCCAGCCCGGTGGCATCCACCGTGTTCCGTGTCGGGGTCATCAACGAAACGCTCGCGAAGTTCATCCGAGGCGGCCGCCCGGTCCTCATCGGCAAGCAACCGCACCCGATCCGCCCCGTGGCCGCTGACGACATCATGGCCGCTGCCTCCCGCGCGTTCGAGATGCCCGAAACAGCGAACAAGGTCTACGACGTGGCCGGAGAACAGACCATGACGCTGCGGGAGGCGACCGCCACATACGCGGGCGCGATCTCCGGCAAGCCAGTTGCACCGAGGGCGGTGCGGGTCATGCCACTCGGATTCATGCGCGCCATCAATCGCCTGTTCCTGAAGGGCGAAATGACCCGGCCCCTGGGCATCCTCGCCAGCATTGACCGCTACGGCGACGTGGCCGACACCACCGCGTGGTTCCAGGACTTCGGCATCCCTCCCACCCCGTTCACCAGGTGGATCGCTGGGCAGCATGACAACACCACCGAAAGGCCAACATCATGAACTGGCTGGAGACCGCCACCATCCTCGTCACCGGATTCGTCGGGCCAGCCGAGTTCGCCTCTGTCGCCCTCGTGCACCCCGTGATCCGCAAACTCGCCCCCGACGACCAACTCACCTTCGAGAAAGGGCTGCTCAAGACCTACGGACGCATCATGCCCATCGGCATGACAGCCGCCACCGTCCTCGCGATCATCCTCGCAATCGCCACCCCCTCGGCCTGGCTGATCGTCGCCGCCGTTGCCCTCGCGATCGCGCTTTTGGTCACCATCTTCGGCAACGTGCCCATTAACTTCCGCACCGGACGTATCAACCAGGACACCGCACCCAAAGGCTTCATCGCAATGCGCCGCCGCTGGGACGTCTTCCAAATCACCCGAGGATCCCTTCAGCTCCTCGGCTTCATCCTCGTCACCATCGGACTCGCCGCCGTCTAGCAACCCCGCTCGGAAACTGCTGAGGGTGCTCGACGGGCTGGGCAAGCACGGACAAGACAGTGTTCAAACGTGCGCCCACCGCCACCTCGTCCGCCCCGGATCGACCCGACAGTAGACCCTCATTTCGTGCTGGACCAGCAAGTACTGGGATGGCCCGGCACGGTGTGGGTTCAGGCGATGCAAGCCCCAAGGCGGTTGAGCGCAGATGGCACGACGCCAGCCGACCCCGCCATTGAATGAGCAGCCGCACTGCAAGAAGTGGACGCGCTCCTTCACAAGACGCGGGCCAACATCAGTGCTGTCGGTTCGTTCAGGAGACTCAGCGGACCTGACCCTCGAGGGCGGTCATCACGTCCACCTCCCGGAAGCCCAACTCCGCGTTCAGTGCCAGCATCGCTTCGTTCGCGAGCGAGGTGTAGGTCTGGACATACTTCGCGCCCGAGGCCTCCTCCACCTCGCTCAACAGTCGCAGATTGGCCAACTTCAATGTTCGGGCGATGCCCTTGCCGCGGTGGTCCCGGTCGACGAGCGTGTCGTCCTGGATCACCATCTCGGGCCAGTTCCGGTCCACGTGCAGCGTCGTGTAGCCCACCGGGGTGCCGTCGACGACCGCCAACGAGGTCAGCGTCAGGTAACCCTGGGCCATCAACCGCTGCTCGTTCTGGCGCAACCCGGCCAATTCCGTCACGGTGGTCGGGCGGCTCAAGTCGCCCAGGTCGACGTCCTCGTCCATCTGGATCACCAGCCTGGCCAGGTGCTGCACATACTCGGCGGGGCAGGCACCCGTCCAGCTCTTGATCGACACCCCGGGCGTCTCGCGCGTCAACTCGTCCAACTCGCCATCGGGCAGCGGCCAGTCCAGCAACTGGCGCACCTCACGGTTCCCGACGCCGAGACCGCACATCTTGGCGAAGGCCAGCCCGTCGTCCTCGTAGACCTCGGTCATCACCATCCCGATCGGGTGCGGCAGCGCACCCCGCACCGCCAGCGCCAGCGCACGTCCGACTCCCTTCCGACGGAACTCGGGCAGCACCGAGATCTCCACGTCCACGGACTCCCCCGGGTCGGCGATCGCCTCAGCGCCACCCACCGGCTTCCCGTCCACAACGGCCTGCAACAGCATCGAGATGCGTCCCGGCTTCGGCACCGAGAACTGCGCCACCGTCGCCGCCGGGCTGCGCCACCACGCCGCCTCACGCGTCGCGTTGTAGCCCTGCCGCATCAGCTCGTTCCACGCCACCAGCGCGTCCGCATCACTCTGGTCGACGTCCCGGATCTCGACGGCCTTGATCTGGGCTGGCTTGATCTGGGCCGGCTTGATCTGGGCCATCTTGCCGTCTACCTTGTCGCGCGCTGCCATGAAGTCGAGCCAACCATCCCGACGCCCGTCACTCCCAACGATTTCCCTCTCGGCCAACTCGGGCCGGTACGCCGCGAACACGAGGCACGATGGCTCCCAAGGACCAAACAGCGGACGACCAGACCACCGTGTGGACCATCGGCCACTCCACCCGGACCCTCGACGAGCTCGTCGCATTGCTCCGGGAGCACCAGATCACGCGCCTGGTCGACATCCGCAGCGTCCCCGGATCACGGCACAACCCCCAGTACGGGCAGGGCGCGCTCGCCGAATCCATGCCCCAGCACGACATCGAGTACGAACACGCGAAGGGCCTCGGCGGTCTGCGCCACACCACCAAGGACTCCCCCAACATGGGCTGGCGCAATGCCTCCTTCCGCGGCTACGCGGACTACATGCAGACCACCGACTTCGCGTCCGCCATCGACCAGCTCATCGCCGAAGCCGAGCAGCAACGCACCGTGATCATGTGCGCGGAGGCGGTGCCGTGGCGCTGCCACCGCTCGATGGTGGCCGACGCGCTGATCGTCCGCGGCGTGCACGTCGTCGACATCATGGGCCCGGGCAAGACCTCCGACGAGAAGCTGACCAGCTTCGCCCACGCCGAGGGCACCACCGTCACCTACCCACCTGAGGTTTGATGGGACGCATGGACGGACCAACCCTGCACCGCCGATCGGCCGACCGGGCTCTCGAACTACCCGGCACCGAACTCGAGCACCCCTTCGGGGACGACTGGGACGTATTCACGGTTCGAGGCAAGATCTTCTGCCTGCACACGAAACTCGACGGTGAACTGGTCGCCAACCTGAAGGCCGCGCCACTGGACGCCCAGGCCTTGCGCGAGAACTATCCCGACATCACGCCCGGCTACCACATGAACAAGCGGCACTGGATCACGCTGCACCCCAGCGGCTCCATCGACGAACAACTGCTCGACGACCTGGTGACCGAGAGCTACCTGCTCGTGGTGGAGAAGCTGCCGAAGAAGCTGCGACCAGTCGATCCAGCCACCTTCGGACGTCCCGACGAGACCGCCTGACCATCCCTTGACAAGGGCCTACTCAGGCCACACGTCGGCCGGGTCCACGTCCGGACGCCAACCCCGCCAGGACGGATGACGCAACCGACCGCTGTTGGTGCGGGACAGGAAGTTCACCTCACCGACCAGCTCCGGACGCACCCAGTGCACGCCCTTCGCCTCGGCGGTCGTCGCGTCCGGCACCGTGGGACCCTTCACCTCCAGCGGCACCAACATCTCCTTCGCCTCGGCGAGCATTGCCTGCGTGAAACCGGTGCCCACGCGTCCGACGCAGGTCAGTCCCTGCTTCGACTGCACCGCCATCACCAACGAACCGACCGTGCCGGCCCGCCGGTTCTCCCCCGGGGACCAGCCCACCACCACGACGCTCTGCGCATTGGCGTGCTTGAACTTCAGCCAGTCAGCCGACCGCGCCCCAGGCCGGTAGGTGCCATCGGGACGCTTGGCCAGCACGCCCTCCAGCCCCAATTGTCTGGATGCCTCCAGGGCGAAGTCACGCTCGTCGCCGAAGGTGGTCGGCACGTGGACGTGCGCGGAGCCATCACCGACCAGCCCGGTCAGGAAGTCGCGCCGCTCCAGATAGGGCAGGTCGACCAGCGAGGTGCCATCCAGCCACAGCAGGTCGAACAGCATCAGGTGCACGGGCACCTTCGTCCTTCCCCTTGTTTGCAGGCCCTCGAAGGACGAGCGCCCCTGCTCGTCCAGGACGACGACCTCACCATCCAGCACGGCCTCGCGTCCGCTGAGCAACTGTGCGAGTTCGCCGAGTTCTGGGTATTTGGGTGCCAGATCGATCCCGCCGCGGGACTCCAGCCGCAGGGACCCCTTGTCGACGCACGCGATGGCGCGGTACCCGTCCCACTTCACCTCGTAGTGCCAGCCGAGGGGCAGCGCGGACGCGGTGGCGACGGGCGTGGCAAGCATCGGACGCAGGGACGGGGTCATGGGACGAGTGTTGCGCATGCGGCGTCTCGGGGTGGGACGGAATCCGGGCGCGGGCAGCTGGTTTGGCCGCTGGCCTTTGGGGGAGAATCGACGGGTGGCAGCCAACCAGCGCGTACGCACCCGCACCCGTCCCGATCGCAGCGGACGCAAGCAACCGCGCCGCCCATCGACCGGCCAACTGGCCCGGCAGTACGCGCTCGTCGCGCTGCTGGTGGAGGCCAAGGGGAACCCTCGCCCGGTGGACGCACTGGCGCGCGATTTGATGGTCTCCGAACGGACCATCGAGAGGGACCTGGAACATTTGCGCGCTGCCCGGCTCCCGCTACGGGGGCGTGGTGGTGCGCGGGGTGGGGTCTGGCTCGATGTCACCCGGCACGCTGCTCCGCCAGAGCTCTCCCCCGCCCAGATCGCCGCGCTGTTGGTCAGCCTGGACCACCTGGGCGTCGAACTGCCGACACAGTTCCAGATGATCCGGGACGAGCTGTTGCGCCAGCTGACGGGCCCCAGGTTGTTCTAGGAGTTGGCCGGAGGGCCCCCTCGACAAGCTGGGGGAACGGTCCTTTCGCCAAAACGTGCGGCCCAGCCGGATCCGGTCCCGTGGCGGGACCGGATTGCTCTGACACGCACGTTGTGGCGGATTCT
>NZ_BAAAKI010000001.1:66488-74841 GCF_039527675.1 Luteococcus sanguinis
GGCGCCCCCTCGACAGGCTCGGGAACGGTCCTGGCCACTCGGTGGACGTCGGGATCAGAGGGCGGCGAGGGCCTTGTTGGGGAGACCGCCCGGGTAGTGGGCGCGCATGGACACCTTGCGTTCCAGCTCCTCGATGATGCGGGGGGTGAAGTCCACGTCGTAGATGTTCTGGGAGCTGCCCAGGCCACCGGGGGTGAAGACGTTGACCTCCATCAGCTTGTCGCCGACGATGTCGAGCCCGACGAGGAACATGCCATCGCTCACCAGCTTCGGACGGATCACATCCACCATCTGCAGCATCTCGTCGGTGATCGTCGCCTCGTGGATCTTGCCGCCGGCTGACACATTCGAGCGCATGTCCGCCGACTCGTTCACCCGGCGGAAGGCGGCGTAGTGACCGTCCACCTGCAGCGGGTGGCCATTCATCACGAACAGGCGCGTGTCGCCCTTCGCCGCCTCGGGCAGGTACTCCTGGGTCACCACGTAGCCGTCGCGCGCGATCGCCTCGATGATCTGGTTCAGGTTCGGCGACTCCTCGTCGTTGACCAGGAAGACCCCCGAACCGCCCGAACCCTGCAGCGGCTTCAGCACCGCCTTGCCACCGAGTTCATTGACGAAGGCGTTGATCTGCTCGGCGTCACGGCTGATCAGCGTCCGCGGCCGCACCACCTCCGGGAAGTGCTGGAAGTAGGCCTTGCTCATCGCCGTCGCCAGCGTCTCGGGGTCGTTGACGACCAGCACTCCCTGCGCCGCCGCCAGCTGCCCGAAGGCCACACCCGCGGTGGAGGCCCACGGACGCTCCGGGTCGGAGGCCGGATCGCTGCGCAGCATCAGGACGTCGAACTCCCCCAGCGGGGTCTGCTCGCCGTCGTCCTTCTTTATGTCGGCCAGGTAGCGCTCGTGCGAGCGGTAGGTCTTGGCCGAACCCCTGCGTACCAGCGCGCCCAGCGACCCGTCGGGAAGGTAGTTGAAGTCGCCCAGCCCGATCACGCCGGCCTCGTGGCCCATCTTGGTGGCGGTCAGCGCCAGCCGGGTGGTGGTGTAGCCAGCCTTCTCGGTGGCGATGTCGTTGACGAGGAATCCGATCTTCATGGTGCTCCTGTTCAGGGGTCGAAAGTCAGGGGTCGAAAGTCAGGGAGGGAAAGCTCCGGAGGTGCCTCAGGCGACGATCTGGGCGAGCGGCGTGGTGGCTGCTCGGGCCAGTCGTTCTGGGGCATCGGGCATGGCCAGCCAGTGCGCTTCCAGCCGGGGCGGGGCCAGACGTCCGTCCCGCTCCAGCTGTTCGACCAACCCCAGGTCCCGCAGCGCGAACTTCCCCCGGAACATCAGGTCGAGCCGTCCACCGTGCTTGATGTGCGAGAGGAGGTCCACCAGCCCGCGCAGGTAGCAGGCGTCCTTGGTGAGACCGCCGCCACGAAAGACTCGCATCACGGTGGTGAACGCGCTGCCACGCTTGGTGCCACGGCTGACCAGTTGCTGCCAGCACTCGTCGAACGGCGTGCCGTGGGTCATTGCATCGACCACCAGCACCCGCCCGGCCAGCTGGCGCAACCGGGCCCGGGTGAACTGGCCGCTGGCCACCTCGCCCAGCACGGCCAGACCCTCCTGGGTCTCGTCGCAGCCGGCCAGCCCCCTGCCCAGGCAGGTGATCTGCTGCGCGGATCCGTTCACCTGCGTCACCAGGTGGGTCCCGACCTCGTGCTGCAGCAGCGCATTGGCGCGGTCGGCGGTGCAGGGAATGCCGCTCGGCACCAGGAGGGTGTCGTGACTGACCATCACCCCGCTGACGTCCTCGCGGATCTCGGCGTGCATGACGACGTCCGGGTCCTGCCGGTGGTACCAGTCGATCTCGGCCTGTGCGAGCACCAGGAAGTCCTCGGCGCTGACCGGGTCGCCGGATGCCTCGGGCAGCGGTACCTCGTCCATCACCTGCCGGGCGATGTCGCGCAGCGCGGGCGTCACCGCTCCGTAGTGCTCGATCGCGAGCGGCAGGAAGTCGGACGTGTTCCTGGCCCGCATCATCTCCGCCTGCTGGGTGAGCTCGCGGTGCTTGGCGGCCAGCAAAGAGCGCAGCGTCGGGTCGTCCACCGTGTTGACGTCGATCCGCGCCAGGCCCGCCTTCAGCACGTCCGGGTCGGTGGACAGCTCGCGGTAGGCGAAGTCGGGCTCGCAGTGGTCGCCAGCGACCCACCGTGCCCGCACCTGCGAGGCATTCATCGGTGTCACGTCGAGCAGAAAGCGCATCGAGTCGCCGAGTGCCGCGAGATCCGCGTCGACGTGCCGGTCGTTCTCGCTGAAGGCACGCATGCTCACCGCACCTGGGCCAGTGCCGCCAGCACCGGTTCGCCCGTGGCGGCCAAGGCGGCGGCCAGCTCGGCGATGCGCTGCTTGTCGGCCTCGCCCGTCCACTCGTCCATGAAGGTCTTCTTGAACTCCAACGCCAGAGCGACGCCCACGCCGGGGTAGCGCTCGTGCACCCACCGGCACAGGTTCGCGCCCTGGAAGCGGACGTTCTCGCGGACGTCCAACCGCCCCCAGCTCACCTCGGCCTGGGACAGCGAATCGATGAAGGCGTCGACGACGCCGCCGAAGCGCTCCCGGTCCAGCGAACCGGTGCCGACGTTGACCTCCGGGTTGTCCCGCTCGGGGGAGACGGGCGCCTCAGCCCCGTCGCGACGGTGGTTGTAGGAGTGCACGTCGAACACGACGAAGGGGCCGCGCGCGGCAACCTCGTCCAGGCGTTCGCCCAAGGCCGCGTAGAAGGACTCGTGCTCCTCGCGGGAACGCTCGGCCACGTCATCGGGCAGGGCGCCGCCACGCCACACGTCCAGACCCCAACAGTCCTCGGGACGCTGGTAGACGGCCTTGTCGGGCGAGCGATTGAGGTCCACCTCGAAGCGGGAGCGGTTCACCAGCACCCTGGCCGGCACCAGCTGCGCGATCAGGTTGGTGAACGGATCTTCCTCGCGAACGCGGTCGTCCTCATCCAGCACCATCAGGTCGGCCACCTCGCGACGCAGGTCTTGTCCGGCGTGGATCGAGGTGGCGACGAGCTGGCCCTCCCATTGGCCGACGAACTCGAAGTGCGGGGTCGCGCTGGTGTCCATGCCGAGAAGCTTGCCGCCCGGGCGTCGCCGGGGTCAGCGCAATCAGCGTCCGGCGAACAGGCCCGCCGCCCTTCGGGTGGTGCCCTGACGAGCCTCCCGTGGCAGCGTGGATCTCGACGCGCGACCCCAGATCGCGGCACACAGAAAGGACGACCCGTGACCGAGAAGAAGCACCAGCAGGCCGAGAAGTCCCAGCTGGGTTTTGCCAACCCCGTTGACGCCTACGCCGACCTGGACATCCCCGAGCAGCAGCAGCCAGAGCCCGGCCTCGACGCCGACCTCACCCCGAAGCCCGATCGTGGCGAGAAGACCTACCACGGCCTCGGCCGGCTGGCCGGGCGCAAGGCCTTGGTCACCGGGGGTGACTCCGGCATCGGTGCCGCCGTGGTGATCGCCTTCGCCCGCGAGGGTGCCGACGTCGCCTTCGGCTACCTGCCCGAGGAGCAGGAGGACGCCGACACGATCAAGGCACTGGTCGAGGCCGAGGGAAGAGTTGCCGTGCCGCTGCCCGGGGACATCACCAACGCGGAGAACTGCCGCGAACTGGTGTCGCAGGCCGTCGAGAAGCTCGGTGGACTGGACATCCTCGTCAACAATGCGGGCCACCAGAAGGCCGTCGAGAGTCTCGAGGAGCTCACCGACGAGCAGTTCCAGCAGACACTGGACACCAACCTCTCCGCGATGTTCTGGATCACCAAGGCGGCCCTGCCGCACTTGGTGCCCGGCTCGACGATCATCAACACGACGTCGATCCAGGCCTACAAGCCCTCCGAGACGCTCGTCGACTACGCCACCACCAAGGCCGGCATCAACAACTTCACCAAGGGCCTTGCGCAGCAGTTGGCGCCCAAGGGAATCCGGGTGAACGCCGTGGCTCCCGGCCCGATCTGGACGCCGCTTCAGGTGCAGGGTGGCCAGCCGATCGAGAAGCTGCCGAAGTTCGGCAAGGACACCCCGCTGGGTCGAGCCGGTCACCCGGTGGAGCTGGCCCCGGCCTACGTCTTCCTGGCCTCCCCGGAGTCCAGCTATGTGATCGGCGAGACGCTCAACGTCAATGGCGGGATGCCGACGCCCTGACCTCTCGGCACGCTCGGGACCGTTCGGAGGCTCGGAGACCGCTCCGGGCCTCCACGGCGGCCACGCCCGTCGAGGTCCCGTGACGTGAAGCATCGCCCCTGTCAGAGGAGACGGTGCAGCAGCGTTGCACTGCTGCGTGGCAGGCTATTCCGCATGACCGGCCTGCGCAGGCACTGGGGGCAGTTCGAGTAGTTCGAGATCGTGCGGATCATTGGTCCGCGGGATGCAGTGCGATCCGGGACGGCCGTGGCGCAGAATGTGCACGCCCGATCGTCGGAAGGACCCCTCGTGCCCGCTCCCAACAACCACCGCCCAGCCCTTTTGCACGTCGGGGCGGCACTGGTGGTCGGAATCTTCGTCGCCTCAGCACTGCTCCTGCTCAGGCACGCGCAACTGGCGCTGGTCGGTGGCTGGGTGGCCACGGGGACAACGTGGTGTGCGCTGGTCTGGTTCTCGGTGCGCAGAATGGATGGGGACGCCACGAAGGAGCACTCGCAGGTGGAGGACAGCGGACGCGCGGCGAGCGGCTTTGGCCTGCTGATGGCCTCTGTCGCGAGCCTCGCCGGTGTGGGGCAACTACTGGTCGCCGGATCGCAGCAGGGTTCCTCAGGGATCGTGGAGGGCCTCCTCGGTCTGGCCGCCGTCTTCACGTCCTGGTTCACGGTCCACCTGGTGTGGTCGCTGCGCTACGCGCGCCTGTACTACGGCGAGGGCGATCGCGGCATCGACTTCCCCCAAGACGACAGCCCTGACTACCGCGACTTCATGTACCTCGGCTACTGCCTCGGGATGACCTACCAGGTCAGCGACACCGACCTCACCACCAAGGTGGTGCGTCGAGCTGTCACGCGCCACACGCTGCTGAGCTACCTGTTCGGCGCGGTCGTGGTGGCGTGCTCGATCAATCTGGTGGTCCAGTTGACGAGCTGACCCGAGTCAGCGCTCCCAGACGTAGAGCGTCGGACGAATGTCGTCAGCACTGATCCGGGCTGGCTCGATGATCAGCTGCCCGGTGCCCAGCACCGCCGAACCACCCTCGAACTCGACATCGCAGAGCAGGGCGAGGTCGCACTCGTCCGGGTGCGCCAGCAGATGCTCCACCTCCTCGGCACTCAGGTGCACCGGGCGGCCGGCGGTCTCGATCGCCTTGGCCAGCAGGAAGCGGTTCTCGCCGTCGCGGGTGAGCATGGCATCGAAGGGAAGGTCGGCGTGGGCCGCCACGACCTCCCAGCCATCGGCGACGAGCTGCTCGAGCGCACGTTGGGCCGCCTCGGCGCCCAGCGTGCGGCGTCGCGCATCCTCGGACGACCAGCCCGGTTCGGGTCGCACCATGGTGGGCCTGCCGTCGCCGAGGTGCTCGGCCCACAACTCCTCCAACTGCTCGGCCATGGGCTGGTGCAGCTCCACGCCGCCCTTCTGCGGTGTCCACCCGTAGCCGGGCACCCGCTGCTGGACGACCGAGAGGTCGATCATCCGCTCCTCGGGGAGCAGGACGTCCCAGGTGATGTCGACGTAGTTGCCGACCTTGCTCGGATCGTCCCAGTGCTCGGCCTGGTAGACGGGGGTGTGCACGATACCCGCACCGCGAATGCCGCGGTTGCCAGGGCCGGCCTGAACCAGGAAGACCCGATCGCCGGACTCGATGCCTTGGCGACGCCCACCGGTCATCCACGGCTCACGCCACGACCCACCAGCGGCGGTGCGGGCCACGATGTCGGCCTCGTCCTCGGGCGCCCAGACCCACTTGTCGGGGTAGAGGTTGAGCAGGAAGGTGCGCCGGGAGCGCGGGCTGTAGCGCTCGGCGGCTGGCATCGACTCCAGGTCGGAGGTGTCGAAGCTGGAGACCTGCGCGGTGGAGTCGACGGCACGGTTGACCAGCGCGTCACGCACCGGATCGCCGGGCGGCAGGATCCGTCCCAGCAGCGCTTGCCGCGGCCCCTCCGGGGTCTCGAGGTGCTCGATGCCCTCGAGTTCGGCGACCAGTTTCACCAGCCCCTCATGAGTGAAGGTGGCGAGGCTTTCGTTCTGCGCCTGTTCCTCCAGCACGAAGACGCCGCGGTTCGCGTTCCACGAGATCTCGTCCGAGACCTGTGGGTCATAGCCGACGAATGACCGAGGTATCGGCTGGGCCGCGGGGTCCACGTCGGTGCGGGCGTCAAGGTTGATGTTGATGGCCACGAGAGCCTCTTTCTGGACGGACGATGCAGGCTGCTCCCCGGAAAATACCGGCGAAATGGCGGTGGACAACCTTCCCGGCCGCATGTACGCCAACAGCCGAAAGGGGTTGGGGCAAGCATCTGCGGTCGCACCAAGGGCTGGAACCGAGAAACCAGGGGCAGGAACCGAGAAATATCCGCCGCATATACTCGAGCCTCGGCGCTGCCCACTTGGCGCCCCATCACAGGAGAACGTCATGAACCGTCGCGAACTGCTCGGACTCGGCCTCGCCACCGCTGCGATCGGCTTGGTCGGATGCAACGCAAATCCCACGTCTTCCACCTCCGTCGGCGCGGGCACCGCGTCCGGTTCGGCGGGCGCCGGCAGCAATGCATTCACCACCCAGACCCCGGTCAAGGGCGGCACCTTGAAGATCCTGAGCTCGTCGAAGGAGATCCACTTCGACCCTGCAATGAGCCAGAATCTGGCCACCTCGGGGATCCACTACATCGTCCGCGGCCTGACCGCGTGGAAGACCGACCCCAGCGCCGACACCGAGCTCGTCGCCGACCTGGCCACCGACACCGGCACCACCACCGACGACGGGAAGACCTGGAAGTACACCCTCAAGGACGGGCTGAAGTACTCCGACGGCAGCGCCATCGTTGCCGCCGACGTGAAGTTCGGCCTGGAGCGCAGCTTCGACGAGCAGTTGCAGGGCGGCCTGAGCTACCACAAGGTGCTGCTCGACGGTGCCTCCGACTACACCGGCCCCTCCAATGGCAAGCACCTGGACTCGATCGAGGTGCCGGACGAGAAGACGATCATCTTCCACCTCGTCCGCCCCTTCGCCGACTGGCCCTGGATCACCTCGATGCCAGCCTTCGCACCGGTGCCCGCCACCAAGGGCATGGGCATTCCCGCCTATGACCACACCCCGCCGTCGTCGGGCCCTTACATGGTGAAGGACTACCAGGTCGGCTCGAAGGTGACCTTGGTCCGCAACCCGAACTGGGACGCCGCCACCGACACCGTGCGCCCGGCCTGGCCCGACCAGATCGACTACGAGATGGGCCTCAACCCGGAGACCTCCGCCCAGCGGATGGCCTCCGACTCCGGTGACGACAAGAACGCGACCGGCCCCTCGGTCACGGCGGCGCTGATCACGAAGGTGAATGCGGACGCATCGCTGAAGCAGCGCGTCTACGTCTCCCCCTCGGGCGCGATCAGCTACCTCGTGATGAACACCACCCGCCCCGGTCTGAAGGACCTGGCGGTGCGCCAGGCCATCAACTACGCCGTCAACAAGCAGCAGGTGCAGACCATCCAGGGCGGTCCGGTATACGGCGGCGACATCGCCACCACCCTGATGCCGCCCGGCATCATCGGCCAGGCCGACTACGACCTCTACCCGGCGGAACCGACCGGAGACCAGGCCAAGGCGAAGGAACTGCTGCAGGGCAAGACGGTGCCTGCGCTCAAGCTCGTCGTCGACTCCTCGAACCCCGAGCAGGGGACGATGGCCAGCTCGATCGTCAGCGACCTGAAGGCCGTCGGCCTCACCGTGAACGTGGTCAGCCAGGACGCCGACAAGGCCACCGACACCCTGACCAAGAGTGGCGACTTCGACCTGGGCTTCGGCGGGTGGCAGGCCGACTACCCCTCGGCCTATGCCGCGCTGCAGCCGATCCTGGCCAGCTCCGAGATCGGCAACGGCAACTACAACATGGCCCGCCTGTCGGATGACGCGCTGGATGCCGCCATCCTGGCGGCCAGCCAGGAGACCGACGCGGAGAAGTCGAAGACCGCCTGGGCGGCCATCGACAAGCAGGCCATGGCGCTCGCTCCGGTGGTGCCGCTGGTCTACAACAAGAACGCGTTCATCTACGGCTCCAATGTGGGTGGCTCCTACATCCCGAGCTTCCCGAGCTACACCAACGCCCTGGCCCAAGGCCTCAAGAAGCCGTGACGCAGCCGGCATCGGTCATCCCGGGTGCCGCCTCCTCGTCCGA
>NZ_BAAAKI010000001.1:74858-173916 GCF_039527675.1 Luteococcus sanguinis
CTGCCCCACCCGCCGTTCGTCCCAGTTCAGGCCCTCGTCCACGTTCCGCCTGGCGACGAATGCTGCGCACCACTCAGGCCCGGATCGGCCTGGCCTGCCTGACCATGGTCGCGCTGCTGGGGCTGTGCGCCCCGCTGATCAGCGCGATCACCGGGCAGGACCCTGTTCGTTTTGACTCTGCCGCCATCGACGCCGCCACCGGCGGCGTGCCGATCGGGCCGATGGGTGGTGTCTCGTCCACCCACTGGCTGGGCGTCGAACCCGGCACGGGACGTGACCTGCTGGCCCTGATCGCCTACGGCACCCGCACGTCCGTGCTGATCGCCACCGGCGCCACCGTGCTGGCGGCGGGGATCGGCGTGCTGGTGGGCTTGTCGATCGGCTACTTCGGCGGTTGGGTCGAGACGGTGTTGGGGCGGGTGGTCGACTTCATGTTCGGCTTCCCCTCGCTGCTCTTCCTGATTGCGATCCAGCTCGTCGTGCCCGACTCCTTCTCCCGTCCGCTGCTGATCATGGCCTCGCTGGCCTTCTTCGGCTGGGCGTCAACCGCCCGGCTGGTCGCGGGCCAGGCCAAGGTGCTCGCGGCGCGGGACTACGTCACGGCCGCGCGCTCCACGGGTGCCACGCACCGGGCGGTGCTGACCCGTGAGCTGCTGCCGAATCTTGTGGGCACCATCGTCGTCATCGTGGCGCTGCAGTTCCCGGGCTTCGTGGGGACGGGCGCTGGCCTGAGCTTCCTCGGTATCGGCGTGGGTCCGCAGACCCCGGAGCTGGGACGCCTGATCGGCAACTCCATCACCTGGACCTACACCGGCGCCGACCCCTGGTACCTGCTCTTCCCGGGCGCCGCGCTCTTCCTTCTGGTGCTCGGCTCCACCCTCGTCGGCGATGCCCTGCGCGACGCCTTCGACGTCCGCACCGAACAGGACGCGCAGTGACTCGCTACATCCTGCGGCGCATCGCCGCCTCGGCCCTCGTCCTGCTGTTGATCTCCTTGGCGGTCTACCTGCTCTTCTTCAGCAGCGCCGTCGACCCGGCCCGCGTCATGTGCGGACGCCCCTGCTACCCCGACCGGCTGGCCCAGATCAAGGCCTTCATGCAGACCGACCGCTCGGCCTTCGTGCAGTGGGTCGACTTCGTGAAGGGCCTGTTCGTCGGACGGACCTTCGGGGCCGGCAACGAGGCGATCCACTGCGCCGCCCCGTGCGTCGGCTTCAGCTTCGAACTGCGCCAACCCGTCACTCAGCTCATATGGCAGCGGCTGCCGATCACCGCGTCCATCGCGCTCGGTGCCATCGTCGTCGCGGTCGCCCTCGGGATGTCCGGCGGCGTGCTGGCCGCGCTGCGCCGCAACACCTGGGTTGACCAGTTGTTGCGGGGGCTGACCTTGGTGCTGATCGCCACCCCCACCTACCTGCTCGGCCTGCTGGCCCTGCTGGTCTTCGGCTTCTACCTGAACTCCGTTCCGGTCAGCGGCTATGTGCCCTTCGCCGAGAGCCCCGTCGACTGGGCCTGGCACCTGGTGACGCCGTGGTTCGTGCTGGGGGCGCTGTTCGCGGCCAGCTACCTGCGCTTTGCCCGCAACCAGATGCTGGACGAACTGGGCGGGGACCACCTGCTTGCCCTGCGCGCCACCGGGGCCCCGCGGCGCAGCGTGCTGCGCGTCGCCCGCCGCGGCGTGTGGGTACCGATCACGACGATGGTGGGCCTGGACATCGCTGGCCTGCTGGGCGGCGCGGTCTTCACCGAACGAGTGTTCGGCATCCATGGCCTCGGCGAGCTGTTGATCGACGCCGTCTCCCGCCGCGACCTCGGCCTGGTGGTCGGCACCAGCCTGTTCGGAGCGGCCTTGGTCATTGTCGCGAACCTGGTCGTGGACATTGCCCAGGGCCTGATCGACCCGAGGATCCGCCGTGGATGAGCTGGACACGACAGCACTGAGCGTGCGCGACCTGCACGTCACCTTCAATGCGGGCACCCCGCGCGAGGTGCGCGCCGTCGACGGGGTCAGCTTCGACCTGAATCGCGGCCGGGTGCTCGGCGTGGTCGGGGAATCCGGTTCCGGCAAGTCGGTCACGGGCCTGGCCTGCCTCGGTCTGCTGCCTGACAGCGCCCAGGTCAGCGGGCAGCTGTTGGTCGGCGGACAGGACATGGTCAGCGCACCCGAGAAGGTGCGCGAGGGCGTCCGTGGCCAACAGATCGCGATGGTCTTCCAGGACGCGCTCGCCGCCCTGAACCCCTATCGCACCGTCGGACGCCAGATCGGGGACGCCTACCGGCTGCGCCACGACGCCACCCGGGCGCAGGCCGAGACCCGCGCCGCCGAGGTGCTCGGCGAGGTCGGGATCCGTGACCCTCGGCAGGCCGCGCGACGCTACCCGCACGAGTTCAGCGGCGGCATGCGCCAGCGTGCGATGATCGCAATGGCCATCGTCAACGAACCCAGCGTTCTGGTGGCCGACGAACCCACCACCGCCCTCGACGTCACCGTCCAGTCACAGGTGCTCGACCTGCTGGTCGACCTGGTGCAGCGCCTCGACATGGCCATGGTGCTGGTCACCCACGACATGGGCGTGGTCGCGGAGGTCGCCGACGAGGTGGCCGTCATGTACTCCGGACGGCTCGTGGAGACCGCCGACGTGGAGACCATCTTCGAGCGTCCCGGCCACCCCTACACCGTCGGCCTGTTGGCCTCGATGCCCCGGCTGGACGCGGTCGCAGGACGCCTCCCGACCCTGCCCGGGGTTCCGGCCAGCGGCGTCGACCGACCGCCCGGTTGCCCCTTCCACCCCCGGTGCGCTGTGGCGGACTCGGTCGGCGAGGCCTGCCACACGATCGTCCCGGAGCTGCGGGAACGTCCGGGTGGTCCGGGCCACCTGGCCGCGTGCCATGCCGACGCGAGCCAGGTCGACGCCTTGCGGGCGACGATGACGCAGCGCCAGGGAGGTCAGGATGGCTGACCAAGAGGTGGTGCTCCGGCTGGATGGCCTGGACAAGACCTTCACCAGTGCCCGTGGACTGCTCAGCCGCGGTTCGACGACCCACGCCGTGGACGACGTGGACCTGGAGGTGCGCCGCGGCGAGACGCTCGCCCTGGTCGGGGAATCCGGTTCCGGCAAGTCGACCGTCGCCCGGATGGCGTTGCGGCTGCTCGATGCCGACGCGGGCACCATCACCTTCGCCGGGCAGGACATCACGCACCTGTCTGCCAGGCGGATGCGTCCCCTGCGCCGGGAGATGGCGATGGTCTTCCAGGACCCCTATGCCTCGCTGAACCCCCGCCAGCGCGTCGGGCAGACGATCCGCAATGTGCTGGCCAACTTCGACCTGCCACGTTCGGACGAGCGGATCGCTGAGCTGATGGTGCAGGTGGGGCTGGATCCGCGGTTCGCCACCCGCTACCCGCACGAGTTCTCTGGCGGGCAACGCCAACGTATCGGCATCGCCCGGGCGCTGGCCTCGCAGCCACGGCTGCTCGTTGCCGATGAACCCGTCTCGGCGCTGGACGTGTCGGTGCGCGCGCAGATCCTCAACCTGCTCACCGACCTGCGTGACCAACACCAGCTGGCGGTGCTGCTGATCTCCCACGATCTTGCCGTGGTCAAGACGGTGGCTGACCGGGTGGCGGTGATGCGGGAGGGACGCATCGTCGAGCAGGGCAGCGTCGAGCAGGTCTACATGCACCCGCGCGACGACTACACGAGGGCGCTGCTGGCAGCGGTCCCGGTGCCGGACCCAGCCCGACGGCGCCGCAGGACCCTCACCGTGGCCGAGACAGCCCAGATCCCAGGAGACGGGGTGGACGGCGTCGAGAGGTGAGATGCTGGCAGACAACCGCCAGACCTTGCCCCACCCCGAGGTTCCCGTGACCGACTCAGTTGCCCCCACGCAGAGTCCGATGCTCCAACGGCTGCATCGTGGGGCGCGCCCATGGATGCCAGTCGCGGACGACGCGATCCGCGCGGCTGGGCTCGTGGTGATGGTGCCGATCGCCCTCACCGCGCTCTTTCCGTTGCTGCGGCAACCCGCTCTCCAGCACTCATGGCCAGCCGTGGGCCTCACCCTGCTCTTCCTGGTACATGCGACCTGCACGATCGCGATCGCGGCCCGGTTGCACTCCCGTCGGCTGCTCACGGTGCTCTGCGCCGCGGTGCCGGTGATGATCTGGTTGCTCCTGCCGCAACGCGCAGCACTCGTCCCCAATGACCTGTGGGCTCCTGGCATCTTCTGCCTGCCTGTTGTCGTGCTGGTCGTGCTCACCCTGGAACAGGCAGGCCGCTGGCGCTGGGTACTGGCTGGGCTCGCCTTGTTGTCGGTCTTCGAGGTCTTGTCTCCGCGCATCGGAGGCTGGACGCCGACTCGATTCAATCTGGTTGACTCGCTATTCCTGTGGCAGCCGGTAATGGCCTTTCTGCTGGCCAGCGAGGGGCTGTTGCGCATGGCCCATCGCCGTGAGCAGGAGGCCCGCCTGGCCCGGGTCGCCCGCACGGCCCACGTCGCCCAGAACCTGGCGTCCGACGCCCGCCGGGAGGCCGCCCGGCTGCTGCACGACCACGTCCTGCATGCCCTGCACGCCGTGGCCCGTGGGCGCAACGTCGTCACCTCCGAACAGGCGGTCGCCGAATGCGGTGCCGCCGTGGAACAACTCTTCCGTCCGACCGGCCAGGAGGCCCTCCCCAACCTCCGCGACCTCTTGGGCGCTGACCCCCTGCTCGCCGAGGTCGGCGTGGAGGTCAGTGGCGACGCCGGCCGCCTGCCCCGCACGGTTGCCGAAGGACTGGCGGCCGCGGTGCACGAAGCGGTGAGCAATGTGCGCAAGCACGCCAGAGCCACGAGCTGCACCGTCATCCTGGGCACCAACGGCCCCGGCGTCTGCACGGTGCTCGTGCGGGACGACGGGGTCGGTTTCGACCCCTCACGGCTGCCCCGCCGTCGCCTCGGCCTGCAGCGATCCGTGGTGGAACGCCTTGATGACCTGGGCGGGCGAGCGGTGATCGATTCACGTCCCGGCGCAGGCACGCAGGTGCGGCTGTGTTGGCCCGAGGAGGGCACCAGTGGGACCGTGACGTGGGGCTCGGGCGGCGACGTCGACCCCGAGGTCAGCCGGGCCCTGGTGTGGAGCGTCGTCCCGACGATCTGTGTCGTCGCGCTGATGGGGGCCTTGATCGTCCCATTGATGGAGCCGGTCTGGCTCGGAGCCCTGATGAATGTCGGCTATCCCGTAGTCGCGTCCGGTCTGGTCTGGCTTGTCCGACGGCGCCCTCTCACCGTCAACGAGGCACGGGGGCTGGTGCCGCTGACACTGGTTCCGATGGCGGTGAACGTCTGGATGATTCCGCCCGGCCAGACCCAGCTCTACCTGTACTGGACGGCCTGGGCGAGTGGGATGCTGCTGCAGGTGATGATGTTGTGTCGCACTTCTCGTGAGTGCGTGGCGACGGCAGTGCTTGTGACGGGCTGCATGGTCGCCTTCCCGCTGATCCACTTCGGGGCCCCCGTGACCTTCGTCCACTTCGGCAACGCCATCATCATGGCCGCGGGCGTGCCGCTGGTGACCATGGCGGGGTCTTTCGTGGGCAAGGCGATCTCCGCCCAGGCCCAGGATGCGGCGCGGGCACGCATCATCACCCAGGCTGCCACCGCGCAGATGCACCAGCTGGCCCGACTGGACCATTACTGGAGCGAGCAGGTGAACTCGGAGACCATCCCGCTGCTGCGCGGAGTCGCGGCGGGGGAGCTGGACCCGGCCGACCCTGCCGTGCGTGCCCTGGCTGCAGAACTGGAGATCTCGGTGCGCGACGAACTGGTGCTGGGGCCAGCACAACTCAAACTCATCGACAGCATGCGGCGGCTGCGGGCAGCCGGCTGGCGACCCAATTCCAGCCTCTCCCGCGACGACACCGACGAAGCACTCGGCGTCGCGCGCGAACTGCTTGATCGCGTGGGTGAGCCATCCTTTGCCGGCCAGACGCTCAATGTCTCCGCCACACCGCGCGCAGCGACGGTCGTCATCCTCGACCCCATTCCGGCTCAGTTGGGGCTCTGGAAGACTGCCACCAGCACCTTGGGAGGACGCATGGACGTGTACGAGGGCTTCTCCCGCATCGTGGTGCCGACATGACCCCGCAGGTGAGACTGGCCGCGATCGATGACCACCCGGTCGTGCTGGCCGGGCTCGCGGCGCTCGAGCAGGAGACCGACGGTCTGATCGAGGTCACCTTCTCGGCCACCGACGAGGACGAGCTGTTCGCCCGGCTCGCGACCGAGTCGGTGGACGTGGTGCTGGTGGATCTGCAGCTCCACAACGCCCTCACCGGCCCCGACATCATCGAACGGCTCACCGGTCTGGCCATCCCCAGTGTGATCTACACCGCCGAGCTACGTCCACTGCCGATCCGCACCGCCGTCGCCGCTGGCGCACTCGGGCTGGCCCTGAAGAACGACCCATTGGACGGGCTGGTGCGCGCCATCACCTCAGCAGCACAGGGGGACTTCGCGGTGAGCAGCCAGCTTGCGGACGTGCTGATCAAGGACCCCTCGCTGCTGCCCCGATTGGCGCCGCGCGAGATCGAGGTGCTGGAGCTGCTGCACCAGGGGATTCCGCGCAAGTCCGTCGGACGGATGATGGATCCGCCCGCGTCTGAATCCACCGTGGACACCTACCTGCGTCGGGTCTCGGCGAAGTACCGCCACCTGGGTCGCACGGTGCACGGAGTGCCCGACGCCTTGTCGCATGCCGAGCGGGATGGGCTGTTCGAGCTCTGAACAGCTGGCGCATCGGTCAAGGAAGGGAAGTCGGCACGTCCCCTGCCCCGGCAGGGCTTGAGCACTCCCCCGAGTAGACCTCAAACCCCACATCCGAACGCAGCCACGACGCGCCGACTCCCCCGAGTGTAAAACTGGGCACGGGCCCGCGCATGTCCCCTGATCAGGCGACAACCTCACCCCCGGTCGCTGAACCCTTCCTGTGCTGGGAGGGCCCCAGCAGTTCAGCGCCCGTCCAGGTACCCATGCACCAGCGGGACCACCGCCGACCCCTCGCCGGAGGCCGCCGCCACCCGCTTCATGGAGCCGGACCGGACGTCCCCAGCGCAGAAGATCCCGGGCACCGACGTGGCCAGCTCGGCGGGCGGCAGACTGCCGGTCCAACGTTCCTTGGGAACATCGCGTCCGGTGAGCACGAAGCCGTGCTCGTCCAGGGCGATCTGTTCCGGCAGCCAGCCGCAGGAGGGCCGAGCTCCCAGCAGCAGGTAGAGCCCGTCCGCCTCGACGCGCTCCGCGCGCCCGTCCGCGCCGGTGATCTCCAACCACTCCAGACGTCCGTCGCCACCGCCGTCGGTGACTTGGCTTGCACACCGCAGCTCGATCCGCGGGTTGGCCTCCAGCTCGCGGACGAGGTAGTCACTCATCGTCGCCCACAGCGAGTCGCGTCGCACCACCATCGTCACGTGCGCAGCGAAACGGGACAGGTGCTGCGCGGCCTGGCCGGCGGAGTTCCCGCCGCCCACGACGAAAACCCGGCCCCCCTGCATGGCCCGTGCGGTGGTGGTGGCGGCGCCGTAGTTCACGCCGTGCCCCACGAGTTCCTCCAGCGCCTGGACGCCAAGGCGACGGTAGGCGACGCCCGTGGAGACGAGCACGGTGCGGGCGTGGGTCACGACGCCATCGATGACCAACTCGTGGCAACCGTCCTCCGCGGCCATCGGGCGCAGCGACTGCACCGGGTGACCGGCCAGGAAGCGCGCCCCGAATCGGGAGGCCTGCGTGCGGGCGCGTTGCGCCAACCGCATGCCGCTGATGCCACGCGGGAAGCCGAGGTAATTGCGGATCATCGAGCTCGTGCCCGCCTGACCGCCGATCGCGGACGCGTCGACCGCCGCCACCGACAGGCCCTCGGACGCGGCGTACACGCTGGCCGCCAGTCCCGCAGGGCCAGCGCCGATGACCACGAGGTCCAGGCACTGGCCCTCGAGGTCGGTGACCGGGCTGTAGAAGCGGTCACCGACCTCAGCGAGGCTCGGGTTGGACATGATCGTCCCGAAGGCATCGCGCAGCAGCGGCAGTTCGGCACCTGGGCCAGCTTGGGCGATGATCTCGCGCCCGACCTCGGAGTCGACGTGGTAGAGCCTGCTCGGCATGCCCATCCGGTAGAGGAAGTCGTGGAGTTCGGCAACCCGCCCGTGAGAGTCGGTGACCACCTGGGTGCCGTCCACCTCGACCCCGCCAGAAGTCCAGGTCCAGTCGGACAGCAGGTCGGTGATGCCGGCGTGGAACTCCTCGTCCCGCATCCCGGAGGGGATGGTGAAGTAGGCGTCCATGTCGCCGCGGGCGAGGGCTTCGCGCAGCGCCGGGAGCGCCTCGCGGAAGGTGCCGGGCGGCAGCATGCATACCCGCTTGGTGGAGGGGGAGATCGCGCCGAACTTGCTCAGCATGGATATCGCGTCGAGGTCGCTGAGCTGCCACTCGACGGCCACCATCGCCAACCGAGCGCCGGAGGCCATCAGCTCGGTGGCTCGGGAACAGGCCTGCGCGGCCGATCCGACCAGGCTGATCTCGTAGTCACGAGCGTAACGTCCGGCCAGTTCCTGACGGATCCGCTCGATGTTGTCGCCACCGACGACGAGCAGGACGGGGGTGGTGCGGTTCGGTTCGTGCACGCCGTGAGAATAGGCGCTCGAGTTCCCGCATGGGGAGGAATGGGACCCACGGGACTCCACCCGCTGCACGCCCCTTGTGGGGAGCGTCGCACTGGCGTGGACCCATGCTCAGAATCGGCGCTGTCGTCCTGAACTCCGATCCGGCGCAGACGGCGTCGTTCTGGAGCCGGGCGTTGCGGTGCCAGCCGGGCGCGAATCCGGACTTGTTGGTGCCCGCCTCGGCGCCGGGGCCTCATCTTCACCTCGACTCCACGGACAACACCCATCTGGACCTGTGGACCGACTCGCCTGAAGAACAGCGGGCCGAGGTGGAACGGCTGGTTCAGCTCGGCGCCAAGCGGGTCGCACGGGACTACCCCGAGGACGCCGACTTCGTCGTCCTGGCCGACCCTGCTGGCACCCTCTTCTGCGTCATCGACAGCAGCCGGTGACCACGACGTTGGATGTTCAGTCGCGCTCGAGGGCCAGTCGCCCCAGTCCGACGGCCAACGCGGCTGCGGTGGGTGCCATGAAGCGCCGCTCGAAGGCGGTGCCCGTTACCTGGGCGGGCACACTTCCCAGCGCGGCCACGGCCAGGGCGCCCATGACCGCACGTTCGGCCCGGGACGAGCCGCCAGCGAACCCAGCCCCGCGCGCCACCAACGCCGCGACCGGCACGAGGGAGACCGAGCTGGTGACCGCCAACCGCTGGCCGGCTGCGGGGTCCGTCACCCGGCCGCCGCTGACCGCAGTGTGCGGGAGCCGGCCGGTCAGCACGGCCGTGTGGGTGGCCATCGTGGCCGCAAGGCCACTGGCTGCGAGTGCGACGGCCACCCTGAGCGGGACGACCTCGCGAAAGGACTGGGGAATGGGCACGACACGAGCCTCCGAGATCACGGCGACGAGCAACGGCGGGTTCCGCCCCCAACACTAGCCCGGCCGGCTCGCCTCGCAGGTCGTGGTCGTTGGCGGGGGGCGTGGATACTGAGCCCATGAACGCCGTGGACGACTACCTCGACCAACTGCCCGACGAACGGCGCGCAGCGCTGGCCCACATCCGAGACCTCGTCCACCAGGGCTATCCGGATGCGGTCGAGAAGATCAGCTACAACATGCCGACCTTCGTCGTCGAGGGGCACGCCATCGGCGGTTTCCTGTCCCACCAGAAGTTCATGAGCTGGTACCCGCACTCGGGCAGCACCCTGGCCACGCTGTCGTCCGAGATCTCGGGCCGCCAGCAGACCAAGAGCGCACTGCACTTCACCGTCGCCGAGCCACTGCCGGACGACTTGGTCCGGCTCCTGCTGGAGACACGTCGCCGGGAGTGGAGCCCGTCCGGACAGACCGACTGAGAATCGGACGCCAGCGGAGCACATCGGCGACTGGATCGTTCAAGTGGTCCAATTCGTCCGATTCTCAGTGTCACTGGCCGGGGCCCCTCGACAGGCTCGGGGTTCGTGCGCCGGCTCAGGGTGTGCGCCAGCTCGGGGAAGGTTCGGGAGCCAGCCCCCGAACGTGCCACCGGGCCCGACCTTGGCCCCTCCCCTAGGCTTGTGGCATGGAGGAACAGAGCCGCGCCCCACAGTGGTTCCTGTCGTTGCGGCACGGGATCTGGCGCGTGCTCCCCGGGCCACTGCGACGCATCGTCCCCCACACCTTCGTCGGCTATTGCCTCCTGAACGGGACGACCTTCGCGCTCGATCTGGGGCTGCTGCACCTGCTGTACAACGAGCTCGGTTTGCCGAGCCCCGTGGCGCTGACGATCGCCTACTGCACCGCGCTCTCGCTGGCCTATTTGTTGAACCGGTGGTTCAACTTCCAGTCGCACGGTTCGGTCGCGAAGCAATCCGTCCGCTATGTGGCGGTGGTGCTGGTCAACTACCTGGCCCTGATTCTGGGGGTCGGGAGCGGCCTGACGCACCTGGGCCTCCCGCAGCTGGTCGCGCGGGTGATCGCCGGCGCCTGTGAAGCCGTCTACATGTATGCGGCCATGCGGTGGATCGTCTTCCGGGACGAGGCCACCGCGGTACCTGAGAACTCGACCAGCTGAGCTATTGCCTCGTCTAACGTTGCCGGTAGAATAGTCACATCGCGCTGGTTCGGTGCGGAGGGCCCGACCTACCGTGGCCTCCCCAGCTGGCGTTCAGCCACTCTCAACCTGTTCGTAACCCGGGCACAGGTTCTCGAAACATTGAGCGCGCACACTGGTCTCCAGATCGAGGCGATGTGCTTCGAGAACGCCAGCGCCGGCCGCTTCCCCCGTCGGCGCGGCCCGGTGTCACGACACCTTCTTGGAGGAGGACACCCATGACCATGGTCACCACCGCAAACACTCCCGCGATCCGTCGCGCGCTGCTCGGAGGCGAGGCAAAGAGCCCCGCCCTCACCCGTCCGTCCGCCCAGCACCCCGCCGGCACCGAGCACTCCGGCAGCTCGCACGCGACAGTGCAGCACGCATCGCGTCTGAACCACGCCAAGTCAGCCGTGCGCCAGGCACTTCGCGGCTGACACCGACCATCCCCATACGTGGGTGGTTCTCCTTGCTGAACGCTGCTGGAGAGCCACCCACTCCAGTGTCTGCGACCTAGCGGTTGTGGGTCCCGTCCGGGTTCACGAGCGCCCAGCCAAGGACCCTTGTCGCCGTCGCGCCGCTTGCCCCACGGACGAATCGCAGCGCTGAGTCGTCCCTGATCTGCAGCATCGAACGGGCCCACTCAGGCAGCAGGTCGATGCCGCCTGACACCACCATCCGAAAGCCCGGGCGTGCCACCGCTGGCACCGGCGCCCGGTTCACCAGGTAGTCGACCACCTCGAGGGCATCGGCCGTGGTCTCCAGCTCGGCGCGATAGGCCTCCAGCTGTGCTTCCAACTCGGCCACCGTCATCGGCAGACCGGTGGCGCCCAGCTTCTGCGCCGCCAGCGCCGACTGCGCAACATAGGTGTCCGCCTCGGCGGCGGTGAGCGGACGTCGACCCCAGCGCTGGTGGGCATGCAGGAAACTCCAGGTCTCGGCGACCGCCACCCAGCGCAACAGGTGCGGGTCGCTGGCCGAGTATGGACGGCCACGGTGGTCTTCCCCGACGACGAAGTCGTGCACTCGACGAACCACGGCGAGCTGTTGTTCGGCCATCGGGATCGGCGCGTAGGTGGTGACGGCGATGTGGTTGGAGATGCGCTGCAACCGTCCCCAGGGGTCGCCCTGGTAGTTGTCGTGCTGCGCGACCCCCGCCATCGGCCCCGGGTGCAGCGACTGCAGGAAGAGTGCACAGACCCCGCCCGCATACATCGCCGGGTCCTGATTGACGCGCCAGATCGGGTCGTCAGGGCTGAACCAGCGTTCTCCCTCCGAGCCCCAGATCTCACGCGCGCGCACTTCGGCGTCCGGGCCGGCGACCTTGGAACGCAACAGGCCAGCGACTCTTTGCCGGGCCCAATCCTGCGGTGTCATGACCTCAGCCTAGACAGGCCGTCCGACGCGTCCGGGCGCCAGAACCCCGCCTCAAAGTTGGGTACCAACGATGGAGCCGATGCCGTAGGTGATCGCCATCGCGAGCATGCCGCCACAGATGTTGCGGACGAGCGCGCGCCATGGGTTCGCCCCACCGAGCTTGGCGCTGGTGAAGCCGGTGAAGGCCAGCGCGACGGCCGCAGCCACGACGCACAGGGTGATGCGCAGGGATGGAGGCGTCAGGAGGACCGCGGCCAGCGGGATCAGCGCGCCGACCGTGAAGGCAACCATGGACGCGACCGCGGCCTGCCAGGGGTTGGTGAAGGCCTCGTGGTCGATGCCCAGCTCGGTCTCGGCATGGGCAGCCAGGGCGTCATGGGCATGCAACTGGGAGGCGACCTCGAGGGCCAGGTCGGCCGACAGGCCCTTCTGCCGGTACATTCCCGCCAGTTCCAGCAGTTCGCCCTCGGGATCGTCCGCGAGCTCCTTGCGCTCCTTGGCGATCAGGGCCATCTCGGTATCGCGCTGCGTGGAGACTGACACATACTCTCCCACCGCCATCGACAGCGCTCCGGCAGCCAGACCGGCCATTCCGGCGGTGAAGATCGCGCCGTGCGAGGCCCCGGCCGCAGCGACACCGATCACCAGCCCCGACAGGCTGACGACGCCGTCATTGGCGCCCAGCACTGCGGCGCGCAGCCAGTTCAGCAGCCCGCCGGTGCTCTTGGAGTGCAGTTCACCGGTGTGCTCAGCTGTGGTGGAATCGCTTGACATGGTTCTCCCCTCGACCGGTGACAAGTGTGGAGCCAACCAGCGCCGTACGCATCCAAGGCGAGGCTCGCCTCACCGCTGCTGTGGACACGCCGAATGCGGGATGATCGTCGCCATGCGCTGCCCCTGCGGATCGGACGACTACGCCACCTGTTGCCAGCCGGTGTTGGAACAACGAGCACTCGCGCCCACCGCCGTGGCCCTGATGCGCTCGCGCTACACGGCCTTCGCCCTGGGAGACGACGACCACCTCTTCCGCACCTGGCACCCGCGGACGCGTCCGGACGACGTCCGCTCGGGCCATCTGGAGTGGACTGGCCTGCAGATCCTCGACGTCGTGGACGGCGGCCCGGACGACCAGAGCGGCGTCGTCGATTTCGCGGCCCACTACCGGGACGGACGATCGCGGGAGGTGCTGCGCGAACGCTCCCGATTCGAGCGCCGGGCCGGGCGCTGGTTCTACGTGGACGGTGACCTCCAGGCTGGCTGAGCGATCCGCGAGATCGTTAACATCAGCAAACTCGACAATGACAGGTGCCACCCACATGCAGTCCGTCCCGCAGCAGTACCGTCGCGCCCGCTGGGCCGTCGCCGCCCTCTTCTGGCTCAATGGCGCCACCATGGCCACGATGCTGCCGCGCTACCCACTGATCCGCGACAACCTGGGCCTGTCGAACACCTTCTTCGGCCTGGCCATCGCCCTGGGACCCTTCGGCGGGCTCATCACCGGCTTCTTCACCGCCCGTATGATGCGTCGCTTCTCGTCCGGCACCGTCGCGGTCTGGGCCCAGATCGCGCAAATCCTGTGCAGCCTGGTGGTGCTCAACGCACCCGCCCCGATCTGGTTCGCGGTGGGTCTGTTCCTGATGAGCGCCACGGACGTCTACACCGACATCGCGATGAACGCCCACGGTCTGCGCGTCCAGAAGCACTATCCGCGCTCGATCAACAACACCTTCCATGGCTTCTGGTCCGTCGGTGCCTTCTCCGGTGGCCTGCTCGGATCGCTGTTCGCCGGCATCGACCTGCCGCTGTGGCAGCACTCCCTGGTCGCCGCCGCGATCATGCTGGTGGTCAACATCGCCCTGCGCCCCTTCCTGCTCAAGGGTCCCGACACCGAGATCACCGAGGAGACCGCCGACGACAACCCGCGCTCGAGGTCGCCGATCCCCCGCACCCTGTGGCCACACCTGCTGGCATTGGGCCTGATGGGCGCCTTCGCCGCCGAGATCGAGGACTCCGGCTTCAACTGGGCCGCGATCTACCTGCACGACGCACTGGGCGCCGCACCCGCGCTGGCGGGCATGGGCCTCGCGGCCCTTGTCGGGGCGCAGACCATCGGACGCTTCACCGGCGACGCGCTGACCGACCGCCTGGGCTACCGCAGCACCGCCCGGCTGGGCTGCGGCGTCGCCACCGTCGCGATGCTGGCAGCACTGGCCTTCCAGTCGATCCCGTTGACGCTGCTCGGCTTCGCGCTGGCCGGCTGGGGTGTCGCGACGGTCGTCCCGGCCGTCTACGTCGCCGGCGACAACATCCCCGGCCTCCCACACGGCGCTGGTCTGTCGGTGGTCAACTGGCTGCTGCGCCTGTCGTTCATCGTCTTCCCGCCCTTGGTCGGACGGGTGGGTGACCTTGTCGGTCTGCGCACCGCCCTGCTGCTGATGCCCATCTCGACGCTGATGGTGGTGCTGTTCTCCGGCCATCTGGCCGGCGGACGACCCCGCCACGAGGCCAGCCGCGAGGCCGTGCTCGCGCAGGCATCCGCCGACCGGAACTGACCGGGACGGACATCCGAGCGGGTCGCCCACCGCACCCGCAGAGGTGCTGAAAACTGTCAGGGCGTTGCGGCAGACTGGCGCCATGAGCGACAACCAGCCCACCATCGGCCAGCGACACCGGGCCGCCGCCTACGAGTTCACCGAGAAGGTCGACCAGACCCGCGACTGGGACGCCCCCACCCCCGTCAAGGAGTGGACGGCCCGCGATGTCGTCCGCCACCTCGTCGAGTGGCCCCGCCAGCTCACCGCCAGCGCGGTCACCTGGGGCGAGGTGCCCAGCGTGGACGACGATCCCGCTGGCGCGTGGCACGCCCACACCGACGAGGTCCAGGCCTTGCTCGATGACCCGGCCAGCGTTCAGCTGCTGCTCGACAGCGAGCACTTCGGCCAGCGCCCGGTCACCGACGTGCTGGAGGAGTTCTACCTGCCGGACGTGTTCATGCACACCTGGGACCTCGCCCGCTCCCAGGGCATCACGGCCGACCTCGACCCGGTGGTTGCCGAGGCACTGTTCAGGGGAATGGAGCAGCAGGAGGAGATGCTGCGCAGCTCGGGTCAGTTCGGGGAACGCCAGGAGGTGCGTCCAGGCGCCAGCTACGAAGAGCAGCTGGTGGCCCTGATCGGGCGCGACCCGGCCTGGATCCGCCCCCGCGTCTGACCTATCCGCCTGGGGCTGCTTCGTCTTGAGCCTCTGGCCCTGACCTACCTCTGCACGAGGAAGAACTGCTGGATGCCGTCCAGCAACTGCTGGACGGCCACCAGCACCAGGATCATGCCCATCAGGCGCTCCAGGGCGGTGAGTACCCGCTCGCCCAGGATCCGTTCCAGGAAACCCGAGCAGTACAGGATTCCCGCCGACAGGGTCCACGCAACGAGCAGAGCACCGAGCCAGACGTACCAGCGGCCAGGGTCTTGGCTCATCAGCAGAATCTCTGTCGCCAGCACCGACGGCCCGGCGGTGTAGGGCACCGCGAGCGGGACGATGAACGGCTCGTCCCCCGCCACGGGTTCCTCGAGGGTGGTCTCCGGGGTGGGGAAGATCATCTTCAGTGCGATGAGCAGCAGGATCACGCCGCCGGCGGTGGTGAGCGCCTCCTTGCTGACGTGCAGGTAGGCCAGCATTCCCTGCCCGGCGAACAGGAAGGCCACCATGATGACCAGCGCGATCAGCAGTTCGCGCACTATGACCCGCTGCTTGCGCGCGGGCGCGACCTTGCGCAGTGCCGTGAGGAACATCGGCACATTTCCCACCGGGTCCATGACCAGGAACAGCAGGGTCGCTGCCGACAACAAACTCACTGATTCACTCCATGCTCACAAAATTCTATTGCCGCGCTCGGCTGCGACAGGATATTCCATCACAGCGATGGCGTCACGCCGCAACCTGAACACATCCACAGCGCAGCATTCGTCACGCATTTCGCGTCACGAGGCGTTCCGGCCAGAAGGTCAATGGGCCCTGTTCACGGCCTGACGTGCGACGATGCTGGGCGTGGAAAGCTTCGGGGAGGTGCTGAAGCAGCTGCGTCGCGAGGACGGGATGCGCCAGCTGGACCTCGTGAACGCCCTCAACGGGGTCATTGCCCGCTCCACCCTCGCCAACGTCGAGGTGGGTAGGGAGAACCCGTCCATCCGGCTCTGGGAAGCCATCTGTTCCAATCTGCCGCACTGGGTCGCGCGGCTGGAACCGCTGTACCGGGCCAAGGGAGTTGCCGTCACGCCGACCCCCTTCGAGGTGTCCGGCCCCTTCGAGCTGCTCGAGGCCACCTATGTCTACACCTTCCGCGAGCACCGCGCCCCCGAGGAGATCGTGCAGTTGCGCCGCGTGCGTGCATTGACTGACGGCGCGGACGGCTACGGCCTGAAATTGATGAACAACTCCGTTGGCTTCGATCTGGAATCCGAAGCCCTGTTCGGCGGCTGGATCGAGCAGCATGAGCGGATCCTCGGGCCGAACGAGCACCTCCACCTCACTCGCTTCCATTTCGATCGCCAGCTGTCACGCGGGGAGGTGCACCAGTTCGCCACCCGGTTCTGGGTGGCCGACGACGATCCGGGGCAGGTGGTCACCGTCCGGTTCACCCGTCCCACGATGATGACCCAGCTGCGCCTCAACTTCCTCAGCCCCAACCGGGTGCCGCGGCAGGTGTACCGCTTCGGCCCGCTGCCCGACCCCAATGCTGAACCCGAGTCAGCGGAGGGTCAGGATCCATTGCCCGCCGTCGCTCCCGGCATCTACTCCCTGCGCATCGACTCCCCCGTGCTCGGCCACCTCTACGGGGTGGGGTGGGAGTGGTGAGCACCACCCGGCGCAGCCTGTTGCAGATTGCCGGGGCCAGCGGGGCGCTCAGCATGATGGGTTGTCGGGCCAGCAGCACCCCGTCCACGCCGACGCCAGCCCCCAGCGCCACCGTCACACCCGGCCCCGGCAACCCCTTCGGGCTTGCCTCAGGCTCCAGCGTGTCCGTGCTGGTTGACGAGACCGAGTTCGGCCGCGACATCCTCGAGCGGGCCGCCACCTTGCTCACCACTCGCTCCGTTCCGGCCCGCGCCACCACCAGTGGCACGAAGACGATCGCGGCCGACGTGCTGTCACGCCTGGCGGAGGACAACCCGCCGGACGCCCTGCTGAGCGGAGGTCTGGGCGGGCTCGCGTTGGCGGAGCTGACCGGCCAGGTGACCGACCTCACGCCTGCACTCACCTCGTCCGGGCAGCAGCTCGTGGCGGGCACCACGGCGGCTGGCGGCCTGGGCGACACCCTGGTGTCCATCCCATGGGTCCGTGAGGTGCGCGGTCAGTGGTACTCGTCCACCGTCTTCAAGCAGTACGGATGGACCGCCCCGACGACCTGGGACGAGTTGCACGCGCTCGGCCACGCTGCGCGTAGCAAGGGGATGTACCTGTTCGGACGCGGTCGCCAAGGCGCCGTCGACCTGGCCCGAATGGTCGTGGCAAGCGCGATCAAGGAGGGTGGCGACGAGGTCCGCACCCCATTGGAGACCCTCGCGGCCGATTGCTGGGGACTCGCCCCAGTACAGCGCGCCCTGGCCCATCTGGCAGGGATCATCGCCGACGGCCTCATCCACCCCGATGGCCGGGGTGACTCGGCCGAGGATGCACTCGGGCGCTGGGCCCAGGACCGCACCATCGCGATCATGCCCGGGGGCTCTTCGGTTCCCTGGCGCTCCCGCCAGCTGGCCGCGACCGACTTCCAGATCGCCTTGGCCCCCGATCCGTCCGTGACCGCCGCGCCCACGCTCGGCAAGGGCGCCGCCCAGGTCGGTTTCGGCAGTTGGCTGGCCGTCCCCCAGCAGGCCCCCAACCGTGCTGGCGGGCTCGCACTGGTCGAGGCCTGCCTCGACCCGGCCGTGGCGGGTGCCTTCACCACCGAACATTTCGCGCTGACCACCGTGGCGGGAGCCACCGGAGCGCCCACTGGAGAGCACGGACGGGCAGCGTTGGCCGCCCAGCAGGCAGTCGTGGAGGCATCCGGCGACTCCACCTGCACCTGGCTGGCCAGCGACCGCTACGGGCTCGGCCCCGACCTTTCCGTGCTGTTCACGGCCCTGATGGACGCGGACCTGGGCGTGGCGACGCTGACCAAGGAGCTGCAGGCGCTCACCGACCGCGTCCGCGACGACCCCGGGACCACCCACTTCCCGGTCTGAGGTCACCGCGATTACCGGCCAACTTCCCTGCCACGCTCGCAGGCGCCCGCGGTATGATTGGCACCAGAGGACGGCGCTTGACCGACCAGCACGGAAGCTGGCCTGACGCCCGTTCGGGCCGCCGTCCCGGAAAGGGTTGGAGGCAGGCCATGAACGAGCAGTTCACCACCGCCGGACGTATCGTCGTCGGGATCGACGGGTCCACCCAGTCGCAGGTCGCCATCGAATGGGCAGCCCGGCGCGCGATCCGTGACGGCGTCGGACTCACCCTCGTGCTCGCCCTCGCACCCCTGCAGGTGCCCAACCGGACCTCGGTCTTCCGAGTGCTGCACGAAGGCATCGACTTCCTCGCCGAGGTCGAGAAGGCCGGCCGAAAGCGTCTGGCCGTCGCCGAGCAGGAGACGCACGCGCGCTGGCCCGAACTCGACCTGCAAGCCGTGCTGCTGCGCGAGACAGAACCTTCGGTGGCGCTGGTGGGGGCATCGGCCGACGCCCACCTGGTCGTCACGGGAACGCGGGGCCTGGGGGCGGTGAGGGGCGCCGCACTGGGTTCGGTGTCCTCCCATCTGGTCGCCCACGCCCGGGGCCGGGTGGTCATCGTCCCCGAGACGGGCGCCTCCGACCCGGCAACCCCGGGCCTGGTGGTGGTCGGTGTCGACGACGCGGCCCAGTCGGCCGCGACCCTGGACGCCGCGCTGGACGAGGCCACCCGCGCGAACGGACGGGTGCTGGCGATCCACGCCTGGGAGTACACGCCGTCGTCCTTCGTCGGGGTCCCGGAAATCGACCTGGGTGCCTTCGACGACACCCGCGAGCTGTTGACCGCCGCCCTGGACCGCTTCGTCGGGGAGCACAACAGCACGGTCCCCGTCGAGACGCGCGTCGAGGTGGGCAGCGCCGGCGCGGCTCTGGTCGAGGCCTCCCACGAGGCAGAACTGGTCGTCGTCGGCACCAGGGGCCGCAGCGGGCTGAGCGGGCTGCTCCTGGGCTCCACCTGCCGCGAGGTGGTCCGGCGCGCACTGTGCCCCGTCCTGGTGGTTCCGGCACCGCGAACCTGACCCCGCTGCGCTCCGGCGAAGGGGGCCCACCTAGGGTGGAGGAAACTCCCGGGCGGGAGCCCTCTTCACCGGAGACGAGGCAATGACGCAACGACTCGATGTTCTGCGCGAGATGCGCGAGCAGGCGATGGCAGGCGGCGGCGAGAAGCGGATCGAGGCCCAGCACGCGAAGGGCAAGATGACCGCTCGCGAGCGGCTGAGCTTCCTGCTGGACGAGAACTCCTTCCAAGAACTCGGCGCGCTCGCGAAGCACCACACCACCGACTTCGGCATGTCCGAACACCGCTACCCAGGCGACGGGGTGATCACCGGCTTCGGGAAGGTGAACGGACGCCGGGTCGCAGTCTTCGCCCAGGACTTCACCGTGCTCGGTGGCTCCTTCGGGGAGGTACAGGCCCAGAAGATCAGCCGCATCCAGGACCTGGCGCTGGTGTCTGGAATCCCGATGATCGGGTTGAATGACTCCGGCGGCGCGCGCGTGCAGGAGGGTGTGCGGTCGCTCGCCGCCTACGGTGAGGTCTTCTACCGCAATGTCGCCGCCTCGGGCGTGATCCCGCAGATCTCGATGATCATGGGCCCCTGCGCCGGCGGCGCGGTGTACTCCCCTGCGCTGACCGACTTCACCGTGATGGTCGAGCAGACGTCCAACATGTTCCTGACCGGGCCGGAGATCATCCGCTCGGTCACCGGCGAGGACGTCGACGCCGAGACGCTCGGCGGCTCCTTCGTCCACAACGCCCGCTCCGGCAATGCGCAATTCAGCTGCACCGACGAGCAGGACGCGATCGAGCTGGTCAAGCTTCTGTTGAGCTACCTGCCGCAGAACAACACCGAAGACCCTGCCCCCCTGGTGCCGCACGACGAGGCCGACCGGATGGATGAGCGGCTCAACGAGATCATCCCGGTCGACGATCGCGAGGCCTACGACATGCGCGAGGTCGTCGAGATGATCTTCGACGACGCCTCCTTCCTCGAGGTGCACGGCCAGTTCGCCGGAAATGCGCTGGTCGGCTTCGCACGGCTGGACGGCCACTCGGTGGGCGTGATCGCGAACCAGCCGACGGTGCTGGCCGGCTGCCTCGACATCGATGCCTCCGACAAGATCAGCCGCCATATCCGCATCTGCGACATGTTCAACATCCCGCTGGTGACCTTCGTCGACTGCCCCGGCTACCTGCCCGGCGTGCAGCAGGAGTACAACGGCGTGATCCGCCACGGCGCCAAGATCATCTACTCCTACTGCCAGGCCACCGTCCCCAAGCTCTCGGTGGTGACCAAGAAGGCGATCGGCGGCAGCTACGTCGCCCTGTCAAGCAAGCAGATGGGCAACGACGTCGCCTTCGCCTGGCCCAGCGCGCAGATCGCGGTGATGGGCCCCGAGGGCGCCGCCAGGCTGCTGAACAAGCGCCAGATCCAGGCTGCGGATGACCCGGCGGCGGAGGAGACGCGCTTCATCGAGGACTACCGCGAAAAGTTCTTCAACCCCTACCGCGCCGCCGACGTCGGCCAGATCGATGAGGTGATCGAGCCGAAGGAAACCCGTCCCCGCCTGATCCGCGCGCTCGAGGTGCTGCGGACCAAGGTCCAGACCAATGTGCCCAAGAAGCACGGGCTGTTCCCGGTCTAGGAGGACGTGATGGACGACCTTGGTTGGGGACTGTTCATGACGGCGGCCGGGATGGGTACCGTCTTCGCGTTGCTGTTGATCCTGATGGGGCTGCTGCTGGCCATCGGCGCCTGGGACCGGCGCAGCGTCGAGGCCACCGCACCTTTGTCGGCCTGCCTTGAGGACGCGGGCTCCGCCGAGGTGACAGAACCTGTGACCGCGGGTTCCTCGGTCGAGGTGCTGGGTCACGGGCTCACCCGCGACCAGGTGGCCGCGGTCGCCCTTGCCGTCACGATCCACGAACGCGTCCGCCGGGCCCAGGCTGCCCCCGCGATGCGCACCCACCAGCCGGGCAGCCACCTGTACGCAAGCCGCTGGGTGTCCGCCGGACGCACCCTGCAGAACACCTCCTGGCGACGAAAGTAGGAAGACGATGCGCCGCTACACCATCGAGGTCAACGACCTCTCACACAGCATCGACATCGACGAGGTCACCGCGGACGAGTTCGACGTCGTCGTCGACGGCATCTCGACGCGCGTCCGCCTGCACGACCACGCCGATCTCGCGCAGGCCGCAATCACCCCCGACGTCACCGTCACGGGACGACGAGCGATGCATGAACCGGTCGTCCGCGACCTCCCGCACGGCGAGCTGGGCGGCTCCCAGGCTCCCAGTACCCAGGCCCACAAGCCCGCCCCAGCGGTCGCCACCGGCCCGACGCCCACGACCGGGACGGACGCAATGACCGCGCCGATGCCCGGCGTGGTGTTGTCCATCAGCGCGTCGCCGGGTCAGACGGTCGTCCGAGGTGACCTGGTGATGGTGCTGGAGGCGATGAAGATGAAGAACGAGATCCGCGCCAGCCGCGACGGCATGATCGCCGGGTTCGGCTGCGCGGTCGGCGACCAGGTGAAGTACGGCGACGTGCTGGTCCGTTTCGCCGCGGGCGCTTGAACGGCGCAATGGCATGAACAGTGAAGTCTGGACGCGGCTGCTGGCTGGCGTCACCCACCTGAACTGGCAGAACGCAGTGATGATGGCTGTCGGCTGCCTGCTGATCTACCTGGCGGTGAAGAAGGAGTACGAGCCATTGCTGCTGATCCCGATCGGCATCGGCTGCGTGCTGGCCAACCTGCCGCTGTCACCGCTGGTGGCGGACGGCGGGATGCTCAAGATCCTCTATGACATGGGCGTCGGCAACGAGCTCTTCCCGCTGTTCATCTTCATCGGCATCGGTGCCCTGACCGACTTCGGGCCCTTGCTGGAGAACCCGAAGATGGTGCTGCTGGGCGCCGCCGGCCAGTTCGGCATCTTCCTCACCCTGCTGCTCGCGCTCGCCCTGGGCTTCACCCACAACGAGGCAGCCTCGATCGGCATCATCGGCGCGATCGACGGGCCGACGTCCATCTATGTCTCCGGCATCCTGGCCCCGCACATGCTGGGCCCGATCACGGTCGCCGCATACTCCTACATGTCGCTGGTGCCCATCATCATGCCGCCCGTGATGCGCCTGCTGACGACCAAGAAGGAGCGGGCGATCCGGATGCCCTACTCCTCGCGAGAGATCAGCCAGCGCACCCGGATCATCTTCCCGATCCTGGTGACCGTCGTCGTCGGCACCCTGGTGCCCTTTGCCACGCCGCTGATCGGTGCGCTGATGCTGGGCAACCTGCTGCGTGAGTCCAAGGTGGTGGAGCGGCTCACGAATGCCTCCGCCAACGAGCTGGCCAATGTCGTGACCCTCTTCCTCGGGCTGGCGATCGGCTCCACGATGGTCGGCCAGAGCTTCCTGAAAACGTCCACGCTGGCGATCCTGGCGCTGGGCCTGCTGGCCTTCGCCCTGGACACCGCCACCGGCGTGATGTTAGGCAAGCTGCTCAATGTGCTGTCGGGTGGCCACTTCAACCCGCTGATCGGCGCGGCCGGCATCTCGGCCTTCCCGATGGCGGCGCGCGTGGTGCAGCAGGAGGCCGCGAAGGAGGACTTCGAGAACTTCATCCTGATGCACGCGATGGGCGCCAATGCGGCTGGCCAGGTGGCCTCCGTGGTCGCCGGTGGCGTGCTGCTGGCGCTGATGGGGGCCGGGTAGTCACGGTTGGGCACGACGGACAGCGTCCTGATGCAGAACCACGGCACCCGGCCGTGATGCAGCTGTCCCGTACACCGACACCTGCGAGTTGCGGACGATCCGCGAGGCAGGCCAGATGGCTTAGCTGGCAGCTCAGGACCACGGAGCGCACGGCAATGGCAGGATTGAGCCATGGCGATCTCTCCTCCCCCGATGGATGCGTCGCACGTCGACGCCTGGCTCACCGACATGGACGGAGTGCTCGTCCACGAGGAGCACGCGATCCCCGGCGCCTCGGACTTCATCGATGCCCTCAAGGCGCACGACCTGCGCTTCCAGGTGCTCACCAACAACTCGATCTTCACCCCGCGTGACCTGCGCGCCCGCCTGCTGAGCAGCGGGATCGACGTCCCGGAGGCAAACATCTGGACGTCCGCCCTGGCCACCGCGAAATTCCTCGAGACCCAACGTCCCAATGGCACCGCCTTCGTGATCGGCGAGGCGGGCCTGACGACGGCGATGTACGAGGCCGGTTACACGATGGTCACCCGCGACCCCGACTATGTGGTGCTGGGCGAGACCCGCACCTACTCCTTCGAGGCGATCACCCAGGCGATCCGCCACATCGAGAACGGGGCGCGCTTCATCGCCACCAACCCCGACGTCTCCGGCCCGTCGATATGGGGCACCCTGCCTGCCACCGGCTCGGTAGCGGCTCTGATCACGGCGGCGACGAACCACAAGCCCTACTACATCGGCAAGCCCAACCCCCTCATGATGCGCACGGCCCTCAACCGGATCGAGGCGCACTCCGAGCACACCGTGATGGTCGGCGACCGGATGGACACCGACGTGCGCAGCGGCTTGGAGGTCGGCATGCGGACGATCCTGGTGCTGTCGGGCTCGACCACCCGTGAGCGCGTGGAGGACTACCCCTACCGGCCGACCCGGATCGCCGACTCGATCGCCGACGTGGTGGACGTGGTGGCCCAGCGCGCCGTCCCCGCCGAGGAACGCGGGGTCTGAGCCCACACGCAGAAGCGTGTCCAGGCCTCAGCGGCGTCGCGTCCCGAACAACGAGCGGACGATCTCGCGGCCAGCCGAGCGCGCGAACTGCTTGAAGGCGCTGGAACCGACGACCTGCTCCACCACCGTCTTGTCCTGACGGGCCCGGCCACGGGGCGCCGATGCCTTCTCCGCGGCCTGTTGGGCCTTCTGCTCGGCCGCCTCCTGCTTGGCGGCAGCCTCGGCAGCAGCGGCATCCGCGGTCGCCTGGAGTTTGGCGGCCAGCATCTCCTGCGCCGACTCGCGGTCAACCGGTGTGCCGTACTTGGCCTGCAGCGGCGAGGCGGAAACCGCCGCGGCCATCTGCTCGGCAGGGGTGGGGGCCATCAGCGACTGCGGCGCCCGCATCCGCGTCCAGGCGACCGGGGTGGGCGCACCGTCTGGGTCCATCACGGTGACGATCGCCTCGCCGATGCCCAACGACTGCAGGGTCTCGGCCAGGTCGTAGTGACTCCTGGGGAAGGTGGCAACGGTCTGCTTGAGCGCCTTCGCGTCGTTCGGCGTGTGCGCCCGCAACTGGTGCTGCACGCGGGAACCGAGCTGCGCCAGCACGTCGTCCGGCACGTCCTTGGGGGTCTGGGTGACGAAGAAGACACCGACGCCCTTCGAGCGGATCAGCCGCACGGTCTGCGCAATCGCGTCGAGGAAGGCCTTCGACGCGCCGTCGAACAACAGGTGCGCCTCGTCGAAGAAGAAGACCAGGTTCGGCTTCTCGACGTCCCCGACCTCGGGCAGGTCATGGAAGAGGTCTGCGAGCAGCCACATCAAGAAGGTGCTGAACAGCGCTGGGCGGTCCTGCAGGTTCGGCAGTTCCAGCAGCGAGATGATGCCCCGGCCATCGGACGCGGTGCGCAGCAGGTCCTTGGTCTCGAACTCGGGCTCGCCGAAGAAGTCATCCGCACCCTGGTCGGAGAGCGTGATCAGATTGCGCAGGATCACCCCGACGGTGGTCGACGAGAGCCCACCGATCGTCTTCAGCTCCGCCTTGCCCTCGCCATCGGTCAGGTATCGCAGCAGCGACACGAGGTCCTTGAGGTCCAGCAGCGGCAGGCCCTTGATGTCGGCGTAGTGGAAGACCAGCCCGAGCGAGCTCTCCTGGGTCTCGTTGAGCTCCAGGACCTTGCTCAGCAGCACGGGCCCGAATGAGGTGATGGTGGCACGCAGCGGGATGCCCGTCCCCTGGCCGCCCAGCGCGTAGTAGTCGACGGGGTTGGCGGCGCCCACCCAGTCCTGGCCGATCGCCCGGGTGCGGGCCAGCAGCTTCTCGGAGCTGGTGCCGGCGCTTCCCAGACCCGAGAGGTCGCCCTTGATGTCGGCGGCGAAGACGGGGACGCCGGCATTGGAGATCTGCTCGGCCATGAGCTGCAGCGTCTTGGTCTTGCCGGTACCGGTTGCACCCGCGACCAGTCCGTGGCGGTTGAGCATCGACAAGGGGATCCGGATCTTCGCGTCCGGGACGGGGGTTCCACCGTCGGCCAGAACGCCCAGCTCGATGGCAGGTTCGTCGAAGGTGTAGCCCTTGGTGATCTCGTCGACCGCAGTGGTCTTGTCAGATGCTTCGCTCATGAGGTCAAGCGTGCCACGACGCTGCCCCCCGCTGCTGCTGCCGGCGGCTAGGCTGTATGCGTGATCTTCAAGCGTGTCGGAGACTCCCGTCCCTACCCTGAACACGGCTACGTGCAGAAGCAGTGGGCCGCGATCGCACCACACCAGGTGCGCCTCGACCAGCTGGTCACCACGAAGCGCACCCTCGACCTCGACGCCCTCCTCGAGGAGGACTCGACCTTCTACGGCGACCTGTTCGCTCATGTCGTCAGCTACCGCGGCGAGCTGTACCTGGAGGACGGCCTGCACCGGGCCCTGCGCGCCGCACTGCAGCAGCGCCAGACGATGCACGCCCGCGTGCTCGAGGTCAAGTAGTCTCTTCCCCAACCCTTCGGGCCGATCGGGCCCCAGATGGACGACTTCAGGAGGCCAGGTGCAGCGCTACGTGCGCATGTTCGGCACGCCCGTCACGCTGCTGGCGCTGCTCGGTGTCCTCATCTTCGGGGCAAAGTGGGGCTACGACAATGTGATGGCCCCACCGCCGGCCGCCCCGCAGACCCCCTGCGTCGACCAGAGCGTCGGCAAGGCGCTCACCACCAAGCAGGTCACGGTGAAGGTCTACAACGGCGGACGCAAGACGGGTCTGGCCGGACGGGTCGCCGCGCAGTTGAAGGCCAAGGGCTTCATCATCGGTCGCACCGCGAACACCGAGACGCGCGTCACGACCACCCAGATCATCGGGGCGAACCCCGACAACCCCGAGGTGAAGCTGGTCGCGGGTTTCTTCAAGGGCGCGAAGATCAGCGGGGATGACCGTCTCGACCACTCCGTCGATGTGCTGGTCGGCCAGGAGACCACGGGCTTCACCGCCTCGGCGCCGACGTCGATCGCCGTGAACGGCGCGGTGTGCCTGCCCGCCACCGGCACCCCGACCCCCAGCGCAGCCGCCTCACGCTGACCGCGCCACCTACTGCCGAACTGAGCCCGGCAACCACCGATGTCGATGGTTGCCGGGCTCAGTTCTCGTTGTGGCAGGTTCTCGTTGTGGCAGTCGCTTCAGGCTTCCAGGCTGACGCCCGTCCACCTGGCCAGTCGCCCACCGCGTCCGATCTCGGTGAACCGGCGTTCCACCTCGGCCCGGTGGCGCTCGGGGGTGACCACCAGCAGTTCGTCCCCCATCTCCAGCACGTCGCTGGCCACGGGTGCGAAGGAACGCTCACCGCGGATGATCAGCGAGACGACGCTGTTGCGGGGCATCCGCAGCTCCCGGATCGACACGCCCACCAACTGCGAGCCGTGGGGGACGCGGACCTGCAGCAGGTCGGCGCGGATCTTGTCCAGGGGTGCGGCCTCGATGTCGACGTCGCGGGCAGCGTCCGGGTCGTAGAGGCCCAGCCGTCGGCCCACCCAGGGCAGTGTGGGCGCCTGCAGGCAGGTGAAGACGATCACGAAGACGAGCACGACGTCGAACAAGAGTTCCGCGCCGGGCATCTTCTGGGCCATCGGGACGGTCGCGAGGATGATCGGCACCGCGCCGCGCAGGCCGGCCCAGCTCAGGAAGACCTGTTCCCGCAAGGGGATGCGGAACCATACGGCACAGGCGTGGACGGATGCCGGGCGCGCCACGAAGGTGAGGAAGATGCCAGCTGCCAGGCCGGTCAGCACCGAGCGCATGGTGACCCGGCCCGGGTTGGCGAGCAGGCCCAGCATCACGAAGAGCCCGATCTGCGCGACCCAGCCGATGCCCTCCACGAATGAGCGGGTGGCGTTGCGGTGCGGGAGCCGTCCATTGCCCAAGGCGACCGCCGCCACGTAGACGGCCGCGAATCCGGAGACGTGGCAGGCGACGCCCACGCCGTAGGTGGCCACTGCCCACGACAGGGTCGCGAGGGGGTACAGGCCCGAGCTGGGCAGGGCGATCCGACGCAGCACCAAGACGCCCGCCAGACCCAACGCGATGCCGATCGCGATACCACCGATGAGTTCACCCACCACGAGCGCGGCAAGCCCCCACCACCCCCCGTGCGGCTCGTTCCCGATCGCCAGCTCCGTGAAGGCTGCCACCAGCAAGACCGTCGGGGCATCGTTGAGGCCCGACTCTCCCTCGAGTACGGCCCGCACCCGGCTGGGCAACGGCACCCCGCGCAGCACCGCGAACACGGCCGCGGAATCAGTGGGCGCCGTGACTGCGCCGAGTAGGAGCGCGACCGGCCAGGCAAGGCCCAGCACATAGTGTGCGAAGCCACCCATCAGCGCGATCGAGACGAGGATGCCAAGGGTTGCGAGCAGGCCCGCCAGCCCCAGTGCGGGGCGGATGGCGTCCCACTTCGTCGTCAGGCCGCCCTCGGCCAGGATCAGCACCAGCGCGGCGAAGCCGAGCCCGTGGGCCAGGTAGGCATCGGAGAAGGGGACCCCCAGTCCGCTGTCCCCGAGCACCATCCCGACGACCAGGAAGATCAACAGCGAGGGCAGGCCGAAGCGGGAACCCAGACGGGCGGCGAAGACGGCCACGAGCGCGACCACCGACCCCAACAACAGGGCGAGGTCGATGGATGACATGGGTTGATTCTTTCAGAACGAGCAAGGGCCCCGGGAACTTGTCCCGGGGCCCTCCATACTGGCGGTGACGGAGGGATTTGAACCCTCGGTGGCTTGCGCCACACTCGCTTTCGAGGCGAGCTCTTTCGGCCGCTCAGACACGTCACCGTCGACAAAGATAGCGCGTCGGTTCACCCGGGCGCCAATCGCGCGGCGCCCTCAGCGGCCGAAGAACTGGACCAGCAGCGAAGCGCACTCCGCAGCCCGCACCCCGCCCAGCACCTCGGGGCGGTGGTTGAGACGTCCGTCACGCACCACGTCCCACAACGACGCCACGGCGCCGGCCTTCTCGTCGAAGGCACCGAAGACCAGTCGTCCCATCCGCGAGGCGACGATGGCACCGGCGCACATGGTGCACGGCTCCAGGGTCACGACCAGCGTGCAGTCGGTCAGCCGCCAGCCATCCCCCCCGGGACGCGCGTTCAACACCTCCGCGGCCCGCCGGATGGCCAGCACCTCGGCGTGCGCGGTGGGGTCCCCGGTCAGTTCACGTTCGTTGGCAGCCTGGGCGAGCACCTCTCCCGAGGGCGACAGGACGACCGCCCCGATCGGCACGTCGCCGTGACCGGTGGCGCGAGCGGCAGCGTCCAGGGCGAGGCACATCGCCTCGTCCCATCGGGTTCCCACTGGCGAAACAGACGGGTTCAGATCCGCCCCTGCGACTCGACCGCACGACGGAAGGGCTGCTCCATCTTCATCTGGCGAACCAGCGACTCCGCCAGCGCGTCGGAGTCCTCGTCGATGTCGTCGGCCAGCTGCTGCAGGTCGAACTCCCCGACGCCCAGGTCGGTGAGCATGTCCAGGTCACCGACCACGTCGGAGTCGTCGTCCGGGTCGGGCACCTCGAGGCCGAGGTAGTCGACGACGTCGCGGGCAATGGGCCAGTCGTTCGCCGACACCGCGTCATTCAGCAGCACCTGAACACTGCGCCCCCGCACCCGCACCAGGACGAAGATCTCGTGCGCTACGGACAAGACCCCCAGAGCTCCCCCATCGCCGGGGATGCGTCGCAGCTGGTTCACCAGCTCGTCCAAGTCGTTCGCCAGTTCCTTGTCCATCGGGACGGCCACCGGCGCGCCATCCTCGCGGTAGAGCGCGACCACGAAGTCGACCTCGTCCTCGGTGGCGTCGTCGAGGTCGTCGTCCTCGTCGTCGTCGTCTTCGTCATCCTCGTCGTCGTCTTCGTCGAGGTCGTCGTCCTCGTCCTCGTCTTCGTCGTCTTCGTCGTCTTCGTCGTCGTCGTCGTCTTCGTCGTCGTCGTCGTCGTCTTCGTCGTCGTCTTCGTCGTCGTCGAGGTCGTCCTCATCCTCGTCGTCCTCGACATCGAGTTCCACGTCGGCATCGACACCGGCGGGAACGTCGTCGTCCAGCTCGTCGGGGGTGTCGACCTCATCCTCCAGCACGTCCGTCTGCTGTTCCTCGTCGCGGTCGAAGGGCTCGACGTCATCGATCTTCGGGGTCACAACATCCTCCTCGGCTGATGGCTGCAGTGCCCATCGTTGCAGACGGGTCAACCCTTTTCACACCGACGGTGCCTGCCCACCGATCCCGCCCGGAACTGGCGGCAACGGATGTGCGACAGTGTGCGGGTGGAACTGATCGTCCTTGACCATCCCCTGGTGACGCACAAGCTCACCCACCTGCGCGACCGTGAGACGGATTCGCCCACCTTCCGGGCACTTGTCGAAGAACTCGTGACCCTGCTGGCCTATGAGGCCACCCGTGAGGTTCGCGTCGAACCCTCAACCGTCCAAACCCCTGTCGCGCCCTATCACGGAGTGCAGATCAGCAAGCCGCGGCCACTGGTGGTGCCGATCCTGCGCGCCGGGCTGGGCATGCTCGAGGGCATGACGCGCCTGATGCCCAATGCCGAGGTCGGTTTCGTCGGCATGGTGCGTGACGAGGAGACCCTGGAACCCTTCACCTACGCCGAGCGCCTCCCGAAGGACCTGTCGGGCCGCCAGTGCTACGTCCTGGACCCGATGCTGGCCACCGGCGGCTCGCTGGGCGGCTGCGTGAACTTCCTGGTGGACCGTGGCGCCGACCACATCACCTGCATCTGCCTGCTCGCCGCCCCCGAAGGCATCGAGAAGTTCCGTCGTCTGGTCGAGGACCTCAAGGTGCCCTGCACCTTGGTGCTGGCCGCGGTGGACGAGAAGCTGAACGAGAACGGCTACATCGTTCCCGGTCTGGGTGACGCGGGCGACCGCCTCTATGGCCTGGCCGAGTAGTCGTTCAGCAGCAACGATTCGCCACGGACGACGAACGGTCCCGCCCCAACAGGGGCGGGACCGTTTCGCTGTCGCTGGCCGTTCCGAGCTCAGATTTCCTGGGGACGGGTGTCGCGGCGGTTGCGGGCATCGACGCGCTCGTCCAGCACTGTCGGGTCCAGGGTGCCGGTGATGGTCGGCTGGTAGGCATCGCCCAGCTGCTTGACGGCCAGCCGGCTGACCAGCTGCTGGCGGGTCGTCACGCGCTCGGAGCGGGCATTGGACACGAAGGCGATGGTCCAGTGGGCCAGCGTCGTGATCCGCGCCTTGAAGCCGGTCAGGGTGACCAGGTGCAGGCCCAGCCATGCGAGCCAGGCCACGAAACCCGTCATCTCGATGCGTCCGATCTTCACCACCGCACCGAACTTGCTGATGACCGCCATCGACCCCTTGTCGAAGTACTTGAAGGGGGTGACCACCGGTTGACCCTTGACCTCGCCGACGATCTTCTTGGCGACGTACTGGCCGGACTGGATCGCCACCTGGGCGACGCCGGGAAGCTTGTCCAGGCTCATCATGTCGCCGATCACGAAGACCTCGGGGTGGCCGGGCACGGAGCAGTCGGGCTGCACCTCCAGCCGTCCGGCGCGGTCGATCTGCGCCTCGGTCTGGTCGGCGATCATCTTGGCCAGCGGCGACGCCTGGACGCCCGCGGCCCACACCTTGCAGGCGGCCTCGATGCGCTCCTCGGTGCCGTCCTTGTACTTCACGGTCAAACCGTTGGCGTCGACGTCGGTGACCAGACCACCGAGCTTCACCTCGACGCCGAGCTTCTCGAGCGTCTGCTTGGCCTTGCCGGAGAGATGCTCGCCGAAGGGCGGCAGCACCCGGTCGGCACCGTCGAGCAGGATGACGCGCGCCTTGCGGGGGTCGATGCGGCGGTAGTCGTCCTTGACCGTGTGGAGGGTGAGCTCACGGATCTGACCGGCCATCTCGACGCCGGTGGGGCCGGCGCCGACGACCACGAAGGTCATCAGGCGTTCGCGCTCCTCCTGGTCGGAGGTCAGCTCGGCCACTTCGAGCGAACCGAAGATGCGGGCGCGCAGCTCGAGGGCGTCGTCGATGGACTTCATCCCCGGCGCGAAGACGGCGAAGTGGTCGTTGCCGAAGTAGCTCTGGCCCGCGCCGGCAGCCACGATCAGGTAGTCGTAGCTGATCGAGCTGACAGTGCCCAGCGCCTCCGCCTCGACCTTCTTGTTCTCCACGTCGATGGCAGTCACCTCGCTCAGCAGCACGGTGACGTTCTTCTGGTCCTTGAGGATCTCGCGCGTCGGCGGGGCGATCTCACCGGGCGAGAGAATGCCGGTGGCCACTTGGTAGAGCAGCGGCTGGAAGAGGTGGTGGGTGGTCTTCGCGACCAGGATGATGTCAACGTCAGCGTCCGCCAGGGCCTTGGCGGAAAAGAGTCCGCCGAAGCCCGATCCGATGATGACCACGCGTGGCCTGCTCATGCCTGCTCCATTCTTGCGTCCCCGATCGGTGGCCGTTGCCTGCGTGCTCAGGTCGGCAGGCCAAGGCTAGCTCGGTGGTGACATTCCCCACAGCTGATGTCCATCACGGTGGGCCGTCTGGCCGCCAGCTGGCCGGGATTTTCCACCGAGGGCTCCGGTGATGCACCCTGTTCGTCGTGTCCTCGGGCAGATCAACTCAGCGAACCCATCCGCACGCGGGAATCCCCATCTCGTGTGGAGCCGTGATCCGTGACGAGCAGGGCCGCCTGCTGATCGTGAAACCCACCTACAAGACTGGTTGGACGATCCCCGGGGGGACGATGGAACTGGACGGCGAGACGCCGTGGCAGGCCTGCCAGCGCGAGGTGCTGGAGGAGGTCGGCCTGCGCGTCCGCCACGGACGTCTGGTGGCCGTCGACTCGCGTCCGCCGAAGGGTCCAGAACCGCTGCGGGTGCGGATGCTGTTCGACTGCGGGTCGCTGACCCCGGAGCAGGTCGCCGCGATCCGGCTGCCTCGGGGGGAGTTGCGGGCGCACCGTTTCCTCACCATCGAGGACGCGATGCCGCTGCTGCGCACGCCGATCGCCCGTCGGGTTGCCGCCGGGATCAGGACGACGAGTTGTGTCTACCTGGAGGACGGTCTTCCCGCAACCGGGATCATCGACTGACATCCCGGTTGCCCATGGCGTCCGGCGAGGAGTTGGCTGGGCGCATGCGCACCATCGAGGAGATCTATCCGCCCTATCGCCTGCGGATCACCTGCGGTCCGCTGGAGCTGCGCCATGTGCGGGAGGCCGACGTCCCGGACGTGGTCGAGCTGGCCCAGGCTGGGATCTACGACCCCTCCGCGCTGCCCTTCCTGAACCGCTGGGCCGAGGCTCCCGCGGACAGGCTGCCGCTGCAGACCGCCCAGTTCTACTGGGGGACGATGGCCAGCTTCTCCCCCGCGGCCTGGGACCTGCGCTTGGTTGTGCGTCATGAGGGCGTGCTGGTGGGCATGCAGGACCTGTCGACCAACGGTTTCGTGCACACCGGATCGATCGAGACCGGGTCGTGGCTGGGGCGCGATTTCCAGGGCCGCGGCATCGGGACGCTGATGCGCCAGGCCGTGTGCGCCTTCGGCTTCGGCCACCTGCACGCGCTGCAGATGACCAGCGGGTACATGGAGGGCAACGAGGCCTCGGAGGCCGTGAGCCGAAAGGTCGGCTACACCTTCAACGGACGCTTCCGCAGCGTCCACCCCGATGGCGACAGCGCCCGCGTCGAGGAGCGGGTCGTGTTGACGCCCGAGAACTTCGTCCGCCCGCCCTACCCCGTCGAGGTGGCCGGCGGCGAGGTGTTCCGGGCCTTCATCGGCTTGCCACCCGCGAACTGAGCCCACGAACCACCGATGGCGGTGGTCTTCGGGTTCAGTCCGGGGCCGAACGTCAGCGACGATGCAGCACCACGAAGTCACCCGCTGTGCGGACCGGCTCGAATCCGAGCGAGCCGAGTTCTCGCACTCGCGGCTCAACCCAGCCCGCACCTCCGAAGTGCCGTGAACGCTGGTCGAGCACCACCCAATCGGCCACCAACGCCTCGCTGACCAGCTCTGATGGCCCCACGACCTGGGTGATGGGGTGGTCGGGGCTCGCGTGGGCGGCCAGCGACGGATCAACTCCGACGGGAGCTTTGAGGGGGACGACTGCCAGCGCGTCCGCCGCCTGGCTCGGGCGGTGGCCGTCGTGAGAGCTCGTGACGAGCCGCCAGCTGAATGGGCCGAACACCAAGGAGAAGATCGCCACCACCGACATGAAGCGCATCGCGGTGCCCGTCCTTCGGGAATCGATGCGGCCCAGCGCATCAACGGTCGCGAAGAAGCAGATGATCTGGGCCAACAGGTCGTAGTGGAAGCCAAGCGAGGCGAGGTGCCCGCCCGCAACACTCCGTGCCAGCGTGATCGGGAGCGCAACCAGCACCAACGGCGAGCGCAGGGCCCAGAATCCGCATGCGAGCAGCAGGGCGACGGCTGTCAGGCCAATGCCGTGGGCGCTGACGAGCGACGACCCGAAGGCAGCCGACAGTTCGAGCGGGCCTCGGGTGAGACCACCGGCATAAGTCCACGCGTGGCCGGCAATGGCGGGGATGACCAACCTGACCACCGCGAAGGTCCAGACCAACGCCAGCACTGCCAGCGAGACGGCCCGACGCCACTGCCTATACCAGGCCAGCACCAGAGCGATGCCGATCACGTAGAGCCCCATGTCCTCCTTGACCAACACCAGCGGGAGCGACCACCACACCGCGGCCGTCCATCGGTGGGCGATCAATGAGGCCATCGACAGCGCCAAGGGCACCGCGGCGAGCGCCACCTCGTGGAAGTCGAAGCTCAGCGCCCCCTGCACGCCCATCGATGCCCCCAGGCACAGTCCCGAAGTGACGGCGGTTCCATCTGCCCGGCCACCATGCTTTCCGAGGGTCTGCTGCCCTGACCGGACGAGAATCGCGGCCGCCGCGGCGACCATGACGGCCTGCGCCACCAGCAGGGCCCGTGGGTCGTCGAAGACCCAGTACAGCGGCGCCAGCAGCACGATCGCCGGGTGGAAGTGGTCGCCCCACAGGTTCATGCCGCCCTTGATCGCCGAGACCGGCGCCTCCCCCTGACTCAGCGCCCTGACCGCCTGATCGAAGATCGCCAGATCCATGCCCGTACGCAAGGAGGCATGGAGGTGCAGCGACAGTGCGCTGCCGAAACCTGCGACCGCAGAGAAGACAAGAGCCACCGGCCACCATGAGGGTTCGTCCGCCGAGCTCGACTTGGTGCGGCGAGCGACCTGTCGCTCTGGGACCCTCCGGTGTGTGATCGACGGGGGTGGGAGCGAGGGGGGTAGGAGCGGTGAGAGTCGGCTGCGTGGTTCGAGGGCGGGGAGGCTCATGGCCCCCACTCGATCGTTGCCGTGTCAGCGCAACGTCACAGCCAGTGCACCGATGATCGACAGGGTGGTCAAGATTTCCGTGGCGTGCGCCCACCCGTGATCGTCCACAGCACGAACGCAACGAGCAATGCCCCGGCGAGGTCGCTCTGGTGCCAGAAGAAGAAGACGTAGAGCGGCAAGGGAGCCCAGACAGCCGTCTGCCACCTCCTCAAGCGCGGCGACCCTCGATGGATCGCGAGGGCTCGGCCTGCGAGGACGAGCAGGGTGGGCAGCCCAACCATGATCGGGAACTCCTCCAGCAGACCGGAACCGGGAAACGCGCCCCACCGCACCGGAGAATTGCCCAGCAGCCGCGTCAACAGCGGGTTCCACGCGAACATCACGGCGCCATTCCAGAAGAGTCCGGCGGCGAGCATCGACGCGGCCGGCCATGGGGATTCCGGGCGGGCCACTGCCGAGCTGCCGTGCCCCCTCTCGACCAGTCCTCCACCGACTGGCTGTTCGACGGGTGCCGGCGACAGGGGTACACGCAGGGTGAATCCGTGGCCATCGTCGCCGAGCGTCAGGCTGCCGCCGTGCAGCTCGGCGTTCTCCCTGGCGATCGACAGACCGAGACCGGCCCCCTCACCATGCCGCGCCTGGTCGCCGCGGACGAAGCGTCTAAAGATCGCATCACGTTGGTCAGCCGGGACCCCGTCGCCGGAGTCGGAGACGCGGATCACCGCGTCCTCACACTGTTCGCTGATCACGACCACGACGGGCGCCTCACCGTGCTTGAGGCTGTTGGCAACCAGGTTGCGGACGATCGTCGACACGCGCGCCGGGTCGACGATGGCGAAAACCGGGCCTTCGGATCGCACCCGGACGTCGGACCCAGCCGCCACCTGTTGGGCTGCTCGTTCGGCGAGGTCGGCGAGGTCGACGACCTGGTCGTCGCGGGCTTCTCGCCCGTCGTCGAAGCGGCTGAGGGCCAGCAGGTCCTCAGTCAACGAGCTCAGCCTGCGGAGCTGGGGCGAGACCAGTCCTGCCGCTTCGTCGCGGGTGGACGGGTCGTCGAGCGCGGCCGCAGAGGCCAACAGCGCCGTCGTCGGGGTGCGCAGCTCGTGCGCGGTGTCGCTGATGAAGTGCCGTTGCGCGTCGATCATCTGCTGCAGGTTGCCGGCCATCTCGTTCATCTGGGTGCCCAGCGTTGCGATCTCGTCCCTACCCGTGACGCGAACCCGAGCAGAGAACTCGCCGCGTCCCAGTCGCTGGGCGACGGCCGACGTGCGCCGGGCCGGACCCATCAACGCGCCGGACAGCAGCCAGGCGCCCAGTGCGGACAGGATCGCCAGCGCCCAACCCTGGCGCCCCAGGTCGGTCCTGAGCTGGAGGGCGGCACTGAGGTCAGCCCCCGGGTCGAAGCTCTCCACGATGACCAGTACGGAGCCGTCGGGCCGCGAGAAGGCCTGGGTGGCCGTGCCCGGCATGTCCTCCTTGCCAACCCAGTAGCGATCCTCCCCCGTGCCGGCGGGTAGGTAGTTCATCCAGTTGGCGGTGGCAGCGTCAGGGCTTTCGGCGGATGTCCAGGTGGGGCTCTCGCCAAGGTCATGACGAAGGTGGCCATCATCGTCGAGGACGACGCGGTTGGACGACACCTGCCAGACCGCCACCTGGCTGCCCGACTTGGCGCGCGTCGAGCCGAAGGTCGCGGCCGAGGCATCCCGATTGGCACGCCAGGCGGACACCTGCGCCTGCCTGACCGCCTCCGAACTGGCCGCGATCGCCCTGGCATTCGAGTCGTCGACCGCGCTCAAGGCGGCGGAGCTGGCCATCGTGTTGGTGAACATCACCGCGCCCCACACTGCCAGCGCGATCTGGGTGCGCAGACCGGGCCAACGCAACCACGTGGGGCATCGCGGGATGCTCATGGCCGGTCCAGTCGGTAGCCCGCGCCGCGCACGGTGGTGATCACGGACGGTTTGTCGGGCTCGTCGATCTTGGCGCGCAGCCGCTGCATCGCCGCGTCCACCAGGCGCGAGTCGCCGGTGTACTCGTACTCCCAGACCCGGTCGAGCAAGACCTGTCGGGTCAGCACCTGACCGGCATTGCGGGCCAGGCAGACGAGCAGTTTGAGCTCCATCGGGGTCAGCCCGATCGAGGCGCGGTCACGGGTTGCCGTCATCGCGTCCACGTCGATGCTGATGCCGGCCAGTTCGATGAGGTCGTGCTCGACCTCGCTGCGAGCCCTGCGCAACAGGGCCTTGATGCGAGCGTCCAGGACCCGGGGCTCGACGGGCTTGACGACGTAGTCGTCCGCCCCGCACTCCAACCCCACCACGATGTCGACGGCCTCGCTCCGGGCGGTGAGCATGACGATCGGCAGGCCCTGGGTGGCGCGGACCCGGCGGCAGACCTCGAAGCCGTCGATGCCCGGCATCATCACGTCCAGCACCATCACGTCGATGCGATGGCCGGGCTCAACCGCCCGCAGACCGGCCTCGCCGTCCTCGGCCAGGTGGACGTCGTGCCCGAGACTTCGCAGCGCCAGACCCATCGCCCGACGCACCGCGTCGTCGTCCTCGACCAGCAGTACTCGCGCCATGGGCCCATCGTGGCAGCCCAATGTCATCGCACTGTCACCGCGGGCGAGCCCTTTCCCCCGGAATCAGTAGTGGCAAGGCCGCGTCAGTAGTAGTACGGATAGTCGGACCAGTCGGGGTCACGCTTCTGCAGGAAGGAGTCGCGGCCCTCGAGCGCCTCGTCGGTCATGTAGGCCAGGCGAGTGGTCTCGCCGGCGAAGACCTGCTGGCCGACCAGCCCGTCGTCGATGGCGTTGAAGGCGTACTTGAGCATCCGCTGCGCGGTCGGGGACTTGCCGCAGATGAGCTTGGCCCACTCCAGGCCCTCGGTCTCGAGGTCGGCGTGCGGGACGACCTTGTTGACGGTCCCCATCTCGTAGGCGCGCTGCGCGTCGTAGGTCTGGCCCAGGAAGAAGATCTCGCGGGCCACCTTCTGCCCCACCTGGCGGGCCAGGTAGGCCGAGCCGAAACCGGCGTCGAAGGAGCCGACGTCGGCATCGGTCTGCTTGAACCGGGCGTGCTCGGCCGAGGCGAGCGTCATGTCGCAGACCACGTGCAGCGAGTGCCCACCACCGGCGGCCCAGCCGTTCACCAGCGCGATCACCGGCTTGGGCATGAAGCGGATCTGGCGCTGCACCTCGAGGATGTGCAACCGGCCGAGCTTGGCCTGGTCGATCGGGGACGGCTTCGCGGAACCGTCGTTGGCACCCTCGCCGGCGTCCACCTCGGCCATGTAGCCGGCCTTCCCGCGGATCCGCTGGTCACCGCCAGAGCAGAAGGCCCAACCGCCGTCCTTCTCCGAGGGGCCGTTGCCGGTGATCAGCACGCAGCCGACATCGGCGCTCATCCGCGCGTGTTCCAGGGCGGTGTATAGCTCATCCACGGTGTGCGGACGAAAGGCATTGCGCACCTCGGGACGATTGAAGGCGACCCGGACGGCGGGCACGGACCTGGCGCGGTGGTAGGTGATGTCGGTGAAGCCGAAGCCCGCCACCTCCTCCCACAGCTCGGGGTTGAAGGGGTTGGCCGTCTGCTCGCTCATGGGCGTGAGACTACCGACTCCGAACGACGCGACCTTGCCAGCTCTCCCGCCAGTCGCTCAGGACAGCAGCGCACGGTCCGACAGCGTCGCGCGGGCGCGCTCGGCGAACTCGTCCAGCAGGTCCTCCACGGTGGCGTCCCGCTTGGCCTGCCCATCCAGTTCGAGGACGATGCGTCCCTCATGCATCATCACCAGCCGGTTGCCGTACTCCAGCGCGTGGGTCATGTTGTGGGTCACCATCAGCGTGGTCAGCCGGTGCCGCTCGATCGCGTCCTTGGTCAGACGCATCACCAGCGCGGAACGCTGGGGGTCCAGCGCGGCGGTGTGCTCGTCCAGCAACAAGACCTTCGGCTCGACGAAGGTGGCCATCAGCAGGCTGAGCGCTTGGCGCTGACCACCGGAGAGCATGCCGACCTTGGTGGTGAGGCGGTCCTCCAGGCCCAGTTCGAGGGTGGTGAGCTCGTCGCGGAAGCGTGCCTTGCGGGCACGCGAGATGCCCGTCCCCAGACCGCGGGACTGGCCCCGGCGCAGCGCCAAGGCGAGGTTCTCCTCGATCGTCAGGTGCGGGGCGGTGCCCACCATCGGGTCCTGGAAGACGCGGGCAACGCGGCCGGCGCGGGCCGGTTCGGAGAGCTTGGTGACGTCGTGGCCGTCGATGGCGACGCGGCCCGAATCGACGCCGTAGCGGCCGCCGACGACGTTCAACAGGGTCGACTTGCCAGCTCCGTTGGAACCGATGACGGTGACGAAGTCACCGGGCGCCAGCGCCAGCGAGATGTCGTCGAGGGCACGGCGTTCGTTGACGGTGCCCGGGTAGAAGGTCTTCGAGATGGACGTCAGCTCGAGCATCAGGCCACCCCCTGGGCCAGCGACTGCTCGTCCACCAGCGTCTTTTCGTCCACCAGCACGGCCTGCGCGTCCCGCTCACGCTGTACGCGCTTGCGCTGGGCGTAGCGACGGAAGGGCGCAAAGCGAGGCAGCAGCAGCGCGGCGATCACCAGCAGCGCGCTGATCAGCTTCATGTCGTTGGGGTTCAGGCCGGCATTCAGCGCCAGCTGGATGATGGCGCGGTAGGCGACCGAGCCGAGTACGACGGCGGCGGTGGCGATCGCGACGACCCGTCGTCCGATCAACGCCTGCCCCAGGATCACCGAGGCGAGGCCCGCGACGATCAGGCCGATGCCCATGGAGATGTCGGCATAGCCCTGGAACTGGGCGATGATCGCGCCGCAGGCCGCGACCAGGCCATTGCTGAGCGAGACGCCCAGCAGCTTCATCGAGTCGGTGCGCACGCCCTGGGCCGAGGCCATCTCGGGGTTGTCACCGGTGGCGCGCAGCGCGAGGCCCAGGTCGGTGCCCAGGAACCAGTCGAGCGCGAACTTGAGCGCCAGCGCGACCACGGCGAAGATGCCGACGCTGGCCCAGGTGCCGAGCAGGGAGTGCTCTCGCATCGGGTCCAGGATCGTCGACTGGCGCAGCAGCGGCAGGTTGGCCCGGCCCATGATCCGCAGGTTGATCGAGTAGAGCGCGATCTGGGTCAAGATGCCGGCGAGCAGCGGGTTGATGCGTCCCTTGGTGTGCAGCAGACCGGTGACCAAGCCCGCCACCAGCCCGGACAGCAGCGCCGCCAGCGTGGCGAGCCAGGGATTCGTCCCGTTGATGATCAGGACGGCCGCTACCGCCGCACCCGTGGTGTACGAACCATCGACGGTGAGGTCGGGGAAGTCGAGGATGCGGAAGGTCAGGTAGACGCCCAACGCCATGATGGCGAAGAGCAGGCCGAGTTCGAGGGCAACGATCACTCGACGACCTTGGTGGCCTGCTTGGTGAGCGCGTCCGACAGGGTGACGCCCATCTTGGTGGCGGCACCGGGGTTGACCGTCAGGATGATCTGGTCGGTGGTCTCCACCGGGAGCGTGGAGGGCTTGGTGCCCTTCAGGATCTTCGCGACCATCGCGCCGGTCTGGATGCCCATCTGCTTGTAGTCGAGGGCGTAGGCGGCGACGGTGCCGCGGTCGACCGAGTCGGCGTCGACGGAGATGATCGGACGCTTCTTCTTCTCGGCCACCTGGATCAGCGCCTCCAGCCCGGAGACGACGGTGTTGTCGGTGGGCACGAAGTAGACATCGCAGTCGAGCGACTCGGCGGCCTGCTGGATCTCGGAGGAGTTGGCGATGGTGGCCGTCTTGATCGTCAGGCCCTCCTTGCCGGCCTGCTCCTTGGCCATGTCGACCTGCACCTGCGAGTTGGCCTCGGACGAGGAGTAGACGATGCCGACGACCTTCGCGTCCGGCTTCACCTGCTTGACGAGGGCAAGCTGCTTGTCGATCGGGTTCAGGTCGCTGATGCCGGTGATCTGGTCGGTGGGCTTATCCCAGGTGGTCACCAGACCGGCCTTCACCGGGTCGGTGACGCCGGTGAAGATGATCGGCGCGTTCTTGACCGCCTGCGCGCAGGCCTGGGCGACGGGGGTGGTGATGGCGACGACCGCGCCGAGCTTGGCGCTTGCCCAGGTGTTGGCGATCGACGTCAGCGTCGACTGGTCGCCCTGGGGGTTCTGGACATCGACGGTGAGGTTGTCACCCTCGGTGTAGCCGTTGGCCTTGAGCCCCTCGAGCGTGCCCTCGCGGATCGCGTCGAGGGAAGGGTGGGTGACGATCTGCGCGATGCCGACGGTGGTCTTGGTGCCGTCGGAGCTGCATGCGGTGACGGTGACCAGCACGGTGGCGGCCGAGGCGCCCAGCAGGGTGCGTCGCGAGATGTTCATGGTGTTCTGCCCTCTCCCCAGGCGCACTGTCGCGCCAGCAGCCAACGTTAGGCGGTCAGCCGCGCCAGTGGTAACCCCGCCCGAGCCCCGGACCACCGCTCTGGCGGCCCGGGGGTGGGGCTTTCGGGAGGTGACTGGCCTCAGCTGTCGATGACCACCGGCTGGCCATTGGCGACCAACTTCCAGTCCACGAAGGAGAACAGCGCCGGGTCGATCGTCTTGTTGGCGCTCACCCAGTCGATCAGGGCCTGGCGGATCTCCAGCTGGCCGTTCCACGCCACGGGGGCCGTGGTGACGCCCGGGAAGCCGCCGCCGCCGGACTGGCGGTAGTTGTTGACGGCGACGACGAACTGGGCCGCGTCCAAGACGGGCTGCCCGTCATGGGCGAGACGGACGATGCGGGAGCCCACCGGCTGGGCGATGTCGATGTCGTAGGTCAGCTTCGCGTCCAGCCCGCCCATGACGTCGTAGTTGTAGTCAGGGGTGCCGTTCGGGGCGGTGGCCGTCACCGCGTTGGTGACCTGCTCCGGCGTGAAGGGGCCGGTCCCGCTGAGCTGCTTGAAGTAGGACGCCGACTTCTCCAGGTAGGCCTTGATCTGCGCGCCGGTCAGGACGATCGCGAGCAGGGTGTTGTCGTAGATGTACAGCCCGGCGACGTCGCGCACCGTCACGTCCCCGGCGGGGATGGCGGCCGCCTTGTTGAAGGGCGCTGCGATCGACAGCACCGGCAGGTCGGCGTACTGCGTTCCGGCGATGCCCGCCTTCACGACGCTGGCCTGCACGTGGTTGATGAAGTCGATCGCAGCGGTGTCCTCGTAGCGGCTGGTGGCGGCGCTCATCGCGACCAGCGAGGTGCCGATCACCGAGTTGACGTAGGCCAGCACCTTCTCGTGCGCCGGACGGACGGCCGCGGCCACCGCCTCGTCCTCCGCGGCGGTGTTGGCGTTCAGCAGCGTCGAGTGGGCGGCGACGACCTTCCAGGTGCCCTTCTCCTTGCGCAGGTCGAGGTCCATCACGCTGACGCGCATGCCCCAGTACAGCGGCTCGGTGAGCAGCACCTGCTTGCCGGTGGCGGCATTGGTGACGAAGCGCTCGACGATCTCGACGTGGGCGTGCCCGACCAGGATCGCGTCGATGCCGGCGACTTGTTCGGCCAGCAGGGTGGACGCATTCTCGGGGTAGGGCAGGGCGTCGCCATAGGAAGAGCCGGTGGTGGCGCCCGAGTGGCACGAGACGACGACGATGTCGGCGCCAGCGGCCTTCATCCGCGGCACCATCACCTGCGCCTGCTCGACGATGCCCGGGAAGCGCACCTTGCCCTCGACATTGGCCTTGTCCCAGATCGCCACACCGGGCGTCACCAGGCCGAGGATGCCCACCGTGACGTGGCCCTGACCGGTCTTCATCTTCTTCAGCACATAGGGCGGGAAGATCGGGCGTCCGGAATCCCAGTCGACCGAGTTGGCGCTCAGCAGTGGGGCGTCCAGCTGGGCCTCGAAGGCGCGCAGGGTCTCCAGGCCGTAGTTGTACTCGTGGTTGCCCAGCGCGATGGCGTCGTAGCCGAGCGCATTCATCGCAGCGGCCATCGGGTGGGTCGAGCCGGCGGTGATCGGGTTGATCTTGGCGTAGTAGTAGTCGAGCGGCGTGCCCTGGATGATGTCGCCCGCGTCGAGCGTGATGCAGTTCTCGGCGCCGCGTTCGGCGCGCACGGCCTTCACCAGCGTCGCGGCCTTCGCGATGCCGATCTGGTTGCCCGCGCGGTCGGAGTAGTCGGTGTTCTTGAAGTAGTCCCAGTTGAAGACATTGCCGTGGAAGTCAGTGGTGCCGAGCACGGTGAGGCGGTGGTCCGGGGAGCCAGGTGCGCCGGCGGCCTTCGCCTTCGGTGCGGCGTCGGCATCGGTGGCGGCCAGCGCCGCGGATCCACCGACGACTGCTGCGGCGATCAGGGCCCGGCGGGAGACGGAATTGGACAGTAAGGGGTTCCTATGTGGGGTCATGTCCCCGACGCTAGACCGCGGCACCGACAGTTTTCGACCACCCGAGGGTGAACTCTTGCCCGCGACCAGAACGGGGGCTGCCTCCCGCCACGATGGACGCGCAGTCACCGATGCACCTCACCGAGCAGATCACGACCCCCGCGCTGGTGTTGCGCTGGGAGGACGACCTGCGCTGTTCCTTGCCAAGGCGCTGCGCCACTACACCCAGCTGAAGCTGGCCGGGCGCGCCGCCTGCCGGTCAACGGCTGAGCGCTGCCGCTGCCCTTGCCGGGTAGTCGGTGATCACCGCGTCGACGCCGAGGTCGAGGGCCGTGCGGATCTCATCGGTGGTATTGCAGGTCCACGCGTGCACGGCGATGCCCGTCTCCTGGCAGCGCCCGGTGGTCTCCGGGACGAGGGCCAGCGACTGCCAGGACGGGTGGATCGCCTGGACGCCCAGCCGGGTCGCGTAGTCCCAGGGGTCGACCAGCGGTTCGGCGAAGAGCACGCCGAGACGCACCCCGCCCCGGTCGGCACCGGCCAGCTCGCGCAGGGTCCAATGGTTGAAGCTGGAGATCCAGAGCCGCTCCGCCAGACCACACTCGCGGATCAGGTCGAGCACCTGGGCGGCCATGCCCGGGTAGGGCTCGAGGGAGTCCTTGAGCTCGACATTGCACACCACGTCATTGCCGCGCATCAGGTCGAAGACCTCGCGCAGGGTGGGTGCCTTGACGCCGTCGAGCCCGAAGGAGCCGCCGAAGTCGTGGCTGCGGATCTCGTCCAGGGTCAGGTCGACGACCGCACCGCTGGCGCCGCTCATCCGGTCAATCGTCTCGTCGTGGCAGACCAGCAACTCCCCATCGGCGGTGCGCTGCACGTCCAGCTCGAAACCGTCCGCCCCCTGGCTGATCGCGAGTTCGAAGGCGGGAAGGGTGTTCTCGGGGGCTTCGCTGCTGGTTCCGCGATGTGCCCAGATGCTCGTCATGCGCTCCACGCTAGGCTCCCGAGCCATCGTCGGCCAGCCGGCCCGTGAACCCCTCTTGACCATGAGATGAACGATGCTCGAGCAGGTGATCCATCCTCACCGGGCTACCGGGGCCCACCTCCCCCTCGGCGACCCGCTGGCCGGCCACGGGGTCGGCCTGGAGGGCTGGTGCTCGTGCATCACCGACGAAAAGCATCTGCTCGGCACTGTCGGTGGGGTGCACCTCGGCGAGCGGTCAGGCCCGTCCCCGTTCCACCCATTGCATGGCCCAGCCGGAACTCAGCCCGTGCACCAGAACGGACAAGATGATCGTGAAGGCAGCGGTCGACCACAACAACCCGGTCTGCTCGCCGAAGCTCGCCAGCCCGGTGGCGAAGGCCAGGTAGTAGACGGTGCCGATGCCGCGCACCCCGAAGAAGGAGATGACGGCCCGGTCGCGTCGCGTGAGCATCGTGGAGCCGATGCGGGTGCGGTTCGGCCCGAAGGACAGGGAGACCCAGCCAGCCAGCGGACGGATGACGAAGACGAGCAGTAGGGCCAGCAGCACCCCGCCCAGCGTGAGTCGCGCCAACAGACCATTGCTGAGCGCGATGCCAAGCAGCAGCAGCGCCAGCAGCGACCCCAGACGCTCGAGCCGCTCCACCACCTGGTGCATCAGCTCGTGGTACTCGTGACCCGGCTCCCGCCAGCGTACGGTGACAGCGGCGAAGAAGACCGCGATGAAGCCGTAGCCGTGCACCAGTTCGGCGGTGCCGTAGGCCAGCGCCAGGCAGGCCAGCGCGAGGAAGGGCTCCCCGGTGTGGGCGGTACGCAGGGCGCGCCGCGGGGCACGGAAGGCGATCATGCCCAGCACCCAACCAATCGCGACCCCCACCCCGACGCCCAGCGCGACACGTCCGAGCAGGTCCCAGGCCGCCCAGTGCCACAGCCAACCCCCGAGGTGGCCATGCCCGGCCCACAGCAAGGCCAAGAAGACGAAGGGAAAGGCGGCGCCGTCGTTCAGGCCGGCCTCAGCGGTGAGCGCGAAGCGCACCTCTTGCTCCTCGTCGATCTCCTCCGGGGCGACCCCGGTCGTCGGACCCTCCACCTGTACGTCGCTGGCCAGCACCGGGTCGGTGGGCGCGAGCGCAGCGCCCAGCAGCAGCGCGGCCGGACCGCCCAGCCCCAGCAGCCAGTTGCCGGCGAGGGCGACTCCGGCGATGGTCAGCGGCATGGCCACCAGCAGCAACCGCCAGGTGGAACCCCAGGTGAGCACGCTGCGCCACGAACGCAACCGCAACGGACGGTCGATAGCGATGCCCACGCCCATCAGCGAGATCAGCACGACGACCTCGGCCAAGTGCTCGACGAAGCCGCGGTGGGCGATGGGGTCGACCCAGCGGTGCGGCACCGGCATCAGACCGACCAGCACCCCCACTCCGACGAGCACCATCGGCGCCGAGATGGGGAAACGGCGCAATGATGCCGGCAGCACGGCCGCCAGCAGCAGGCCGAAACCGGCGACGAGGTAGGTGATCGAAGCAGCATTCACCGCCACATTCTGCTGGCTGCCCCAGATGCGCGTCACACCCGCAAGGACATCTGGACAGCTGGGCGCCTAGTGCTCCTCGAGGGAACCCTGGAAGCCGTCCACCCGAACCTGCTCCACGAACTGCTTCCACACGGTCGCGTCCAGCTTCCCCCTGGGGCACAGCATCATCAGCGAGAAGCCCTGGAGCGACTCGTTGCTGAGGCGGCCAGCAACCCGGATCGTCTTGGCGGTGGCCTCCCCCGCGACCTGCAGCCCCGGCACTGGTCCGGGCTCCCCTGGGAAGTACAGCCCCTCGGTCACCTTGTCGGCGTCCTCGACACCCTGGGCAGTCGCCATCCCGGACACCATGTTGTAGGTGACGTCCTGGTCCTCCATCGTGTTGGACGAGGACATCAGCACCCGCATCACCTGCAGGGCACAGCCGGACGAGTCCTGCTCGAAGGTGGTGATGTCGTAGCTCATCCCCGCCTGCGGGCTGCGGCTCGGCGCCGCCACCTTGGCGAAGCCATTGGGCACCTGGTAGCTGAGCGTCACCATCGCCTTCCCGCTGGGCGAGGGCGTGGCAGTGGTCGCGTCACCGCCGGCCGAACAGGCGGACAGAGCCAACGCGGCGACGAGGCCGAGGGTGGGGACGATGCGCATGGCGGCTCCGTGGACTAAGTGACTTGTGGGCTCAGTGACTTGTGGGCTCAGTGACTCGTGTACTCAGTGGGTCAGGGTGCGGACGAGCGCCAAGGCTGCTGCGGCGCCCGCCCCAATGGCGAACTTGTAGGGGACGCGTGGTCGGAAGCCGGTCGGGATCGGGGCGGCGCCCTCGGGCAGTGTGACCTGCCCCGTGTCACCGTCCACCTCGATGACCATCCCGTCGCTGATGCAGCGGGTCGCGATGCCGGTACCCAGTACGGCGGGGATATGACGTGCTCGGGCCTCGCTGGCCGAGTGGCTGCCGCCGGCACCGACATCGGTCACCAGGGCGGCGGCCCGTCCGAGCGTCTCGTCGTGGTCGGCCGAGGTGATCGGGACGACCAGCACCTCACCGGGCTGGAGGAGGTGCAACTCCATCGTGCTCGCGATCACGCGAGCAGTGCCCCTCACCCGTCCCGGCGAAGCGGGCAGGCCCCTCAGCACCTGCGGCCCTTCATTGCGTGCCACCATCTCGACCTCCTCGCAAGCCCTCGGCCGGAACACTACCCATCCGCGGGGGTCGTCGGTGCGCGCCCGAGATGCATCGGCGCGACCAGACGGGCCCCAACACGGACGAGCCCCAACACGGACGAAGGCCCGGACCGTGTGGTCCGGGCCTTCGTCCTGCGCACTCGGAGGGACTCGAACCCCCAACCTGCTGATCCGTAGTCAGCTGCTCTATCCATTGAGCCACGAGTGCTTCACCCTTGCGGGCAGGAGACAACTCTACACACTTCGGGCCCAAGAGGCGAATCGCGTCGCCGCATGGGCCCCCAACTGGACAAGCCCGACAAAATTGTTGGACGATACAACCCATCCCGGTGGTCTCATTTCATACCATTAGACGTAGTGGTATGGAAACCTCTCGGGAGGCAACCACACCGGCCAGTACACCGAGGTACAGGAGCATCTGTGAACGCTTTCCAGTCCGTAAATCCCGATCCCATCGTCCCCATGGACGACGCCCCGTCCGAGCAGTTCGAGCGTCGCGCTGTCGCCGACATTCCCGTCGAGGGTGAGGTCCCCGCGCTGCAGTCGATCGTCGACTGGGTGAACAAGGTCGCGGAGATGACCCAGCCCGAGAAGATCTACTACTGCGACGGATCGGACGAGGAGTGGAGCAAACTTGTCGACCTGCTGGAGCAGTCGGGCACGGTCATCAAGCTCAACGACTCCGAGATGCCGAACTCCATCTACGCCCGCACGGACCCCGATGACGTGGCCCGCGTTGAGGACCAGACCTTCATCTGCTCGGTGAAGGAGGAGGACGCCGGCCCCACCAACAACTGGATGGAGCCGGAGGAGATGAAGGGCATCATGCGCGGCCTGTACGACGGCTGCATGCGTGGACGCACGATGTACGTCATGCCCTTCTGCATGGGCCCGCTGGGTGGCGAGGACGCCAAGTTCGGCGTCGAGGTCTCCGACTCCGCCTACGTGGTGCTGTCGATGAAGATCATGACCCGCATGGGCAAGAGTGTCCTGGACGAGATGGTCCGCCTGAACGCCGAGTTCGTCCCCTGCCTGCACTCGGTCGGCATGCCGTTGAAGCCGGGCCAGAAGGACGTCCCGTGGCCCTGCAGCGACATCAAGTACATCGTCCACTTCCCCGAGGAGCGCACGATCTGGAGCTACGGCTCCGGCTACGGCGGCAACTCACTGCTGGGCAAGAAGTGCTACGCCTTGCGCATCGCCTCGGTGATGGGCCGTGACGAAGGCTGGATGGCCGAGCACATGCTGATCCTGAAGCTCATCTCGCCGGAGGGCAAGGCGTACCACATCGCCGCCGCCTTCCCGTCGGCCTGTGGCAAGACCAACCTGGCCATGCTGGAACCGACGATCCCGGGCTGGAAGGTCGAGACCCTGGGTGACGACATCGCCTGGATGCGGCCCGGCCCCGACGGCCGCCTGTACGCCATCAACCCGGAGAACGGATTCTTCGGCGTTGCTCCCGGAACCGGGGCCGCCACCAACCCGAACGCCATGCGCACCATCGAGCAGGGCAACAACATCTTCACCAACGTCGCCCTCACCGATCATGGTGGCGTCTGGTGGGAGGGCATGACCGCCGTCAAGCCCCCGCACCTGACCGACTGGAAGGGTCGCTCCTGGACTCCCGAGGAGGGCCCGGAGGGTGGTCGTCCGGACGAGAAGGCTGCGCACCCGAACAGCCGCTTCTGCACCCCGATCGACCAGTGCCCGATCCTGTCGGAGGACTTCAACAACCCGCAGGGCGTGCCGATCGACATCATCGTGTTCGGCGGCCGTCGCGAGAACACCATCCCGCTGGTCACCCAGTCGCGCGACTGGACCCACGGCGTGTTCATGGGCGCCACCTGCTCGTCCGAGACCACGGCCGCGGCCAAGGGTGCGGTCGGCGTACTGCGTCGCGACCCGATGGCCATGCTGCCCTTCTGCGGCTACCACGTGGGTGACTACCTGCAGCACTGGCTGGACATGGGTGCCAAGCAGGGCGAGGAGAACATGCCCACGGTCTTCTACGTCAACTGGTTCCGCAAGAGCGCCGAAGGCAAGTTCCTGTGGCCGGGCTTCGGCGACAACAGCCGCGTGCTGAAGTGGATGATCGACCGCCTCGAGGGCAAGGTCCAGGGCCAGGAGACCCCCGTCGGCGTCATCCCGGCCGAGGGCGAGCTGGACATCGAGGGTCTGGGCATCGACCAGGCCGTCGTGGACGAGTGCACCCGCTACGTCGCCCACGAGTGGGCCGACGAGCTGCCCCGCCTCGAGAACTGGTTCGAGGGCTTCGGCCACAAGCTTCCCAAGCCCCTGGCCGGAGAGCTCGACAAGGTCCGCGACGCGGTCAAGGCGCAAGCCTGATCGTCCGCTGATGACCGTTGGAACTGAGCGAGGCCCGCACCCACCAGGGTGCGGGCCTTCGTGCATTTCCCAAATGCTGGCGGTGCCCTTTCGTCCAAGCACGTTGACGGCTCCAGCCCATGAGCATTTGCTTGGGTTCACGGCACGTTCAGAGCAGAACGAAGGGAAATAGCCGCAATGTGCGTACGCGAAACCGATCCGCTGGTCATCTCACTCGATTCGTCCACGACTGCAACCAAGGCCGTCGTGGTTGATGCACAGGGGAAGGTGGTCGGGCAGGGCAAGCGCGAGATTCCGCTCTCCTCACCCCATTCCGCTTGGTTCGAGCACGACCCGCGGGACTGGTGGACATCGACGAACGAGGCGATCCACGAGGCCGTGTGGCAGCTCTCCCCCGGCCAGCGGGAACGCGTCGCCGCCCTTGCCATGACCCATCAGCGGGAATCCTTCGCCCCATTCGATGAGCAGGGAAACCCGCTCCGCCCGGGCATCCTGTGGCTGGATGGACGAGCCGCCGAGCAGATCCTGGCCTTCGGCACGGACGAGATCCACGCGCTGTCGGGAAAACCTGCCGACATCACCCCGGCCCTGTACAAGTTGGCATGGCTCAAGCAGAACGAGCCAGACGTGCTCCCGCGGGCGCACAAGATCATGGACGTCCACGGCTACCTCGTGTGGAGCCTGACCGGGCGGTGGACCAGTTCGGTGGCCTGCGCAGATTCGCTCGGGCTGTTCGACATCTCAGCCCAGACCTGGAGTCCCAAACTGTTGGATCTGGCCGGGGTCAGGGAGGACCAGATGGCCGACCTCGTCCGTCCAGGCGAGTACATCGGGGATGTCCTGCCCGAGGTGCGGGAGGCATGGGGCATTCTCCAGGACCTGCCGGTCGTGGCGGGGTGCGGCGATGGTCAAGCGGCTGGCATCGGAGCCGCCGTTGTCGAACCTGGGGTTGCCTACCTCAACCTCGGCACGGCCGTGAATGCAGGCGTCCAGTCGGACGAGTACGTCTATGGCCCCGCGTACCGCACGCTGGCCTCCGGTGTACCTGACACCTTCGTCCTGGAAATCCTCCAGAGCAGCGGCTCCTACCTGGCCACCTGGTTCCGACAAGCCATGGGCAAGGCGGAACTCAACGGCCGTCCGGATCCCGAGCTGGAAGCAGCGGCCGAAAGGGTGAGCGCCGGTTGTGGCGGGCTGTTCACGCTCCCCTACTGGCAGGCCGTCCAGTCCCCCTACTGGGATCCCATTGCCCGCGGCGCGCAGGTGGGATGGCGGGGCTCACACGACAAGGCAGCGATGTACCGCTCCATTCTGGAGGCCATCGGGATGGAGATGGGCCGCAACCTCCGGTGGATGCAGGAATCCACTGGTGTCCCGATCACCACGATCCGCGCCATGGGCGGTGGCACGCGTAGCCCGCTCTGGCGAAAGATCATGACCGACACGATCGGCTTGCCGATCACCGCCTGCACGGAAGACGAGATCGGTGCCGTGGGGGCTGCCTGCCTGGGCATGGCCTTCACCGGGGTCCATGGGGACAATTCCGTCGTCACATCAGCCAAGGCCATGGCCCACTTCGGGGACACCACCGAGCCGGACGAGGCGCTGCACCAGCGCTACCAGGAGGCCGCCGAAATCCAGGGGAAGCTGTACGAGGCGCTGCGCCCAGTCGTCCAGGAGATCCACGGTTTCGCCCAGAAGTACCCGAACGAGGCCGAGCTCACCGTCGAGGGAGCCTGAGGTGGCCAGGATCGCCGTGCTGGGAGCGGGTGCCATGGGCTCGGCCTTGTGCACCCCGCTCGCCGATTCCGGGTGGGACGTACGGCTGTGGGGAACCTGGTTGGACGACCACTTGCTCGATGCCGTGGAAGCCGGGCAACGTCATCCCAGGACCAAGGCGCCGTTCGCCCAAGGGGTTAGAACCTTCCGGTCGGACGAACTCGAGGAGGCGACTGATGGAGCGAACGTCATCGTCATGTCAGTGGCTTCAGTCGGTGTACCCAAAGTCACCGAGATGGCGTTGCCAGCAATGCAACATGCCGACGCAATTTGGCTGACCAGCAAGGGGTTCTGCCCCGACGAGGGCGGAAGGATCGAGCTCCTTCCGGATGCCTTGCGGCGAATCGCTGGGCAAGCTGGGGTAACCCTGCCGCCCATGGTCGCCATTGCTGGACCGGTCAAGGCCAACGAGTGCGCCGAAAGGAAGCCCACCGCCACAATCTTCGGTTGTCGCGACGGTGAAGTGTCGCTGCGCTACGCCCGCCAGGCGCGCACTCCCGTCTATGCCATCGACCACACGGACGACGAGGTGGGCGTCGAGGTGTGCGCACCCATGAAGAACGTGTACGCCATCGCCCTCGGCATCTCCGACGGATTGGAGGAAGCCACAGGCATCCCCCATCACAACCTGAAAGCCGCAACCTTCGCGCGTGCCGTCCGCGAAATGTCGCTGCTCGGCGAGGCCTTGGGCGCCCGTCCTGAGACTGCCTTCGGCCTTCCCGGCGTCGGGGACCTTGAGGTCACCGGCTTGAGCGGACGCAACAAGGTTTATGGCGTACGGATCGGAAGGGGCGAACGGGCCGACGACGCTCTGGCGGAGATGACCCGCTTGGAACAGACCGTCGAAGGCGTCCCGGCCGCGTCTCTCGCAGCGCAACTGGTAGCCCAGAGGGCTCCAGACCTCGTCGGCGAACTGCGACTCATGGCTGCGGTGAACGACATCATCGGGGGCGCCGGGGATCCGGCCACCCTGGTGACGCAGGCGGTGCTTCCCCCTGCTCCCTGAGCGGCTGTATGTGAGGGTTTCGGGATCGACCGGATCCGGCCGGAACCGACCTCGTCCGCAAACCCCAGCGCCGGTGTTGACCCGAACCGGCCAAGACCCGCGCGACAGGGGGGACGACAACGGCCCCGTGGGTGAACCCACGGGGCCGGTCGGTTGGCGGAGGTGGCGAGATTTGAACTCGCGATGGGGTTTTAGCCCCAAACCCGCTTAGCAGGCGGGCGCCATAGACCGTACTAGGCGACACCTCCAACGACGACCAAGCGTATCGGGTGCCAGCCGCGGCGGCAAAGCCGGGTGCACCGGGGTTCGGGCAACTCGTTAGAGTGGTGCCCAACACGAGCACGTGGAGGACGCATGCCCCCAGTCGGCGACGACGACGTTGAATCTGTCACGCCCGATGACGCTCGGTCCCTCACGCCCGATGACGTACCGCGTCGTGCGATGTCCGGTGACCAGGCCCTCGAAGCGGACGACGTGCCCGGCGCAACGACCGTCCGAGCCCCGGAGCGCCTGGACCCCGAGAGCCTGCCGATGACCGATCGGCGACACCCCTTCACCCGCTCGCTGTTGCTCACGGCCTTCGGAACGATCTTCCCCGGCCTCGGTCTGTGGCGCACCCGCCACCGCACACTCGGCATCGTGATCACGTCCCTGTTCGCACTTGGCCTGGCGGCGCTGGGCGCGAAGGCCTACTTCGACATCGGCGGCACCGCGGCGATGGCCGCCCGTCCGACGCAGCTGAAAATCGCCACCTGGGCGCTGTTGGCCCTGGCCGTGGCCTGGGTCGCCATCATCGTCGGCACGCACCTGGCCACTCGACCGCGCCGGCTCACCGGAGCCCAGCGCGTCACCGGCACCATCCTGGTAGGCCTGCTGTCCTTCGGCGTCAGCGCCCCGCTCGCGGTGGCGGCCCGCTACGCGCGCTCCCAGGAGTCGCTGATCTCGTCCATCTTCAAGGACTCCGACCAGTCCCGCTCGCAGACCCGCCCCACGCTCACCTCCGGCCAGGACCCTTGGGCGGGCAAGGAGCGGCTGAACATCCTCTTGCTGGGCGGTGACAACTCCACCCAGCGCGATGCGATCGCCCCGGGTGAGGGCATCCGCACCGACACCATGATGATGGCGTCGGTGGACCTCAACAATGGCAACACCGCGATCATCCAGCTCCCGCGCAACATGGAGGCTTTCCCCTTCCCCGACGGCAGCGACCTGGCCGCCGCATACCCCAACGGCTACTGGGACGGCATCGACAACGAAAACGCCGAGTACGAGCTGAACTCGGTGTGGAACAACGTCCCCGCAGCGCACCCCGACCTGTTCACCGACACCGACTACCCCGGCGCAGATGCGCTCAAGATCGCCGTCGAGGGCATCACCGGGTTGAAGCCCGACTACTTCGTCCTGCTCTCCATCGACGGGCTGCAGAGCTTCATCGACGCACTGGGTGGCGTGACCCTCAACGTCAACAGCTACCTCCCCGTGGCGCAGTCGAAGGAGCAGTACGAGGCAGGCATCCCGCCCAAGGGTGGCTACCTGCACCCGGGCCAGGACCGCAAGCTGAACGGCTACTACGCGATGTGGTTCGCGCGTTCCCGGTCCCAGACGACCGACACCGACCGGATGGCGCGCCAGAGCTGCGTCGTGCAGGCGATCGTCGGCCAGGCCAACCCGTCCACGCTGGTGACGCACTACGAGGCCATCGCGAATGCCGGCAAGGATGCCCTGCTCAGCGACATCCCGCAGGAAGTGGCGCCGGCCCTGGTCGAGTTGGCCCTCAAGATGAAGGACGCGAAGAAGCAGCGCGTGCTGTTCGGCTACCCCACGACCACCCTGCCCAATGGGGAGAAGTTCAAACCGTGGAGCCCGGACGTGGAGCAGATGAAGATCATGATCCAGCAGGGCATCGACCTGTCCGAGGGGATCAAGGCGAGCGCCTCGGCCACGCCCCGCGCCTCAGCGTCCGCCAAAGCCACCTCCGCGGCCCCCACGACCACCAGCGCGACTCCCTCAGCATCCCCCAGCGCCAGCGCGTCGAAGGCCCAGGACAAGGTTGACCTGGCCGACGCCTGCGCCTGGGATCCGACTGCTGCTGCAGAGGCCGAGGCCAATCCTCCGGCCGACCTGCAGGTCGCCGGCTCCCACTGAGCTGCCCCGACAAGCTCGGGGGCCGCTCAAGATCCGCTCGGGGACCCGTACAGTTCAGCCGAGGCTGCTGTACCCGCGGTCCTTGTCGAGGTGGTCTGCGATGTCTTGCGCAAGCTCGGCCATCTGCGCGCCGCCCTGGCCCCCGGGGCACATGATGTGGGTGCGTCCGACCTCGCCGTGGTACATCGTCAGGTGGGTGCCGCCGTTGCTGGTGGTGACGCGGTTCACGTCCGTCCACTCACCGGCCTTCTCGACCCCCGGACCCTTGATCTCGTAGCCCTTGTCGTCGAGCTTGATGTAGGTCTGCATCCGCGTCATCGACAGCCAGCCCATCACCGCCAGCACGACCCCAAGGGCCAGCAGGATGAAGGCGAGCGTGATCCAGACCGCACCCGCGTGCTGTGCGGCGGCCACGACCGCGAGGACGGCACCCAGCGCACTGATGATGGCGGCCACGAAGAAGGCTCGCATCGGAGGGCGGGGCTTCAGCACATAGGTGTTCACGCGATCTCTCCTGGCTCTGCCCCGACGGGCGTCCTGACGCGGCGAGGGTGGGATTCGAACCCACGGAGAGTTGCCCCTCGGCCGCTTTCAAGGCGGCTGCACTAGTCCACTATGCGACCTCGCCAGCCCGGGGCGAGCCCCGTGCAGGGCCCAGCCTATCGCCGTCGTCCCACTGCCTCCGACCGACGCTCGGGCTGTGGCAGGCTGGACGCATGCGCGCCATCACCGTGACCGAACCCGGCGGACCCGAGAACCTCTCCTGGGACGAGGTCGACACCCCCACCCCCGCACCCGGCGAGGTGTTGGTGAAGACCGTCGCCGTTGGAGTGAACCGCGCCGATCTGCTGCAGCGCCAGGGGCACTACCCGCCGCCGAAGGGCATCAGCGAGATCATGGGGCTCGAGGCCTCCGGAACGATTGCCGCGCTCGGCGAGGGCGTGAGCCAGTGGAAGGAGGGTGACGAGGTCGTCGCCCTGCTCGCCGGCGGTGCCTACGCGGAGTACTTCGTCGTCCCGGCCACCCAGTGCGTCCGCCCGCCCGAGGGCGTCGACCTGGTCACGGCCGCCGGCCTGGTGGAGGTTGCCGCGACCGTCGTCTCGAACATGGACGAGGTGCAGCTGGCCCAGGGCGAGACCTTCCTGGTGCACGGCGGCGCGGGCGGCATCGGCACCTTCGCCATCCAGTACGCCAAGGCAATCGGCTGCCGCGTCGCCACCACCGCCGGCAGCCCGGCCAAGCTCGACCACTGCCGCGAGATGGGCGCCGACATCGCACTCGACTACCACGACGACTGGGTCACCGGTCTCAAGGAGGCCACCGACGGCAAGGGCGCCGACGTGATCCTCGACATCATGGGCGCCAAGTACCTGGAGCTCAACGTCGACGCGTTGGCCACCGGCGGACGGCTCGTCATCATCGGCATGCAGGGCGGGGTGAAGGGGACGCTGAACATCGGCAAGCTGCTGAACAAGCGCGGCACGGTGCGCGCCACCTCCCTGCGCTTCCGCAGCGTCGAGGAGAAGAGCGAGATCATCGCACGCGTGGCCGAGGTCATCTGGCCCTTGGTGAGCGCCGGCGAGATCAAGCCAGCCCCGGAGACCCGTTTCCCACTGCGCGAGGCGCGGGCCGCGCACGAACAACTGGCCGGCGGGGACAACATCGGCAAGATCATCCTGGTGGTCGAGGACGCTGCGTCCGACGCCCCTGAGCCCGCACGCTGACAGGTGGACTTCTCCGCCTACCGTCGCCTCTGGGCCATCCCGGTCGTCCGCAACACACTGCTGGTGGGGGTGCTGTCGCGCCTGCCCCAGTTCGCCATGGGTCTGGTGCTGACGCTGCACGTCGTCGGGAACCTGGACGACCGCTACTCCGCCGCTGGCGTGGTGGCCGGCGTGTTCACCGTCGCCGCCGCCATCGCCGGACCCTGGCGTGGGCACCTGCTCGATCGCCATGGCCTGCGCCGGACGCTCGTCCCCTCGGTTGCCGTGCTGTTGCCGGTCTGGGCGATCGCACCCTTCGTCGGCTACTGGGTACTGCTGGGGCTGATCGTGGTGGCCGGGGCGATGACCTTCCCGGTCTTCTCGGTGGTGCGGCAGGTGCTGGTCACCAATGTCCCGCCGGACCTTCGCCGCAGCGCGCTGTCGTTGGACTCGGCCATAGTCGAGTTGTCGTTCATGGCCGGGCCAGCGCTCGGGGTCATGGCCTGCCAGTGGTGGAACCCGCGCTGGGTGCTGCTGGTGTGCGCAATGGGCTATGTCGCCGGCTCGACGGCCCTGCTCGTGCTCAACCCGCCGATCGCCAACGCCGTCGAACTGGACGCCGAGGGTGCCGGGTCGACGTCCTGGCTGGGATTGCGCGCCTTGGCGATCCTGCTGGCGGTGGCGGCGGCGGGCTTCGTGCTCTCGGGCACCGACCTGGCGATCGTCGCCTCGCTGCGCGACCTCGGTCACGCATCCTGGGTCGGTATTGCCTTCACCCTGTGGGGGTTGGGATCGGCGATCGGGGGCATCACCTACGGGGCGATCAGTCGCTCCATCCCCACCTTCGTGCTGGTCTTCGGGCTCGGCATCACGACCGCCCCCTTGGCCTTTGCGCACCATCCGGCGCTGATCGCAGTGCTGCTGGTGCTGACCGGACTGTTCTGCGCGCCGTCGCTGGCCAGTTCGGTGGACGAGTTGTCGGCCCTCATTCCCGCCTCGGCGCGCGGACAGGTGATGGGCTGGCACGGTTCGGCAGCCACCGCCGGCAATGCGATGGCACCACCGCTGGTGGGCTGGGCGATGGACTCCCACGGCTGGGCCTGGGGTTATGTCGTCACCGGCATGATGGGCGTCGTCGCGGCGCTGGTGCTGATGAGTGCCGTCATGGCGCGTCGGACGATCAGGAGAGCCTGAGCGCGGACGTCCACCCGCCCAGTTTGGAATACCTATTCGGTGGACGGAATAGTTATGCGATAGAGTCTGGGACGTGTCCAAAGTCCTGACCTCACTGCCCGCCGGCGAACGCGTCGGCATCGCCTTCTCCGGTGGCCTCGACACCTCGGTGGCCGTTGCCTGGATGCGCGAGAAGGGCGCCGTCCCGTGCACCTACACCGCCGACATCGGCCAGTACGACGAGCCCGACATCGAGTCGGTGCCCGGCCGTGCGCTGGAGTACGGCGCCGAGCTGAGCCGCCTGGTCGACTGCCGCGCGGCCATGGTGGAGGAGGGTCTGAGCGCTCTCGCGTGTGGCGCCTTCCACATCCGGTCGGCCGGGCGTGCCTACTTCAACACCACCCCGATCGGACGCGCCGTCACTGGCACCCTGCTGGTGCGCGCGATGGCCGACGACAATGTCAACATCTGGGGCGACGGTTCGACCTACAAGGGCAACGACATCGAGCGCTTCTACCGCTACGGCCTGATGGCCAACCCCCAGCTGCGCATCTACAAGCCGTGGCTGGACGAGAACTTCGTCGGCGAGCTGGGCGGGCGCGACGAGATGAGCCAGTGGCTCTCACAGCGCGACCTGCCCTACCGCGACTCCAAGGAGAAGGCCTACTCCACAGACGCGAACATCTGGGGCGCGACCCACGAGGCGAAGACGCTGGAGAGCCTGGACGTGTCGCTGGAGACCGTCGAGCCGATCATGGGCGCGAAGTTCTGGGATCCGTCGGTTCAGATCGACACCGAGGACGTGGCGATCACCTTCCACCAAGGTCGTCCCGTCGAGATCAATGGCGAGAGCTTCGCCTCCCCCGTCGAGCTGGTGATGAAGGCCAACGAGATCGGCGGACGTCACGGTCTGGGCATGAGCGACCAGATCGAGAACCGCATCATCGAGGCCAAGTCGCGTGGCATCTACGAGGCGCCCGGCATGGCCCTGCTGTTCGTCGCCTACGAGCGGCTGCTGAACGCGATCCACAACGAGGACACGCTGGCCAACTACCACTCCGAGGGCTTCCGCCTCGGCCGTTTGATGTACGAGGGCCGCTGGCTGGACCCGCAGAGCCTGATGCTGCGCGAGTCGATCACCCGCTGGGTGGCCAGCGCGGTGACCGGTACCGTCACCCTGCGCCTTCGCCGTGGCGAGGACTACACGATCCTCAACACCGACGGCCCCAACTTCAGCTACCACGCGGAGAAGCTGTCGATGGAGCGCGTCGAGGACGCTGCCTTCGGCCCCACCGACCGCATCGGCCAGCTGACCATGCGCAACCTCGACATCGCCGACAGCCGCGAGAAGCTCGAGATCTACGCCAGCCAGGGCATCCTCGGTGGCGCCTCTGCCGACCTTGTGGGCGAGCTCAAGGCCGGTCAGGCAGGGTCCATCCCGTCGATCGGCAAGGGTTCCGACAACTCGGACGCGGTGCTGGAGCGCGCCGCCTTCGACCTCGGCACCGACTAGGTCACTGACTGTCTGTGGTGAGTCACCCCCATCACAGCCAACCGAACGCCCGGGAGCTTGCTCCCGGGCGTTCCGCTGTTCTTGGGGTACGCCCCGCACCACCGCCGCGTAGCAGCCGCCGCGAAGAGTCCTTCAGCGGCCTCCCAGTCTGGACGAAAGCCCTAGCCGCGCGGAATGTTGCGCAGGTTCGACCTGGCCATCGCGACCACCTCCCCGGCGCCTGAGTTGAACACCGTCCGGCTCATCGCCGTCGCGAAACCGTAGACCTGGTCGAGGGTCACCTGCGGCGGGATCGACAACGCATTCGGGTCGGTGATCACCTCCACCAGCACCGGGCCGGGCTCCGCGAAGGCCTGCCGGTAGGCGTCGGCGAGGTCCTCCCCACGCTCCACCCGGATGCCCTTGATGCCCACCGCCTCCGCGACCGCGGCGTAGTTGGCGACCGGCACGTCCGTCCCCGTGCTGGGCAGGCCGTTGACCAGCATCTCCAGCTTCACCATGCCCAACGTCGAGTTGTTGAACACGACGAGCTTCACCGGCAGCCGGTAGGTGGCCACGGTCAGCAACTCCCCCATCAGCATCGACAGCCCGCCGTCCCCGCAGACGCCGATCACCTGGCGACCCGGGTAGGCGAACGCAGCGCCGATGGCGTGGGGCAGGGCGTTGGCCATCGAGCCGTGCAGGAAGGATCCGATCAGCCGGCGCCGACCGTTCGGGGTGACATAGCGCGCGGTCCAGACATTGCACATGCCGGTGTCGGCGGTGAAGACGGCGTCGTCGGCAGCCATGTCGTCCAGCACCGCGGCGGCGAACTCGGGATGGATCGGCGTCAGGTGCTCCACCTTGCGCGTGTAGGCATTCGTGCCCTTGTCGACGATCCGGTGGTGCTTCTTCAGCATCTGCTTGAGGAAGCGGTCCGAGCGCTTCCTCTTCACCAACGGCAGCAAGGCTGCGAGGGTGGGCGCAACGTCCCCGTGCACGGCCACGTCAACGTCCGTGCGTCGTCCGAGCTTCTCGGGGTGCCGGTCGACCTGCGCGGTGCGAACGTCAGGCAGGAATTGGTCATAGGGAAAGTCGGTGCCGAGCAGGACGAGCAGGTCGGCATCCTCCATGCCCGCAGCAGCGGCGCCGTAGCCGAGCAGCCCGGTCATGCCGACGTCGTAGGGATTGTCGTACTGGATGAAGTCCTTGCCACGCAGGGTGTGCCCGACCGGGGCCTTCACCAGTTCGGCGAGCTGCAGCACCTCGTCCCGGGCGCCCTCGACACCGGCACCGGCGAAGATGGCAACCTTGTCGGCGGCGTTGATCGCGTCGGCGAGCGCGGCGAGGGACTCCGGAGCCGGGGTCACCGCACCCCGCACGAAGGGCGTGTACAGCGGGGGCTCGTTGGTCACATCCAGGTCGGTGATGTCGCCGGGAACGGTGATCACCGAGACGCCCTGCATCGCGACGGCGTGCTGGATCGCGGCCGACACCACCCGCGGCGACTGGGCCGCGGTGGAGATCATTTCCGAGTAGACCGAACACTCCACGAACAGCCGGTCGGGGTGCGTCTCCTGGAAGTAGGCCTGACCGATCTGGGAGGACGGGATGTGCGAGGCGATCGCCAACACGGGAGCGTGCGAGCGGTTCGCGTCGTACAGCCCATTGATGAGATGGAGGTTTCCCGGACCGCACGAACCGGCACACACGGCCAGTTCCCCGGTCAGCTGCGCGTCGGCGGCAGCGGCGAAGGCAGCCGCCTCCTCGTGCCGGACGTGGATCCAGTCGATGCCACCCTTCTCGGAGCCTCCAGTGCGTCGGACGGCGTCCACGATCGGGTTCAGCGAGTCGCCGACGATCCCGTAGATGCGGCGAACCCCGGCGGCCTGCAACTGGGCGACGATTTGTTCTGCGAGCTTCATGACTTCCACGCTAGGTCGCAGCACAGGTCCGCCCAACACCCGCGGGTGGGTTGCGCTACCGGGGAAAACAGCTACCTGGCATGGTTTGATCGTTCCCGATGAGCACTACCGTGAGCGAACACCTGCGACGCCTCCCCCTGTTCACCAGCCTGCCTGATGCGGCCCTCGACAAGCTGGCTGCCGCCACCACGGTGGAGACCTACGGCGTCGGGGAGCTCGTCTTCACTCGCATGACCCCGGCGAACTGCTTCTTCGCGCTCACCGGGGGCGCCGTCCAGCTGCAGGTCGGCAACAGTCAGGGCACCGAGAAGGTGGTCGAGATCATCCGCCCCGGCCAGACCTTCGGGGAGGCCGTCATGTTCGTCGGACGTCCCTTCCCCGTGGACGCCGTCGTCACCGAGGCGGCCGAGGTGTTGCGCGTCCCCGCGTCGGCCGTCGACGAACTGCTGGCCACCGACCCATCGGCAGCGCGCGCGATGCTGGCCTCGTTGTCGATTCGGCTGCACCAGCTCGTCCAGGACGTCGAGATGTACACCGTCCAGCCGGCCCGCGAGCGGGTGTTGGGACACCTGCGCCAGCACGCCGATGCCAGTGGACGGGTCGTCTTCACCCCCTCCAAGCGGGCGATCGCCAGCCGTCTGGGCATCACCCCCGAGACCCTTTCGCGCACCCTGCGCCAACTCGCGGACGAGGGATTGCTCGCCGCAGCCGGGAGCGCCGTCGTCCTGCTGGGCTGACCCCTGCTGGGCTGATCCCTGCTGGAACAGGAATTGCCAGCCCGCCGGACCTTGACGCAGGTCAAGGCGTAGACCCCTCATCACCTCCTAGCCTCGGGTCGACTACACCCCCAACGACTCGGAGGATTCCCATGTTCTGCTACCAGTGCGAGCAGACCGACCGCAGCGACAACCTGCTGCTCGGCTGCCACGCCCTCAAGGGAAACTGCGGCAAGGACGACCGCACCGCGGCGCTCCAGGACATCCTGGTGCGCATCTGCGAGGGCATCGGCCAGTACGCCACCGCCCTGCGGGCCCTCGGCCAGCCGGACGAGCATGCCGCCGCCCGCGGCGCTGAGTGGATGTTCACCACCCTCACCAATGTCAACTTCAACGCCACCGCCTTCCAGCGCTACATCGCTGACGCCTACGCCTTCGAGCTGGAGCTGAAGGAGCGCTACGAGGCGACCGGCGGCCCGGAGCTGACCGGCGCCGCCCAGTTCGTCCCGGCCACCGGGATGGCCGGTCTGCTGGCCCAGGCCCCGCTGGTGCGCGTCGACGCCGACATCGACGTGCTCGGCGGCGACGTCGTCGGTGTCCGCAACCTCAACCTCTACGGCCTCAAGGGCACCTGCGCCTATGCTCACCACGCCCACGTGCTGGGACATCGCACCGACGAGACCGACGCCGGCATTGAGTCGGCGCTCGCCTTCCTGGGCAACCCGCCCACCGACCTGGACGCCCTGCTCGCGCACGCGATGACGCTGGGCCAGGTGAACCTCAAGGTGATGGAGATGCTGGACGCCGCAAACGGCGGCACCTTCGGCGCCCCCACCCCGACGCAGGTGAAGGTGACGCCGGTCATGGGCAAGGCGTTGCTGGTCAGCGGCCACGACCTCGGTGACCTGGTGGCGATCCTCGAGGCGACCGCCGGCACCGGCATCAACGTCTACACCCACGGCGAGATGCTGCCCGCCCATGGCTACCCGGGTCTGAAGAAGTACGAGCACCTGGCCGGCAACTACGGCTCGGCCTGGCAGAACCAGCACGCCGAGTTCGCCGCATTCCCCGGCCCGATCGTCATGACGTCCAACTGCCTGATCGAGCCCCAGCCCTCCTACCGCGCCCGCATCTTCACCATGGGTCCGGTTGGCTGGCCCGGCGTCCGCCACCTCACCCACGACGACCTGTCGGTGCTGGTCAAGGCGGCCTCCGCACTGCCCGGTTTCACCGCCACGGAGCCCGAGCGGACGATCACCGTCGGCTTCGGCCACGAGAGCGTGCTCAGCCAGGCTGACGCCATCGTCGAGGCCGTGAAGGCCGGCGACATCAGCCGCTTCCTGGTGATCGGCGGCTGCGACGGCGCCAAGCCCGGCCGCAACTACTACACCGAGATCGCCGACAAGTCCGGCCCGGACACCGTGCTGCTCACCATGGGCTGCAACAAGTTCCGGATCAACGGCCACGACTACGGCACCATCAGCGGCATCCCGCGGCTGCTCGACATCGGCCAGTGCAATGACTCCTTCACGGCCGTCAAGATCGCGCTCGCGCTGGCGGACGCCTTCGAGTGCGGCGTGAACGACCTGCCGCTGAGCATGTTCGTGTCGTGGTTCGAACAGAAGGCCGCCGCCGTGCTGCTGACGCTGCTGGCACTGGACATCAAGAACATCCGCCTCGGCCCGACCCTGCCGGCCTTCCTGACCCCGGCCGTGGTCGACATCCTGGTACGGAAGTTCGCGCTGAAGCCGCTCGGTGACCCCACCGAAGACCTCGCGAATGCGATGGCGGGCGCATGAGCGAGGTCTTGGCCGACGCAGGCGTGAACCCGCGCGTCCGGCTGGTCACCACCGACGGTGACGAGCGAATCGTCGAGGCCATGCCCGGCCAGTCGGTGGTTGAGGCCGCTGCGGCGGCGAGCATCATCCTGCCGTCGCTGTGTGGCAAGGGAACCTGCGGCACCTGCGTCGGCCGGTTGTGGTCGGGGGAGGTGCACATGCGTCCCTTCGAGGACGACGCGCTGGGCCCCTCGGCCGGTGAGGACGCGGTGTTGTTGTGCTGCGCCGAGCCGACCGGAGACCTGGAGGTGGGGCTGCCCTTCGACTCGTCCAAGCTGGTCGAACAGGCCCCCGCCGAGCGCACGGTGAGCGTCACCGACCTGACCCACCTGACGCCGCACATCGTGCGCCTGCGGGCGCAGCTGGAGCCGGACGAGCTGATGGGCGCCGCCGCGGAGTTCGAGGCCGGGCAGTACATGCAGCTGCAGGTGCCCGGGACGGACGTGCTGCGCGCCTACTCCATGTCGAATGTGTCGAACTGGGACGGTGCGCTGGAGTTCCTGATCCACATCCGTGACCAGGGCCTGTTCTCCACCTGGCTCGACCAGCAGGCGTCAGTCGGCGACCAGCTGCGCGCGGTGGGGCCGCAGGGCACCTTCGCGCTGGTCGAGAACGGGATGCGGCCGCGCTGGTTCGTCGGCGGCGGGTGCGGACTGGCGCCGCTGCTGTCGATGCTGCGCCGGATGGCCGAGTGGGGCGACCCGCAGCCCACCCGGCTGGTACTCGGTGTCAACACCACGAACGACATCTTCGCGCTGGACGAGGTGCGCGAGCTAGCCGACCAGCTGCCCGAGCTGACCGTCACCCTGGCGGTCTGGGAGGGCGAGGTGCCCGACGACGAGGGCCAGATCCGCTACGTCAAGGGCTCCTCGGTGGACGTGCTGGCGCACGACCTGGACGCCGTCGACGATCCGGAGCAGCTGCCGGACATCTACGTCTGCGGTCCGCCCGGGATGGTGAAGGCGTTGGAGGAGTCGGTTGCCGAGCGTGGCATCGACCCCGAACTCGTCCACACCGAACGGATCACCCAGAACTGACGATCCACGACAGCGGGTCCGCTCCCTCGAGGGGGCAGGCCCGCTGTTCTCCTTCCCCCTCGACAGGGCTCGGGGATCGCGGAAGGTCAGCTGGTCCAGGCGCGCCACAGCCCGGCGTACTCACCGTCGCGTGCCATCAGCTCGTCATGGCTGCCCAGTTCGGCGATCCGCCCGTCGATCACCACCGCGATCCGGTCTGCGTCATGGGCGGTGTGCAGCCGGTGCGCGATCGCCACCACCGTGCGTCCGTGCAGCAGGGAGGCCATCGAGCCCTCCAGGTGCCGCGCGGTGGTGGGGTCGATCAGGCTGGTCGCCTCGTCGAGGACGAGCGTGTGCGGGTCGGCGATCACCAGCCGGGCCAGCGCCACCTGCTGCGCCTGCGCCGGGGTGAGCACCTGGTTGCCGGAACCCACCTTGGTGTTCAGCTGCTCGGGCAGCCGCTCCACCCACTCGGAGGCGTCCACCGCCCGCAGCGCCGACCACACCTCGTCGTCGGTGGCGGACTCCTCCCGGGCCAGCACGATGTTGTCGCGCAGGCTCCCGACGAAGACGTGGTGCTCCTGGGTGACCAGGGCCACGTCGGTGCGCAGCCGGTCCAGCGGCAGGTGCATCACGTCCACACCGCCGACGGTGACCGCGCCGGTGCGCGGGGCATTGATGCCGGCCAGCAGCCGCGCCATCGTCGACTTGCCCGAACCGGACGGCCCGACGATCGCGAGCCGCTCCCCCGGCACCAGTTCGAGGTCGACGCCGTGCAGCACGTCGTGGCCCTCGCGGTAGGCGAACCGCAGGTCACGGCCGACCAGGTGCTCGTCAACCGGAACCTCATCGGTCGAGGTGCGATCCTGCGGCACGGACGCGATGCCGAGCAGACGGGTGGTGGAGGCCATACCGACCTGCAGCCGGTCCATGGTCTGGATCATCCGGTCCATCGGTTCGATCAGCTGCTGGGTGTACAGCGCCGCGGCCGTGATCTGCCCCAGTGTCACCCAGCCGTTGGCGTGGCCCCAGGTGCCCAGCAGGACGATGAGTGCCAAGGGCCCTTGGTAGGCGTAGTCCATGCTCAGGAACATCAGGTTCCGCAGCGTCATCGTGTAGCGCTCGGCCTGGGCGGAGTTCTCGATGTCCTCGTCCGTGCGCTCCGTCCGCTGCCGGTCCAAACCCAGCGCCTCGATCGTCCGGGCGCCCTCGATGGACTCCGTCAGGCCGGTGTTGATGCGCGAGTAGGTGCCGCCCTCGGTGATGTACCCCTTGGGCGCGTGGCGCAGGTAGGGGCGCACGACCACCACCAGCAACAGCACCGACGCGAGCGACGGCAACGCCAGCAACCACGAGTTCCAGAAGACGGCGACGAAGGTGAGCACAAGCGTCACCACCGAGATCACCAACTGCGGCAACGCCCAGCGCACCGCCTCCGACATGGTGCTGACGTCGCGCGTCACGCGGGTGACCAGGTCACCGGTGGAGGCCTGTTCGACGGTCGACAGCGGCAGCCGCAGCACGAAACGGACAACGTACTCACGCGCTTCGGCCAGCAGGTCCTGCCCGAAGATGGACGAGGTGAACCGGGCGCCATAGGTGAGCAGCGCCTGCGCCACGACGACGGCGACGACGACCAGTGCGACCTGGTTGAGGCTGTTGGCCAGCCCGGCTCCCTCGCGTCCGGCCCGGTCGACGAGGTTGCCCAACAGCCTGGGCACCAGCAGCCCGGCGACGCCGGCGAGCGCGTTCAGCAGCACCAACAGCAATGCGACCGCGCGGCGCTTGGCCAGCAGCCGCCGAACGAACGCCACCACGGCCGAGTCATCGGCAACGGGAAGACCACGTTCGGGGTTGCGGCTGGTGGCCCAGAAGGCCTCGGCGCGCTCGCGCCGCGTGAGGAATCGCTGGTGCCAGCCCTGCATCCGTCCGAAATAGCCCTTGTTCAGGTCGACGCGCAGGTCGTCTGGCACCCGGTCGACCCGGGTGCGGTCGTCGCGCCAGGTCTCGGCAGAGCTGGCCAGCAGGTCGATGCTCGCGGGGCTCATCGCTGGCCTCCTTGGGTCTCGTCGGTGTGTGCGGAGTGCTTGGGGCCCTCGGTGCCGCGCGCCACCAGCGCGCGATAGTCGTCGCGGGCGAGCAACTGTTCGTGGGTGCCGTGGGCAACGGCCCGCCCATCGGCCACCAGGACGACGTCGTCGGCGTGGTGCAGCCACAGCGGGGAGACGGTGGTGACGACGGTCGTGCGCCCGCGGCGGAGCTCGGGGACGCGTTGCGCGATCCGGGCCTCGGTGTGGGCATCGACGGCCGAGGTGGGTTCCACCAGGACGAGCACCTCCGGCTCGGCCAGCAACGCACGGGCCAGCACGAGCCGTTGGCGCTGGCCGCCGGACAGCCCTCGTCCGCGCTCGTCCAGACGCCCCTGCCAGCCGCCCGGGAGCGCGTCGTAGACGTCCTCGGCGGAGGCCGCCCGCAACGCGGCCTCGGCCTGCTCGCGTGTGGATCGTCCATGCGGGTCGAGCAGTTCCTGCAGGGTCCCGGCGAAGACCAGCGAGCCAGTGTCGCTGACCAGCACCGTGCGACGCAGTTCGGCGAGGTCGACGCGCGACAGGTCGACGCCGCCGATGGTGACACCCCACTCCTGGTCGGCGGCCTGCTCGTCCTCGGCCGCGATCTGGTCGCGGAGTTCGGCCTTCTCGGCACGGGCGCGCTTGGCCGCGCGTCCCTTGAGCCCCTCCTCGATCTCGAGGCTGACGGGCTCGGTGGCGGCAGGAAGATAGCGTCCGAGCCGGTCGGCCAGCGCGGCGGTGCTGTCTGGGACGGCGCTGACCAGGACGGTCAGCCGACCGGGCTGGATGCGCAGCCCGGAGGGCTCGTCGACGATCTGGGCGGCGCTCGGGATCGCCACCGGGGCGGCCGGCTGGTTCCACGGCGGCTGCTGCCCCAGCACGGCGATCGTCTTCTTCGCGGCGACGGTCGCTTGCACCCACTTCTGCGCGAACTCGAAGATCGTCGAGATGGGCCAGACCAGGAACATCGCGTAGCCGAAGAAGCTGACCAGCTGCCCGATGGTCAGCCGTCCGGCGATCAGTTCGCGGGCGCCGAGCCAGGTCAGGGTCACCAGCAGCAAACCGGAGAGCAGGACGCCGAGTGAGTCCACCGCGGCCTGCCAGGCACCCGTCCGCACGCCCGCGGAGCGGACCCGCTGCGACTGCGCCGCGTAGTTCTGCCCGAAGGTCTGCTCGCCACCAATGCCGCGCAGGATGCGCAGGCCCGCCACGATGTCGGTGGCCATGCCGGTGAGCTCGGACGACCGTCCGCGCTCGGTCGCCTGGGCGCGCTGGAGCGGACGCAGGAGCGGGGAGGCAGCGCCCACCAGCACCGGCGCCGCGACCAGCGTGACGATGCCCAGCACGAAGGACTCATTGAGCACCAGCACCGCGACGAAGATGAAGGCCACCACGGCGGCGATGGTGCGGGCGACGATCTCGGCCAGCGCGCCGAAGGTGTCGGCGTCACCTGAGGCCACCGAGAGCATCTCGCCGGCGGGGGTGCGGCGCGGGGCCACGTGGCCCATCTGCACCACCTTGCGCAGCACCAGCTTCATGGTCTTGTACATCGCGACCAGCCAGGCGGTGACCACCGCGCTGTGCATCGCGACGCCACCGACGACGCCGACGGTGATCGCCACGGCCATCCAGGCCGCCCACTTGAGCGCGGCCACCATGTCGTGGCGCATGACGCCATTGTCGATCGCCTGGCCGAGCAGCCAGGGGTTCACGGCGCTGGGGACGAACCACATCAGCCCAAGCACGGTGCACAGCGCCAGCAGGTCCTTCTGACCCCGCAGCACCCAGCGAAGGAAGGCCTGCGGCGAGCGGGTGTCGGGGTCGTCAGGGTGCGGCCGGGCGCCATACAGCTGGCTGCGTGAGCGCACGCTGAATGCTTCGGTGGTCGGTGGGAATGTCTGCATGTCGGGGCCCACCCTAGAGGCGGGCCCCGACACTTTTCACCGGGTTTTCAGGGGCCTGCCAAACAGGTTCATTCGGCCTCGACGGCACCCTGGATGTGGATGACCTCGTCGTCGCGGTGGTGGCCGACGACCAGCAGCACCATTCCAACGAGCAACCAGCCCAGCAGCACCAGCCAGCTGGTCAGTTGGGGAGCGTCGGGGAAGTAGGACTCGATGCGCATCAGGTTGCCTGCGGCACCGGGGACGAAGTACTGGCCGATCTGGCCCCACGCGCCTGGCAGCCACTCCTTGGGCATGGCCAGCGACGAGATCGGGTTGCCGACGAACATCGTGACCACCGCACCCAGGGCGATGCCGGGCTGGCCGAGCAGGGCCTGGGCGCCGGTGATGAAGGCGGCGGTCGCGGCGATCGCGGCACCACAGACGGCCCAGATCATCGCGAAGCTGCCGGTGACGAAGCCGAACCAGGTGTGCAGCACCAGCGCGAGGCCCAGGCCACCGAGGATCCCATAGCCGAGTACGGCGACGGCGCGACGCTTCCAGCCGACGACCAGCATGGAGATCATCACGCCGCCGATCATGCCGCCCATCGCCAGCGGAAGGCCGGCGATGGCGAAGCCGGAGCCGCGCGAGTCGCTCGAAGCCAGCGGGACGATGTCGGCCACCTGCACCGACGGGGTGGTGATCGCCTCGACGGCGGCCTTCTGCTTGACCACCTCGGCGGCCAGTGTCTTGGCCTGGGCCTGGGCGGTGGCGAGCTGGGTGGCCAACGCCTTCTGCTGGGCGGCGGGCAGGGACGCCTGCACCTGAGCCAGCGTCTGGGCGGAAGCCTGCGCTGCCGCGGCCCTGGCGGCCGTGGTGGCGAGTTGCTGGGCAGCGGTCTGCTTGGCGGTGGCCGCGACAGTCATCTGCTGGGCGGTCATCTTCTGCGCCATCTGCGCGAGCATCTGGGTCGCGGCGGACGATCCGGCCGAGGCGGTCAGCACCTGGGTGGCCTCCCCCGCCTTCGTCGGCATGATGACGGCGCCGTAGACCTCACGCTGCTTGATGGCCTCCTCGGCCTCGGCGGTGCTGGGGTAGCTGGTCAGTTCGAAGGGATCGTCTGCGGCATCAAACGCCTGCTGGAGCTGGGCCTGCTGCTCGCTGGTCGCGACGACGCCCAGCGGCATGTCCTTGACCTTGGCGGTGTAGGTGGGCCAGCCGAAGGCCAGCAGCACGAGGACGACGACCAGCGAGGCGCCGAGGATGGTGCGGATGGTGGCGTTCCACGTCGAGTGGACCTGCGGGGTGGTGACCGAGGACGACATCGGGCTTCCTTCCAAAAAGAATGTTCGTTCTCCATGGTGGGGGCTCTCCACGGGGCTGTCAAACTGAACATTCGTTTTGTTAAGCTGCCTCTCATGCCAAAGGTCTCCGACGAACACCGGCTCGCCCAGCGCGACCGCATCCAGCACGCCGCGATCGCGGTGGCACGCCGAAAGGGCGTACAGGCGGCGACCATGGCCGAGATCATCGCCGAGTCCGGGCTGTCGGCCGGTGCCATCTACGGCTACTACGCCAGCAAGGACGACCTGATCCTCGACCTGGCGCAGACGGTTCTCGGCTCGCGGATCGGGATTGCCGAGGGCCTGCTCGGCCTGCCAGAGGTCCCACCCCCTGCCGTGGCGATGCAGGTCCTTATGCGTGACCTCCCTGAGGACTGGCTCGCTGGCGGCCTGATGCTGCAGTTCTGGGGCGTGGCCGCCGCAGACGACCGGATGCGCGAAGCCGCACTCGAACTCGGCCATACGATGATCATGGTGATGGAGCGATACCTCACCGCGTGGTACCACCACGGAGGTGCCGATGTCGATCAGGCAGCTGCCATGGCCGGGAAGGCCACTCCGGCCATGCTGGCCCTGGCTCAGGGCTACATCATGCAGCGCAGCATCGGCCTGCTGACCGACTTCACGCCCTACGGCGAAGCCATCGAGCAACTCGTGGGCAATGCCCCCCGCTGAATGCCGCACTCGTCCCCCAGCCGGACGTCCGCGATCGCCCTCTGTTGCCGCAGGGTGCGCAGCTTGGGCAACAACCGATCACGCAGCGACCAGGGCGAGATGGTGTTGAGGTAGATCCCGGTGCTGCCCTCGAAACCGGCCAACGTCGAGATGCGCCACACGACCTCCACCCGCCAGGGCACCAGCTCGGCGACATCGGGAGGGCGGTGCGTCCACTCCTCATTGCACGGGATCTCTGGGCCGGACGCTGCGTGCATCGCATGGACGAGGTCCGACATGGCGGCGACCTGCTCGTCCGACTGCTCCCACGGACGACGGCTGGACCGTGACCAGACCTCGACGGTCGGATAGCGGTGCCCGAACCCCACCCAGGCGACCGCATGGTCGTTCTCGGCCAGCACCAGACCATGCTCGAGGGCAATGTCGAGCCCCAGCACATTGCAGGCATTCGCGTCCCGGGCCAGTGCCGCGGCGATGGCTTCGACGTCCTGCCCGTGCTCGTCGATGGCCACGACCTGTTTGTGCAGGTGGTCGAAGGATGCCCCGGCCGGTTTGAGCCAGTTCTGGAAGGTGGCGACGTAGCGGACGTGTGAGTTGGCCCGGTAGAGGTGCGCCATCGCGTCCAGCGTCATCCGCAGGTACTGCCGGTGCTCTTCGACAGCAAGGGTTCCCGAGGACGCCAACTGGTCGGTGGAGACGGCCTCTTCGACGAAATGACGGCGCGGTACCACGAGCTCATGGCCACTGGAGAACCATCCCAGTGAGATCTTGACGATTTCCTCAAGACCATTCTCCTTTTCAATTCCCGCAGCCTTTGCCCGTGCCTCCACAAGGGCCGTGAGGTGGCGTTCTCCAGCCTCGTCGGACACATAATCGCGCGCCCGCTGCTCGTCCTCGGCCGGGGGCTGAAAACCGTGGTTCTGCGTCCAGTAGGGGAGGGGCAGGATCTCGAAGAGATTGGGAATGCGCCGAAACTCGGCCACGGTCTCCTGTAGTTCACGGGCCATCAAGCCCTTGACCTCCATCATGGTGCCGGACGCGTTCACCACTCGTGACTTCTCTGGGGGCGTGTCCAGGTAGCGCTCGCTGCAGAAGGCGCAGAAGCGGCGCTCCTCGCCGGCGAGCAAGGGACGCGCGTCGATGGTTGGGCTCGCCAGCGGCCTGTTGCCTCGCCCTGGGACGGTCCACACCTGCGTCCCCGTGAAGGGATTGCGCTGCTTGGTGGTGCCGTCGGGCAACGCCACGAGCGCCTCATCGGGTCGTACACCAGCCATGCAAGGAGACTAGCCTCCGCCAACCCACCACGAACCCAACTCCGTGTCGAAACCTGTCCACTGGCTGAGACTCAGTATTCACTTTCGGCCAGAACTTCGCAGCAATTGCGCAGTCATGACCCTCGCATACGGAACATGTCCGGCCCCAACGCGTTTCACCTTCGCCCATTGAGAGTTCAGCGTGAGTCCATCAAATGTTGAATCAATCATCCCCTCAGAGCATGAGTATCGATACTCAGATCAGCGTAGGTGTGAGCACCAGCCCCGCTCAGTGGAAGGGGTTTTGCGTGAGTCGATTGGCCCAAGGAGTTCGTGCAAGTCTAGGAATGCGGGGGCGAAATGTCGGGAACGGAGCAGGTCTCCGTCTCGTCGGAATGTGCGGTACACCCCTGCTGCACCGACAGAGAGACGAGCAGTCATGAGCCTTGAGATCACCACGGATGTGAGCAGCATGACCCACGACGGGCCCGCGCCCTGCGCCACCAACAGCGAGTTGTTCTGGCATCCCCTGGTGGAGGACGCGCGCCCGGCTGGCAGCCCCGGCGAGCGTCGCGAGCAGCAGCAACTCGTGACCCGCGCCCTCCAGGTGTGCAGCGGCTGCCCCTTGGTCCAGCAGTGCCTCTACCAAGCGGTGGCCGAGCACAATGTCTCGGGCGTGGCGGGTGGGACGACCCCGCGCCAGCGGAGTCTGATCCGTTCCCACCTGGGTCTCCACGTGGCCGACGAACGCCTGGACGCCTTCGCGAGCACGCCCGGCGGGCGGGGTCTCGACCACCTGGCCGTGCTGCGGATGCGGCTGTCCAACCCGAACGAGAGCCTCGAGAACCTGGCGCACCGCCTCGGCTGCAGTCTGTCCACCGTCAAGCGTCACCTACGCCGCGCCCGCGAACTGTCGAACAACACCCATCCGGCGCCCCACCTGCAGTCGGTGCAACCGAGCCGGGAACAGGTTCTGCACGCAGCGCGCGTCGTCCTGGGCGGCGGACGCCCCGAAGCGGTCCGTTCCCAGCGGGCCGCCTGAGGCAGCTCGGGCCGGGTCACATCCGAGTGGGTCAGGTCCGGGCCACCAAGAGTCAACCTTCTGGAAACCCGGGCGTGGCACTGTGGTCTCCATGACCTTTCGACCACACCTGGTCGCCTTCGACATCGACGGAACGCTCGTCGACCGCGAAGGGCGGCTGCCGGACGAACTGGTGGAGGCCGTGGGGCGCATCAAGCGCAGCGGCACCCCCATCGTCTTGGCCACGGGCCGCAGCTGGATCGACGCGCTGCCGATCCACGAGGCACTGAACCTGCCCGCCGGCCCGAACATCGTCTCCAACGGCGCAGTCATCTGTGACTACCCGCCTTTTCGCCTGCGCAAGCAGGTGACCTTCGACCCGGCACCGGTCATCCAGAAGGTGGCGACCCTCGCACCACACCTGCACATCGCCGTCGAGGACCCGAACGGTGGCTACCGCCTCAACCAGCCCTTCCCTGACGGTGAGCTGCACGGCCCGATGAACCTGCAGAGCGTGGACGAGCTGTGCTCCTCGCCCGTGGTGCGCGTGATCATCCGCGACCCCAACGGCTCGTCCGACGACTTCAAGGGTCTGGCCAAGCAGCTCGGCATGCACGAGGTGAGCTACTTCATCGGCTGGTCCGCGTGGCTCGACATTGCGCCGATGGGCGTCACCAAGGCCACCGCGCTCAAGCAGGTGGCTGCCTGGCTGGGTGTCAAGCGCAAGCGCGTGCTGGCACTTGGGGATGGACGCAATGACGTCGAGATGCTGAAGTGGGCCGGTCGAGGGGTCGCGATCGGCGACGCCCCGCCCGAGGTGCAGGAGGTCGCCGACCACGTCACAGGCCTGTTCGACGAAGGCGGGACCCTCGCCGAGATCAACCGCTGGTTCTGAGCCGGTCGAGCGCGCGCCCCAGGGCTTTCAGGCCTTGGGGACGAGCTTGTCCAGACCGCCCATGTAGGGGCGCAGGGCCGCGGGGACGTGCACCGAACCGTCGGCCTGCTGGTGGTTCTCCAGCAGCATGATGATCATCCGGGTCATCGCGCACAGCGTCCCATTCAGGGTTGCGACCGGACGCACACCGTCCTCGAAGCGGCCGCGGATGTTGAGCCGGCGCGCCTGGAACTCGGTGCAGTTCGAGGTGGACGTGATCTCGCGGTAGCGGTTCTGGGTGGGCAGCCAGGCGTAGCAGTCGTACTTGCGCGCCGCGGACAGGCCCAGGTCACCGGAAGCGACGTCGAGCACCTGGAAGGGCAGCTCGAGGGCGGTGATGAACTCCTTCTCGAAGCCCAGCAGCTTCTCGTGCTCCGCCTCGGCCTGCTGCGGGTCGCAGTAGACGAACATCTCCCACTTGTCGAACCAGTGGACGCGGAAGATGCCGCGGGTGTCCTTGCCGTAGCTCCCCGCCTCGCGACGGTAGGCGGGGCTGAAGCCGGCGTAGTGCAGGGGCAGGCTCTTCGCGTCCAGGATCTCGTCGGAGTGGTAGGCCGCCAACGGCACCTCCGCGGTGCCGACCAGGTAGAGGTCGTCCTCGGCGAGGTGGTAGACGTCCTGGGCGGCCTGGCCGAGGAAGCCCGTGCCCTCCATCGCGGACGGCTTGACCAGCGCCGGCGGGATCATGGGCGTGAAGCCCCATTCGAGGGCCTTGGCCATCGCGAACTGGCTCAGCGCGAACTCCAGCTGGGCGCCGACGCCGGTGAGGAAGTAGAAGCGGCTGCCGGAGACCTTGGCGCCACGCTCCATGTCGATGGCGCCGAGCATCTCGCCGATCTCGAGGTGGTCACGCGGGGTGAATCCCTCGGCCTCGAAGTCGCGGGGGGCCCCGACGGTCTCGACAATTGCCCCCTCGTCCTCGCCGCCGGTCGGGACGCCGTCGATGACGAGGTTGCCGAGGGTCTTCATCAGGTCGGTGAAGGTCGCGTCGGCCTCCTCGGCCGCCGCCTGGGCGGTCTTCACGTCGGCGGAGAGCTGCTTGGTGCGGGCCAGCAGCGCCTGCTTCTCGTCCCCGGACGTCTTGGCGACCTGGCTGCCGAGCTGCTTCTGCTCGGCTCGCATCGTCTCGAAGGCCTGGATGTTGGCGCGACGGGCCTCGTCGGCGGCCAGCAGCTGGTCCACGACCTCGGGCGATCCGCCGCGAGCCACTTCGGAGCGTCGGAGGCGGTCGGGGTCGGTGCGCAGCAGCTTGGGATCGATCATGAGTCCCAGCGTATCGAGCGCCGGGCGGTCAGCGCGCGGCGAGGGCGCGGCGGACCAGCTCCCGCTGGGCGACGAGGGCCGGGTAGGTGTCACTGGGGCTGATGCCCAGTGACCAGGCCAGCTGCGCCGTGGAGGTGCAGCCGAGATGGGGTGCGAGCTTGGCCTCGAGCGCTGCCAGGTGTTCGCGGGCGACTCCCTGGGTGATGAACATCTCCTGCGAGAGCTCGCGCCAGGAGCGGCCGGCGAGGCGCCCCATCAACACCTGCCACTGACGGTCGGTCAGCATCGGGACGCCGAGCCGACAGACCCCGGCCAGTGCTGGCACCGACGGACTGGTGAACCCGCTCTCACTGCGGGCAACGGCCTCGAGCGCGACGCGCAGGGCCGCCGGACCGTCGGCCTTGCTGACGATGGCCACGGCACCTGCACGCTGCGCTCGCGCCAACACCAGCGGACGTTGCTCGAGGGTGTGCAGGATGACCTGGTAGCCAGCCTGCGTCAGGGCCTCCACCTCGAAGCGCCGGACGAGTCGGTTGCCGTGCCCCTCGAGCATGTTCATCTCGACCAGCAGGACGTCCGCCGGGGGACGGTGGATGAGTACGTCCAACGGATCGACCTCGACCCCAGCCCCCTGCACCTGCGGGCAGGTCGCCGACAACCCCGCGTGTACGACCGCGGCTGGATCCACCACGACGACACGAAACTGGTCCTGCTGGGCCCTGTGCTCGGTGACCGGCGGCAGGAGGGTCAAGGTGGCCGACATCTTCTTCCCTTCGGTGCTCTGCCTCGACACTAGGGCGCACGACATGGATCGTCACGTCATCACAATTGATGACGCTCCCCCGAGCGATCAGCGAACCCACGGCCAATGGCAGACTGGCGCCATGCGCCGCCGGATCTCCAGACACGCCTCACTGGCGGGATTCCTGATGTTCGGCGCGGCGTTCGCGGTGTGGACCTGGGTGGTGCTGCGCACCTCCTGGCTGGTTGCGCTCGACCGCCACCAGCTCAACCCCCACCTGCAAGCCAGTTCCACCGCCGCCCAGTACTGGGCAGCCTTCGCGATCATCACCCAGCCGGGCATCGTCGCCGTGGCCCTGCTCGCCATGGCGGCCTGGGCCTGGCAACGCCGGTTCCGTCGGCTGTGCAGCGCGCTGGTGCTCGGGGTGGGGTTCACCTGGCCGGCGTCGGCACTGGTGAAGCACCTCGTCCACCGGGTTCGGCCCCCGTCCCCGCTGGCTGACGTGGTGACCCACCACGGCTGGTCATACCCCAGCACGCACATGTCGATGGCGATGCTGGCGGCCGTCATGGCGATCGCGGCCATGACCACCACCCGGCAGGCACGGGACATCCTGTGGGCCTGGCGGATCGCCTCGGTGCTCGGCGTGCTCTCGGTCGCCTGCTGCCGGTGGGTGATGAACGCCCACTGGCCGAGCGACATCGTCGGCGGAGCGCTCCTGGGTGGCACGACAGCTTCTCTGGCCGCCTGGCTGGCGGGCCTGCACATGATCCCGGAGCTGGACCGGCCCCGGCGCCAGAGCGGCGTGGCCAGCCGGCGCGCCGCGGTGATCTACAACCCCACCAAGGTCTTCGACCGGGCGACCTTCCGGCGCAACCTGGAGTGGGAGTTCGAGTCCAGGGGCTGGCTGGACCCCCTGTGGCTGCAGACCCGCGCCGATGATCCCGGACGCGAGATGGCGCAGGCCGCGATCAAGGCCGGGGTCGACCTGGTCGTCGTCGCCGGCGGTGACGGGACGGTTCGCGTGGTGTGCTCGGAGCTGGCGTCGACGGGGGTTCGCCTCGCGATCGTCCCGGCTGGCACGGGAAACCTGCTCGCCCGCAACCTCGGCGTCCCGCTGGATGAACCGAGCGCGCTGCACGTCGCCTTCTCCGGCAAGGCTCGTCCGATTGACCTGGTGAAGGTGACGATCGATGACGAACCGGCGTCCGCGGACCACTTTGCGGTGATGGCCGGGATCGGCATCGACGCGCGGATCATGGATGCGACCCGCCCCGAGCTGAAGCGCACCGTGGGCTCGGCCGCATACTTCCTGGCGGCTCCCCAGCAGCTCGCCTCCAACCCGATGGAGCTCACCTTCAGCGTCGACGGCGGTGCCGCCCAGGAGCGCCGCGCGATGATGGCGGTGGTGGGCAATGTCGGTTCGCTGCAGGGCGGGATCCAGTTGTTCCCGCACGCGTCCGCGATGGACGGGAAGCTGGACGTGGTGATCGCCTCACCGCGTCGGATCGTCGACTGGGCGCCGATGCTGGCGAAGGTGCTCACCCGGCGTCCGCAGGACGAAGGCCTGGTGGACGAACTGGCCGGCCGCAACGTGCGCATCGAGGTCGCCGAGCGGATGCCCTACGAGCTGGATGGCGACACGGCTGGCACCGCCCGGGTCTTCGAGGCCGAGGTGGTGCCGGGGGCGCTCCAGCTGATGCTCCCCCGCGACTGACCCGGGTGTTTCAGGCGCAGATGCACGGAACCGATCAGGCCAGCGGGTAGCCGGTGACGGGACCCTCCGTATTGGGCTGCCAGCCCAGCGCCGGAGCGACGTGCTCGGCGAAGGAGCTGAGCAGGTGCAGGTTGAGCTCTGGGCCCATCTGCGAGGGGATGGTCAGCATCAGCGTGTCCGCGCTCATCACGGCGGCGTCGGCCTTCAGCTCGTCGATCAGTTCGTCGGGCTCGCCGACATAGGTCTTGCCGAAGGTGGAGGTGAAACCGTCGATGACGCCCACCTGGTCGCGGCCCTCGCGGCGGAGCTGGCCGAACATGGCCTGGTCATCGGCGTCCACGATCGGGAAGATCGAACGGCTGACGCTGGTGCGCGGCGTAAACAGGTGACCGCCCTCGGTGAAGGCGGTGCGGTAGCGCTCCAGCTGCTCCGCCTGCAGGTCGCCGAAGGACTCCCCCGTGGCCTCGGTGAGCAGGGTCGAGCTCATCAGGTTCACCCCGACGCGACCAGCCCATTCGGCGGTCTCGCGGGTTCCGGCGCCCCACCAGATGCGCTGGGCCAGGTCAGGGACGAAGGGCTCGATGCGTAGGCGTGAGCCCATCCCGAACTGCTTCGGGTCGGCGTCCACCATGGTCTCGCCCTTGATGGCGCGCATGAAGGTGTCGAACTTGTCGCGCGCGAGGTCGGCGCCGCGCGGGTCGGACGAGCCGGTGTAGCCGAAGGCCTCCCAGCCGCGATCGGCCTGCTCGGGCGACCCACGGCTGATGCCGATGGCGAGGCGCTGGTCGGCCAGCAGGTCCAGCTGGGCCAGTTCCTCGGCGAGGTAGAGCGGGTTCTCGTAGCGCATGTCGATGACGCCGGTGCCGACCTCGATGTTCTTGGTGCGCGCCGCGATCGTGCTGAGCAGTGGGACGGGTGAGGCCGCCTGCCGGGCGAAGTGGTGGACGCGGAAGTACGCGCCGTTCACACCGATCTCGTCGGCGCCCTCCGCGATCTCGACGGCGTCCTTGAGGGACTGCTTCGCGTCGGGGTCACCGGGGCCACGGCCAGAGCCGTAGTGGCCGAAACTCAGGAATCCGAATGCCTTCATGCCCCTCCCAACTTGGTTGAGCGGTCAATTATTCCTGGTCGGCCCCGCCAAAACGTGCGCGCGGGTGCGATTCGGCCCCGCCACGGGACCGATTTGCTCTCAGGTGGCGAAATTGGCGGACGGACACTCACCGTCCACGAACTGTTCTGGGGCAGGACATTGGCCCGTCGACAGGGATTCCTGGCGTGGCGCTGGCCGGAGGGACCCTTCGACAGGCTCGGGGAACGTGCAGGGGGGCGGCTCAGGAATGTAGGGGTGCGGCTGGGTGATCGCGCCGGTCGGGGGAACGTCCCGTCAGGCGTTGGCCTCGCACCAGGTGCGGAAGCCCTCCATCGCGTGCTGCGTGTTGGTTCGGAAACCCTCAACGGCGTCCGGGCCGAGGCCCTGCTCCATCCCCGGCGGGAACTCGAAGACGTGGTCGGCGGTCCAGCGCGTCCGTCCGTCCCCGAGGTCATCGAAGCGATTGACGTTGACGTTGCGCACGGGTCCATGACGGTAGACCACCTCGAACTCCGTGGCCTCGACGCGCACCACGTGCTCGACCATCACGCCGTCGCCGGGAACGCCGTCGAAGCGCAGCTCGTTGACTGAACCGGCGCGGCCTCGCTCCCCCTTCACGGTGTCGTGGGAGCGCAGTCCGCTCGTCCACTCCGGCGCCCGGTCGAAGTCGGTCATCAGCTCGACCACGCGTGCCACGGGCGCGGCGATCTCCACCTGGCAGACGTAGTGCATCAGTCGCGCCCCGTCGCACGCAGGGTGCCCAGCCAGTCGGTCGCCAGCCGGTACTCACCGTCGCTGGCGCCGTAGGGCACCTCGGCCGGAACCTCGTCGGCGCGCGGGTAGGAGCCCAGGAAGACCACGTCCTGGCAGACGCGGTGCAGCCCGCGCAGGGCCTCACCCATCCGCTCGTCCAGTACGTGCCCCTCGGCGTCGATGCTGAAGCAGTACGACCCGAGCTGGGTCTTGGTCGGGCGCGACTCGATGCGACACAGGTCGACCCCGCGCAGGCTGAACTGCTGCAGGATCTCCAGCAGCGCGCCGGGTCGGTTCTCGTGCATGTAGGCGACCAGCGTGGTCTTGTCGGCGCCGGTTCGCTCGCTGGGAGCGCCCTGGTGGCCGACCAGGACGAAGCGCGTCACGGCCGCTTCATTGTCGGCGATTCCGGAGGCGGCGGGCACCAGCCCGTACATCTCGCCAGCGACGGCCGCGCAGACCGCCGCATCCCACTGCGACCCTGGGTTGGCGACCTCGGCAGCCGCGGCGGCCGTCGAGCCACCCTCGGTCACCGTGGCCTGCGGGACATTGGCGGCCAGCCAGCCGCGGGTCTGGGCCGCCGCGTGCGGGTGGGTGAGGACGCGTCGCACGTCGGCCAGGTCGGTGCCGGGACGCACATACAGGCCGAACTGGACGGGGAGCAACACCTCCCGGATGATCATCAGCCGCTCGCCGTCGGCCAGGGCATCGAGCGTCGCGGAGACCCCACCCTCGACCGAGTTCTCGATTGGGACGAGCGCGGCCTCCACCTCGCCGGTGCGCACCGCGTCCAGGGCAGCAGGCACCGTGGGATAGGGGCGCGCCTCGTCCTGGGTCACGGTCTGCAGGGCCTGGTGCGTGAAGGTCCCCGCGGGGCCGAAATATCCAAGCATGGGCTCAGGCTAGCGAGGCGGACGCGACCCCCATGCCCACGCTCACCCCCGGATCTGCTTCACCGGCGCACGCGCCGCAGTGCGAATCCGAGCCAGCCGAGCACCAGCAGCTGCGTCACCGCGAACAGGCCGATCAGCATCGGGCCGATGTTGGGCTGGGTCACCGTGTCCTCACAGTTGTCGACCCCTTCGATGCAGGAGGTCTGGGTGACATTGCCCCAGGCCGTCAGGCCCGCGCCCACGATCAGTGGCACCGCCAGACCCAGCACGACCAGGGCGATGATCTTCTGCGGCCAGGAGAACACGCGCGAGGTGAGCAGGCAGTAGACGCCGGCCGCGGCGAGCAGCAGCGCCACCGGCCAGATGACGAACATCAGCTCGGCCAGCACCAGCAGCACGAGCGCCATCACCTCACGTCGCCCGTCCTCGCGCGGCGCCTCGGCAACGGTCGGTGCCGGGGCGACAGCCGCGACGACCTCAGCCGGGGAGCCCAGCCGATCGAGCACGGTACGCGCCTCGGCCTCGGAGTGGACGCTGCCCTGGGCTGCGGTGAGGTGCTCGGTGATGTCGGCGACGACGTCGTGGGCGTCCGTGGCGGGCAGCGCGGAGGCGCGCCGAGTCAGGTCGTCGAGGTAGGCGGAGAACAACGGGTTGAGCTGGGTGGTCATTGGTTCGTCCCCTCCAGGATCGTGTCGACCGAGCCGCTACTTGAGGAGCTTCGACATCCGGCGATCGGCCAGCGGTTTGCCGCCAGTCTGGCAGCCCGGGCAGTACTGCAGGGAGGACTCGGCGAAGCTCACCTCGGCGATCACCGATCCGCAGACCGGGCAGGGATTGCCGGTCTTGCCGTGCACCTGGAGGTTGGTGCGCTTGTCGTCCTTCAGGTCCTTCGCGGCCAGTCCGGCCGCCCGCTCGATCGCTGCCCGAAGTTGGGCCTGCATCATCTGGAAGAGTCGCGTCCGCTCCTCGTCCGAGAGCCCATTGGCGGGCTTGAAGGGGCTGAGCCTGGCGGCCCACAAGATCTCGTCGGAATAGGCATTGCCGATGCCTGCGATCGTCTTCTGGTCGCGAAGTACCCCCTTGAGCTGGGAGCGCCCCGCGCCGGTGATGATCGCGTCGAAGGCGGCCTGGTCGAAGTCATCCGCCAGCGGGTCGGGGCCCAGCGACGCGATGCCGGGCACCTGCGATGGGTCGGTGACCACGTACACGGCCAGGTGCTTCTGCGTCCCCGCCTCGGTCAGGTCGAAACCCGAATCATCCTCGAGCACGACGCGCAGCGCCAGCGGACCCTTGCCCGGTTTGGGTGGCGTCGTGGGCGCCAGCTCATGCCACTTGAGCCAGCCGGCGCGGGCCAGGTGGAAGACCAGGTGCACGCCCTGGGCGTCAACGTCGAGGAACTTGCCGTGCCGCGAGACCTGCTCGACCTCGAGCCCGGCAAGCGCCTCCAGTGGCGGGTCGAAGGTCTTCAGGGCGCTGATCGCGGCCAGCTGGACGCGTGCGAAGCTCTTGCCAACCAGGCGTTTGATGAGGAAGCCGCGCAGGGCCTCCACCTCGGGCAGTTCAGGCATCAGGGGCTCCTTCGACCTCGACAGGCTCGCACATCGTGGTGGGCGGCTCGGGCCACTCGACCGGGGGTTGGTCCAGGGCGCGTTCCAGCAGGAAGAGATAGGTGGGACGCTCGACCTCGACCACCCCGAGCGAGGCCAGGTGGCCGGTCTGCCACTGGACGTCCAGCAGCCGGTCGGGGTTCCCGTCGTCCAGCACCTCGACGAGCCGCATCAGCGCCACCTTGGACGCGTCCCGACCCAGCACCGGGTCATGGAACATGGACTCACCCGCGAACAGCCCGCCGATCGCGATGCCGTACAGACCGCCGACCAGGCGCCCCTCGGCGTCCCAGGTCTCGACGGAGTGGGCGATGCCCTCCTCATGCAACTGGCGGTAGACCCGCCTGATGTCGTCATCGATCCAGCCATGCTCACGCCCCGGGTCAGCGCAGCGCTCCAGCACCAGCCCGAAGGCCGCGTCGATGGTCGTCGTGTACCTCCTGGACGACTTGCGCAGCGAGCGTGGGACGCGCAGACCGTCCAAGGGCAGCACGCCGCGGAAGACCGGCGACCACCAGCCCATCTCGCCGTCGAAGCCGGTCTCGTGCAGGGGCATGGGGAAGACGCCGGAACAGTAGGCCGCGACCGCCAGTTGGGCGTCGAACTCGGCGGAGAAGCCGATCAGGTCCTGCTCCGGCCATTCGCTCTCGTCCCCGAACACCTTGGCCAGCACGCACGCGAGTCTGCCACCGCCCACTGACAGTTTTCGCGAGGCTGCCCTGTGCGACCTACGCCCGTGGCGAAGGGGACGGGATGAGCGGGGCTGCACTCGCCACCTGCTCCCACCGGGCGGCTACCGTGGAACATGACACGTCACCCCGCATCGTGCCGCGACGTGGCAGAACGAGGAGGAACCGTGGCCATCGCCAAGGACATCGGACGTCAGTTGCTCGCGCAGGCCCCCCAGGTCGCGCCCGGAATGGCGAGCACGGTGCTGCGCCGCGCCCTGGACCTGTCGATCGATGGTTTCTCGAAGGTGCCCGGCGCCAAGGCCACCGCCGCCAGCGCCCTGCAGAAGACGACCAACTCCGAGGCGGCGATCGACCTGCTGGTCAAGCAGCACGTCGCCATGGCCGGCGCGCAGGGCTTCGTGACCAACCTCGGCGGCCTGGCCACGCTGGCGGTCTCCATCCCCGCCAATGTGTCCGGCGTCACGATCGTCCAGTGCCGCATGGTCGCCGCCATCGCACACCTGCGTGGCTACGACATCGAGGACCCGCGGGTGCGCTCGGCGATCCTGATGTGCCTGATGGGCCCCGGGACGACGAAGGACGCGATCCAGTCCCACGAGCTGCCCAGCTCCCCGATGGCGGTCGCGACCGCGCCGGTCTACGACTCCGCGCTGGACGCCACCATCGCCGAGAAGGTCTTCTCGAACCTGGTCGAGCAGGTCGGCGGCAAGCGCGTCACCCTGCTGGCCGGCAAGCGGATCCCCGGCATCGGAGGTGCCGTGGGCGCCGGAACCGACGGCTACGCGACCTGGAACACCGGACGCTTCGCGAGGCAGGAGTTCCGGAACCGACGCGCGGCGAGCTGAGCGCTCGACAGGCTCGGGCGGCGCCGTCTGGGCGCTCGGGGATCGTGAAGAAGGGGTCCAGTCTCGCCGGACCTAGTACCAGTTGGCCGAGCCGGCGCCGCGCCAATCCTCGTCCAGGTAGGTGCGGGTGACCCGCGGTGCGATCAGACAGGTGACCTCGTAGCTGATCGTCCCCATCTGGGCCGCCAGCTCATCGGCGTCCACGACCTCGTCCCCGCTGCGCCCCATCAGGACGACCTCGTCACCGACGCGGACCTCCGGCGTGCCCGGGCCGAGGTTGATCATGGTCTGGTCCATGCACACCCGTCCGACGATCGGGTAGCTGCGGCCGCGCACCAGCATCCGTCCCCGGTTCGAGTTGAGCCGCGAGTAGCCGTCCGCGTATCCCACCGGCACGGTGGCGACCCAGCTGTCCTCGGTCGCGGTCCAGGTCCGTCCGTAGCCCACCGACTCTCCCGCAGGCACCTTCTTGACGAAGGACACCCTGCTCACCAGTGACATCGCCCGCTTCAGGTCCACCGGCCGAGCCGTGCTCGCGTCCGGGAAGTAGCCATAGGCAAGGATCCCCGGACGGACCATGGTCATGCCTGCCAGGTCGTGCTGCAGCAGGCCACCCGAGGGGGTGGCGTGCACCAGGTTCACTGGTCCCACCGCGGTGGTCACGGCGTCGACGGTGGCACGGAAGCGCTCCAGTTCGGTGCGGGTGAACGCCTGGTCGTCATCACCCCCCATGTCGCTGACGGGAAGGTGGGTGAAGATGCCCTGCAGGCTGAGGTTCGGGGACGCGACGATGCGCGCGGCCAGTGCCGCCGCACCCGCCGGTTCGACACCGATGCGGCGCATGCCCGTGTCCACCTTGAGCTGCACCGGGTGCTCCCCGCCGAGCCGGGCACCGGCGGCTTGCGCCGCGTCGATGGACGCTTCGTCCACCACGGCCACCGAGATGTCGTGCTCGAGGGCGGTCATCACCTCGTCCCGGAAACAGTGCGAGAGCTTGAGGATCGGCAACCCGACCCCTGCCTCGCGCAGCTCGACTCCTTCCGGGACGGTGGCGACGCCCAGCCAGTCGGCACAGCCGGTGCGCGTCACCATCCGCGCCACCTCCACCGCTCCGTGGCCGTAGGCATTCGCCTTCAGTGCCAACAGCACCGCCCGCCCGTCCGCCAAGCTGCGCGCCTGCGCCAGGTTGTGCCGGATCGCGGCCAGGTCGACGATCGCCCGGGTCGAGTACATGGAGCCAGCGACTCGGGGACCGGGGGTCTGGGACATGGCATCCATCTTGGACCCAGCCGCCCCCCGACAGCGCCATCGTCCAGCCACCCCTTTGGGGGAGAGATGCCAGGCCACCCGCCGACGATCCCAGGTAGGCTCCTGACGAGCAGTTTCACGGTGGACGTGGAATAATCGACAAAGTGATCCACTCGCCGCTGCGCATTGCGCTCATGAACGACTTCGAGATCGTGCTGGCCGGAATTCGCGAGATGCTGGCCCCCCACCGGGACCGGGTCGAGGTCGTGGAGTTCGATGTCAACGAGACCCAGGTGAAGAACCCGGTCGACATCGTCCTCTACGACACCTACGGGCAGGACACTGCGGCGCTGGTCCAGGTGCGCGATGCCCTCAATTCCCAGCGCGTGGGCAAGGTGGTGCTGTTCAGCTGGAACTTCGACGCCAAGCTCGTCGAGGCCGCCCGCGCCGCCGGCGTCTCCGGGGTGCTGGCGAAGTCCCTCACCTCCGACCAGTTGGTCGCCGCACTGGAGAGCATCGCCCACGGCACGCCGCTGGTCAGCCCGCAGCCGCTTCGCCCCCGCGACCTCAAGCCCGAGGAGCGTCGCAGCAATGACTGGCCGGGACGCACCGCTGGGCTCACCATGCGCGAGGCCGAGATGGTCAGCCTGATCTCCCAGGGCCTGAGCAATGCGGAGATCGCCTCGCGCACCTACCTGAGCCCCAACTCAGTGAAGTCCTACATCCGCAGCGCCTACCGCAAGATCGGCGTCCAGCGCCGCTCACAGGCCGTCGCGTGGGGCATCGACAACGGGCTCGTTCCCGACCGGGGCCGCAACTACGCCTGACCCGGCCGCAAGGACGGTCTGACCCTCTCGGTACAGTGCCACGCATGGACGAGCCACGCAGGGACGAGCCGCACATGTCACCCAGGGTCATGATCATCGGAGCCGGTGTCACCGGCCTGGTGGCGGCCCACGAGCTGGGCAAGGTCCGCGGGGCTGACGGCCAACCACGCTTCGACATCACCGTCCTCGAGTCCGCTGATCGCGTGGGCGGGCAGATCCGCACCGTCGACGTCGACGGAGCCCGGGTGGACGTGGGAGCGGAGGCTGCGCATCTGGGCGCTCCGCACGTCGCAGCCCTGGTGCGCGAACTGGGAATTGGGGAGTCGGGCATCGGCGCCGAGCCCGGCAGTTCCGTACTGGTGACCCGCAAGGGCGCCATCCCACTGCCTGAAGGCGTCGGACCCACCGGCCCCACCAAGCTGTGGCCCGTGCTGAAGTCAGGCATCCTCACCCTTCCCGGCATCGTCCGCGCCGGCCTCGAACCGATCACCGCTCGACGCCGCCACAGCGACGACCTGAGCGTCGGCGAGTTCACCCGTCGTCGTTTCGGACGCGAGGTGACCGACACCTTCGTCGACCCGCTGCTGGGCAACCTGCACGGCGGCGACGTCCACCAGCTCTCCCTGCATGCGACCGCCCCGCAACTGGTCGCCACCGCCGCCAATCGCGAGTCGATGGTCTGGAAGAACCTGCGCAACGCACTGCCCGGTGGCAAGGCCAAGGCCGCTCCGGCGCCGACGCAGCCTCGTCGTGCCACTGCCGAGCAACCGCTGCCGATGTTCGCCAACTGGCCCGATGGCCTGTCCACCTTCACCGACGCGCTCGCCAAGGGCTCCCGGGTGCGGCTCAACTCACGCGTGAAGGGCGTCGACCGATCCCCCACCGGTTGGTACCTGACGCTAGCCGACGGCCAGGTGCTCGAGGCCGAACACGTGCTGTTCACCACCCCAGGGCCCGACACGGCACGCCTGCTCAAGGACATCGCCCCCCAGACCGCGGCCGCGCTCGACCAGGTGCGTACCGCCTCGGTCGCCACCGTGCTGCTCGGCTACGACAAGCAGGCCGCGGCCACCAGCCGCATCCTGCGCGAGCACAACGGCGTGCTGGTGCCGAACCGCTATGTGCGCACCATGAAGGCCGCCACGAACCTGGGCCGCAAGTGGCCGCATCTCGGCTCCACCCACCACCTCGTCCGCGCGTCGGTGGGTCGCAGCGACAACGACCTGGCCACCTCGCTGAGCGACGAACAACTCATCCGCCGCGTGGGCGAGGAGTTCGGTGACTTCGTCGGCCTGGACGCTGAGCCGACCTTCGGCGCCGTGTATCGCTGGCCCGAGGCGATGCCCCAGCTCGCGCCGGGCCACCTTGAGCGGATGCGCGTCGCCCGCGAGGAGGTCGCTGCCTTGCACGGCCTGCACCTGGCGGGTTCTTCGGTGGACGGCCTGGGCATCGGCGGCACCGTGAAGTCAGGCCAGCGCGCCGCCGCCGAGATCGTCGCCGCCACAGCCACTGCACCCACCGTTTCCCCGACTGCCAGCAGCACCGCCGTCACGACCTTTGAGGACGCACAGTGACCACCACCTCCCACCCGCACCACGCGCCCCTGGTGCGCACGATCAAGCACGACCTGAACGAGAAGCCCTTCATCGTCATCTGGGAGACCACCCGCGCCTGCGCGCTGGTCTGCAAGCACTGCCGCGCCGACGCGCAGCACCGCGCGCACCCCGACCAGCTGACCACCGAGCAGGGAAAGGCCCTGCTGGACGACCTCGCGGCCTACAACGCCCCTCGTCCGATCATCGTGTTCACCGGCGGTGACGCCTTCGAGCGCGAAGACCTGGCGGAGCTGTGCCGCTACGGCACCGACAAGGGCCTGTCGATCTCGTTGTCGCCCTCGGTCACCCCGCTGGTGACCCGGGAGCGCCTGCACGAGATGCGCGAGGCCGGCGGCAAGGCGATCTCGTTGAGCCTGGACGGTGCCCGCGCCGAGACCCACGACGCCTTCCGCGGCTTCCCGGGCACCTTCGACGCCTCGCTGGAGGCGGCCCAGTGGATGCGCGAGGAGGGTTTCCGGCTGCAGGTGAACTCGACCTTCACAAAGGGCAATATCCACGAGGCCCCCGAGCTGCTGGAGACCGTTCTGGGGATGGGTGCCTTCATGTGGTACACCTTCATGCTCGTCCCCACCGGCCGTGGCGCCGACCTGCAGGCGCTCACCCCAGACGAGCGGGAGGACGTCCTGCACTGGCTGCACGACATCTCCGACCGGATCGCCATCAAGACCACCGAAGCGCCCCAGTACCGCCGCATCGCCATCACCCGCGACCGCCTCAGGGAGGCTGGCCTGCCGATGGAGCCACGCGGCGAGCTGTACCACTACCTCACGGAGGAGACGACGAAGCGTCTGGGCGCGCAGGCCGAGAAGCCCCGCCGTCCGCGGGCACCGATGGCCGTCAACTCGGGTTCGGGCTTCGCCTTCGTCGACCACATCGGCGACGTCTACCCCAATGGCTTCTTGCCGATCCACTGCGGCAACGTGAAGCAGACACCCTTCCATGAGGTCTACAAGGAGTCGCCGGTCTTCCAGGCGCTGCGCCGGCCCGACCAGTTCAAGGGCAAGTGCGGGGTGTGCGAGTTCAACAAGCTGTGTGGTGGCTCCCGCTCGACCGCCTACGCAATGACCGGTGACCACCTGGCGAGCGACCCGACCTGCGCCTACATCCCACCGGCGTGGGCCGCGAAGCTCTCCGAGGGCCCGGTCGACGTGGCCACCAGCCCCCGTCGCATCGGCTAGGCACGCGATGGCGATCCGGGCCGTCCTGTTCGACCTGGGCGGCGTGTTGGCGCACGAGACCGACCAGGTGACGGCGCTTGCCGACACTCTCGGACTCGACCTCGAGGCGGTGCGCGCCAGCTACTGGCAGTACCGACCCGACTACGACTGGGGGCGCTCCACCGACGTCCAGTACTGGTCGGCGGTCGCCGGACGAACCTTGGACGAGCGACGCGCCACCCAGTTGGCGTCCGAGGACTCGGCGCGCTGGATGCGGATCCGTCCGGCGGCCAGGGAGATCCTGGGCGATCTGCGCGACGCGGGGGTCCCGCGGTTCGTCCTGTCGAATGCGCAGGCGCCGATCCAGGCGGCGATCGACGCTGCCGAATGGCGGCACCTGGTGGACGGACGCTTCGTCTCCGGGCAGCTCAGGCTGGCCAAGCCGGGGGCCGCCATCTACCGCCACGTCGAGGACGCTCTGGAACTATCAGGAGCCGAGCTGGCCTTCATCGACGACCGTCCCGCGAACCTCGAGGTGCCGGTGGAACTCGGCTGGCAGACCCACCTGTGGCGCGATGACGCCGACACCCGGGACTGGCTGGTCGGGCTGGGGCTGCTGCCTGCCTGAGCCCTGTGGCCCGGCCGGATCACCACCAGGCGCGGGTGGTCTCCGTCGGGCCCTCGAACTCGGTGAAGCCGGCATCGACCACCTGGACCCGTCCCACATCACTGGCCCAGCGGGCCTCGGCGATGGTTTCGACGCGCAGCCGGAAGTCGTCCGCCTGCCACCGGTCGCGTTCGGTCTCGGTCATCGCCTCCCACGCGAGCTGGGCCGCGTGCCCGCACTGGGCGCAGGCCTTGCCCGTGGTCATCGCCGCCAGCGGCGATACCCCCACCAGCACCATCGCGCCCTCGGTGTGGGAGGTCTGCTCGTCGGGTAGTTCGGTGCCGCTGACCTGAAGCTTGTCCAGCGCCGGCGGCAGCGGACGGGCCGGGCCCGGGACGAAGGCCCGTGCGGCCGCCCGCCCCTGATCGATGGTCACCCCGGGCAGCGCCTGGACGTCGTCCCAGCGCTTGCCACGCGCCCGGCGGACCAGCTTGCAGATGCGCCCATCGCGCCAGTACTCCACGGCTGCGCGCCACTCGCCCTCGCGGGCCTCGGTGGACGCGAGCAGCGAGACAACCGCGCGGGCGGCCGCCTCACAGGCGTCCACCCGCGCGGCGGGATGCTGCTTGTCGTGGCGAAGGGCGATCTGCATCGCCCACGGGACCTCATGGTCGGCGGGAATTTGCTCGAAGAAGTCCTCAGTGCTCTCGGTCACCGGTTCACGATAGGCGCGACGCCCAGCACGCGCCCCTGGATGGCCGAGGACGGGACGAAGGGTTCGGCCCAACTTCGGGAATCCGTGGAGACGGAGCGGTTGTCCCCCACCACGAACCAGTGCTCCGGGGGCACCGTCCACGTCTGGACGAAAGCACCCGGGACGCGAGGACCATCCAGCTCGACGTCGTTGACCCGCAGCCGTCCCGACTCCAGCTCCACGATGTCGCCGGGCCCGGCGACAAGGCGTTTGACCAGCCGGGGACCGGCGCCGAGGTGCAACGCCACGACGTCCCCGCGGCGGGCACGGCCCCCGACGGGCAGGGTCATGACGACCCTGCCGTCCGCAAGCGATGGTTCCATCGAGTGACCCCGGACCAGAAGCAGCGGCCGCCAGCGACGAGGCCGACCCGTGACCTCAGTGCGCATGGACGTTCTGGTTGCCGTGGTCGTGATGGGCATCCCCGTGGCCGTGGTCGTGGTCTTCCCCCTCGGCGTACTTGAAGTAGGAGACATAGGCGGCGACGAAGTCACGTCCGGCGGCAACGTCGTTCGGGTCGAAGCCACGCTTCGACCTGGCCACCTCGAAGCGGCGGACGAGTTCGTCGCGGCGGCCGGCGGGAACCAGGGCGCGCAGCGGCTCGGGGTCACCGGTGTCCAGGGCCCGGTCGGCGGCCACGACGACGGGTTCGATGTGTGCCCCAGTGGGGGCGATGCCCGTGAAACCCACCCCTTCGGCCATCCGGTGCACCCGGACGAGGGTTTCGAGGAAGAGTCGGTCGGCGATCACGCTGGCCTCCGGGCTGAGCGTGCGGACGCGCTGGCCCAGCTCGAACACGGCCCGCACCTCGGGCTCGCCGCTGGCCGGGATCCACTTGAGGGCGTGGTTGAGGTTCCCGGTCTCCAGGGCGCGACGCCCGTCGGTGACGGCGGGACCGTCGGTGGTGTCGCAGTGAGCCTCGGCGACGGGGATGAGGCGGTTCAGGTGGCTGATGAGGTTGGACATCTTTCTGGGTTCCTTTCGGTTGCTGGTGACACCCAAGCTAGGAGCGACTGGGCGCCGCCGCCTTGTCACATGACAAGTGCCCGGGTGCGGCATCTGTCAGGCTGGAACCATGCGCGACTTGCCCGTGGTCCAGCCCGTGGTACACACCTGCGTGCGCCACGTTCCGGTCTTTGCGCGGCTGCCGCAGGACGAACAGGACGCGATCGGTGCCCTGGCCCGGCCACTGGGCGTCCGGGCGGGGGACTTGGTCTTCCATGCCGGTCACCGCACGGCGCGGCTGTTCGTCGTCCACCACGGAGCGCTCCGGGTCGAACGCACCACCGCCGGTGGACAACGGCGTTTGCTGCAGTTGGCCGAGGCAGGCAGCGTCGTCGGCGAACACGCCTTCCTGACTGGTGTACGGCCCGACGTGGAGGTGCAGGCCGTCACGGACGCCGAGGTGTGCGTGTTGCGTCATGACGACCTGGCCCAGCTCGTGTCGGCCAGGCCCCGGATCGCGCTGGCGCTGCTGCGCTCTGTCACCGGACGGCTGGAGGACGCGGAACGGCGGCTGGGCCTGTTGGCGCTGGAGGTGCCGCAACGGGTCGGTACCTTCCTGCTGGACCAGCCCGTGGAGCCGGGTTCCGATCCTGGCCGGGCGACGGTGAGGTTGCCCTGGCCCAAACGCGACGTCGCCGCCTATCTGGGGACCACCCCGGCTTCTTTCAGCCGGGCGCTGCAGTTGCTCAGCCGGCGCGGCGCCATTGCCGTGGACGGTGACTTGGTGCACCTGTTGGACGTCGAGGCACTCGAGGGCTGAGGAACTCGGTCGCCGGGTGACCAGCCTCGGCAGGCCACTGCGGGATCGACTCGGTGGCCCTGGGTGCAGTCGAAGTTGATGGCGAGCTCGTCCCCCAGGGACGGTGTGGGCTGGCCTGCTTGGCCCCCATCAGCGGGAAGGGGCAGACCTCGCCGCCGGTTCCAGGATGTGGTTTGCCGTGGTGGTTCTCCTTGGTGTGTACGGAATGCGGTTGGGTGTGGCGTTGATCGGACGGGTTGATGGGTCAATGGTGCCGGTGTCTACGGAGCATGGGTCTTCCCCTTCGCGGGGTGTGGATGAATCCATCGGTGGCATGTCCGATGGACATGCGAGCTCGCGTCCATGACGCGGACGATGCCGATGGCGCGCCGCGTCCCCACCGGTGCGGGAATGGCGCCTTGGGTCGTGATCCGGGGTTGCGTCGGCGCCTTCGGGAGCCCGTGAACGTTTGGCGAACTGGCACCCTGCCGCTTGCCATGATGCGCTTCGATCAGCGACCGTTGGCAGTGACCTGCGGCCCTCCCCACGGTGCCGTGGAAACCATCCGTGAACCACTCACAGGAGTAGCCATGACCAAGCCCGGACTGGCCAGGGCGGCCGCATCACTTGCCGCCGCCGCCGTCTTAGCCACCGCCGTCGGAACCGCCGACGCAGCCACCAAGACCAACCCCGGCTCGAAGGCCCCGGTTGCGTGCACCGACCACACCGCCCAGCTGTCGCTGCTGAGCTTCAACGACTTCCACGGACGCATCGCCACCGCGAGCCCCGACACCGTCGCCTTCTTCGGGACGATCGAGAAGGAGCGCGCCGCCGCTGGCGAGGGCAACAGCCTCGTGCTGAGCCAGGGCGACAACATCGGCGCCTCGCTGTTCGCATCCGCCGTGCAGGACGACAACTCCACGATCGACATGCTGAACGCGATGGACATCGACTCGTCCACGATCGGCAACCACGAGTTCGACAAGGGCTTCGCCGACCTGACCGGTCGCGTCGAGACCCGCTCCGACTTCGGCTACCTGTCGGCCAACCTGTACAAGACGGGCACGACCGAGCCCTACTTCCAGCCCTATGAGATCTTCGACCGTTCGGGCGTGAAGGTGGCCGTGATCGGCGCCGTGACCGGTGACCTGAAGTCGCTGGTGGCCCCGGACGTGTTCAACAACGTCGACCTGGTCGACCCGGTCGAGGCGGTCAACCGCTACGCCGCCCTGCTGAGCGACGGCAACCCCTCCAACGGTGAGGCCGACGTCATCATCGCGTCGTACCACGAGGGTGCCGCGGTCAGCGAGCCCAAGACGCTGGCCGACGCCACCGCCTACGAGGCCTTCGACTCGATCGTCAACGAGACCTCCCCCGAGGTGGACGCGATCCTCACCGCGCACACCCACCAGAGCTACGCCTACACTGCGCCGGTCCCCGGCACCGACCGCACCCGTCCGGTGGTCGAGTCGGGCTCCTACGCCGCGCTGGTTGGCAAGACCGTCCTGACCATCGACACCACGCCCGTCACCACGACCAGCAAGGGCAAGGGCAATGGTAAGAGCAAGGGCAAGGGCAAGACCATGGGCGAAGGCCTCGCTGGCACCGTGTGCTCTTTCACCACCGCGAACCTGCAGCCGGTCGCGAGCACGCAGGTCGCCGGTCTGGTGGCTCAGTACCCGCGCCTGGCCGAGGTGCAAAAGCTCAACACCGACGCGATCGCACAGGCGAAGATCGTCGGCGAGCGCGTCATCGCGTCCTCGACCGCCCCGATCACCCGCGGTGTGAACGCCAATGGGACGCTGGACAACCGCGCCGTGGAGTCCACCGCGTCCGACCTGGTCGCGCAGATGTTCTACGACACGCTGAGCAATGGCGACGCCGACTTCATCGGTGTGCAGAACCCCGGTGGCACCCGGGCCGACCTGCCTGCCGGTGACATCACCTACGCCGCCGCCGCGGCCGTGCTGCCCTTCGCCAACACGCTGATGACCACGCAGATCACCGGCGCGCAGGTGAAGACGATGTTGGAGCAGCAGTGGCAGACCAACGCCGATGGCACCATCCCATCGCGCGCCTACCTGCAGCTGGGCCTGTCCGAGAACGTCACCTACACCTACGACGAGACCCGTTCGATCGGTGACCGGATCACCTCGATCTCGGTCAATGGTGCGCCGATCGACGCGGCCAAGCGGTACACGGTGGGTTCGGGCAACTTCCTGATCACCGGTGGCGACAACTTCCGCGTGCTGGCCCAGGGCCAGAACACGCGCGACACGGGCGCCTCGGACCTTGCCGCGTGGGTTGACTGGCTGACCGCGCAGGGCACCGTCTCCCCCGACTTCGCCCGTCAGGCCGTCTCGGTACAGGGCCCGACCACGCTGACCCGCGGCACCTCCGCCACCTACAGGGTGGGCGTCCCGGCCGGTCTGCAGGCCGACACCCTCGACATGAAGTCGACCGGTGCCGTGGCGAACACCTCGCTGGTCGCCACCATCGGCGGCGTCGAGGTCGGCACCGCGTCCGTCACCAACGGCCAGGCCACCATCACGGTGACCGTCCCGGCCACGGCGGCCGCCGGTTCGGCCACTCTGGTGCTCACCGCCCAGCCGTCCGGCACCACAGTCACCCTCCCGGTGACGATCGCCTGACCCGTTCACGCTGAAAACATCGACTCGCACTGAACACGGCGACCCCCGAACTGGGCTGGCTTCAACGGTCCTGTTCCGGGGGTCGTTGCGTGTTGTGCATGCGCGATCAGTCAGGGGATGTGTGACTCGGCAACGAGCAGTGCGCGGCAGTCAGTAGACCTCAACCTGCGAAAGGTGGGTGGCAGCCGTCGCGCGCAACCGCAGGCCGGTGATCGGGGCCGGCGGCAGCAGGTAGGCGCGGGTCTGGTCCGGGTGCTGGGGGGCCTTCGGGACGAGATCCGTCGGCACCCAGCAGCCGTCCGACTGGACCTCGACCGTGAGCGCTGGCGCGGCGGCCTCGGGGGTGGTCAGCGTCAGGAAGGACGGTGTGAACTCCTCGCGCCAGTGGAGTTCGACGACCTCCTCGGGCGCGAGCTCCACCGAGCGCTTGCCCCGGTCGTCCACCAGGCACGGATGCCCGACCAGCTTCGCGTCCCTGGACCTGTCACCCTGCCAGGAGCGCAGTGAGCCGTCCGGTGTCCGACTGGCGGAGAAGGGACGCGTCCCACGCCCCCAATCGCTCGGCTCGGGCCCCAGCTCGAACTCCAGCAGGCAGTCGCCCTGCATCACCGCCACCGGGATCGTCACCGCGTCCCACGGCTTCCCGTTGACGCGCAGCGACTGGATGTAGCGGTGTTCAACGCCATTGGCTCGCACCTCGAGCCGAGTGCCGTTCGACCGCGTGAAGGCGAAGCGCTCGAACAGCGGGCTGGTGATTGCCCATTCGCCACCGCCCACGAACAGCGGGAAGAGCCCCATCGCGAGGCAGAGCCAATAGCCGGACATTTCGCCGTTGTCCTCATCGCCGGGATAGCCCTGGCCGATCTCGGACCCGACGAACTGCTTGTCCAGCAGCTCGCGCGTCAGCCACTGGGTCTTCCACGGCTGGCCCGCGTGCAGGTACATGAAGGGGATGTGGTGCGCGGGCTGGTTCGAGATCGCGAGCTGCCCGAGCCCCGCGGCCTGCGCCTCGTTCATCTCCTGGGTGTTGTAGGTGTAGGTGCCGTACATGCTGGGACGGGTGACAGCGGGCGTGGTCTGCATCTCGTCGATCGCGGCGGCCAGGGCGTGCTCACCGCCAAGAAGTGCGGCCAGCCCCGCGCCGTCATGGGGCGCGTGGAAGCGCTGCCCCCAAGCGGAGGTCTCGGTGTAGTCATGGCCCCACTGGGCGGGGTCGAAGTTCTTGGGGTCGACGCGCCAGCTGCCGTCGGGCTTGCGTCCGAGGTAGAAGCCGGTGCGGGTGTCGAGGCACAGCTGGTGGGCCAGCGCTCGATTGGCGAACCAGACGGCGTTCGCGGCGAACTCGTCGTGACGGGCGAGGAGTTCCGCTTCGGCGAACCCTTGGACAGGCTCGGGGAACGATCGAGCTGCCAGGCGCGCAGACCACAGGCCGATGCCAGCATCGCAGTTGGCATTGTCCATGGTCCAGGCCAGGCCCTCCTCGGTGTCGGTGTCGACGTAGCCGACGAAGCGCGCGCGGCCGATCCCCTTGCGGCCGGTCAGCACGTCGTCCGATGGCCGGGTGGCATTGAGCAGGGCCGAGTCGTAGGCGTCCAACTCGTCGCGCAGGCAGGCGAAGGTGCCCTGGATCGAGGCGTCCGCGAAGACCGCGTCCGAGCTCGTGCCCGGCATGCAGTCCACATAACCTGGCGCCGACCAGCGGGCCAGCCAGCCGCCGTCGCGGTACTGCTGCAGGATGCCGGTCAGCAGTTCCGGCGCCTTCTCGGGTGTCAGCAGCGAGTACAGCGGCCAGCAGGTTCGGAAGGTGTCCCAGTAGCCGTTGTTGACGCTCAACATCCCGTCCACCAGCTCGCACCCGGTGTGGGACGGCGTGTGCAGCCCACCCCGACGGAAAGGGGACGCATAGCCCCAACGCCCCTCGGGGCGCGTGTCATCGACCAGCCACTCGTGGTGGTCGTTGGGCCAGGAGTACAGCGCCGCCAGGTTCGACCAGGCATTCGTCCGGTCGTCGAGGGTGCCGCCGTCGATCTCCAGCCGTCCCAGCAACTCGCGCCAGGTCTGCTGCCCGCGCCCGGCGATGTCGTCGAAGCTCGCGTCGCCGACCTCGCGGCGCAGGTTCTCCCGCGCCTGGTCGACCCCGATGAAGCTCATCGCGGCGCGCAGTTCCAGCGTTGGAGCCTCAGTCTCCAGGATCGCCGCCTGCGGACGCGGCACCGGCAGCCGCACATTGCGCCCGAACCATGAGTTCGACAGCCGACGGCCGCGGATGGTGATGCTGTCCAGGGGCGAGCGCGTCTCCCAGGCCCGGAGCACCTTCACGGGCGCGGAGGTCTCCCCGTAGACATAGGCGGGCGGCTGCGGACGGTGCGAACCGGCCGACCAGCCCTCCTGCGGAGCGATCGCCGCGCGGAAGGCCAGTCGCCCGTCGGGGAGTTCCTCGGTCGACATCGTCCCGAGGAAGGGCTGGTCGAGGATCACGCCGTGGCGGGTCTCATGGTCGTCCCAGCTGAAGGAGAACACCCCGGCGCGCGAGGTCGGCGTCATCTCACACGTGATGCCTCCCTCCAACCGCACCCGGTAGTAGTGCGGACGATCACACTCGTCCCCGTGGTCGAACTCGCGCGCCCGGCGCATCGGCGTCACCGACGGTCGATCGGTCTGCCAGGCCATCACCTGGAAGGCGGATCGGTCGGCTATCCAGGGCGAGGGCTGGTGACAGAAGGCCAGCGCCTGCAGCTTCGGACGAGGCCCACCGTCGCGGTGGTAGCCGTAGAGCCAGTTCCGGTCGCGCGCCTCGGTCAGGGGCACCAGGAAGTTGAATCCCTGGGGCAGGCAGGTCAGCGGCAGGGCATTGCCGCGCGAGTACAGGAAGGCCGAGTGGGTGCCACGGGTGGTACGCACCCGGTCGACCACGTCGGGTTCCTCGGCCGGGGTCGGGGCCGCCCCGAGGGTCTGGAACCAGCCCGACCCGTTCTGCCCGTCCGGGCTGAGCAGCCGGACCTCGCCGACGTGCTCACCGGCCAGGGGCGACAGGTCGAGCCGCAGCAGGTTCCAGTTGTCGGCGACCAGACATTGCCTGGTTCCGTCGATGGGGTGCCCGTGCTGGTCGTGCAGGGTGTGCACGACGCCGTTGACGACGAACTGGACGCCCAGGTGGCAGCCACCGAAGTTGGGATCGGGAGAGGTGTCGGAGGTTGAGTCGTGCTCGAGGTCGGGGAAGACCGCGAACTCCCAGACCGTCCCCGGCTCGACGTCGAACCCCTCCGCGATGCGCACCGAACCGGGACGCTGACGAAAAGCCCACACCGGGCCGGTGCGCAGGCCCGTGCCCGGCATGGATGCCATCGGACGCGTGGGCCCCGGGCTCGGGACGATGGCTGGGCCGAGGCTTTCCATGGTGACCTCCGGGGTCGGCCCGTCAGGGCGAGGTGGGAGTGCAGTCCTGCGTGGGGCCAGCGTAGTCAGGGCGTTGCAGCATGATCAGCGGGCCGCTGCTGGCAACCTGTGTGTAGCCACGGGCCAGCGCGTCGGCCTGGATCTGCTGCGGGCTGGGCAGCGGGTACCCGACCTGCTTCTGGGAGAGGTCGAGGACGATGAAGTCGCTCATCCGTCTGGTCAGGGTCGGCAGGGTGACGCGGTTGCTCCGGGTCAGGTGGGGAGCCAGTCGGTCGTCCACCTCGACGCACGTACCCGCCGGGACGAGCGCCACCATTGCCTGTTGGTCCCGCATGATCGGCTTGGTGTGCCAGGCCGACCAGAACAGCCGGATGAGGGGCGTGTTGGTCATCCGCACCGCGGGGTCGATGACGGGGACGACGACCATCATCGCGGCCATCGCCGTCGCGGCGATGCGCCTCCAGTCACGCGCTGCATTCGGCAACCGTCCGATGGTGTCGACCGCAGCGAACAGCAGGATCAGGAAGATCGGAGCGTTGTAGTGGAACTGCGTGGTCCACAGGTGCGTCCGGCTGGACAGGAAGCGCTGCGCCAGCAGCGGCAGCGTCACCAGCGCATAGGGCGACCCCAGCGGCAGGAAGGCGAGCGGCAACAACAACCACACCAGGGTGAACGACTTCACCCATGGTGTGAAGAAGATGCCTGCGGTGCGCAGCGGGTGGCTGAGGATGAACCGGATCGCGCTCGGGGCATCAGGCCCCAGCGCGTCGTAGGTCCAGTAGGCGAACTCACCCGAGGGCGCGAAATGCGGCAGGACGACCGTTGTGACCAGGACGAAGACGACCGATCCGATGGCTGCCAGGAAGACGGCGAGGCCGATCGTCCGTCCCCAACGCTGCGGAACGCCCGCGCGGGCATCTCGCCAGGCCAGCAGTGCCCGGACCACGCCGAGCAGCAGCACGACCATGCCCATGTCCTCCCGCACCAGCAGTAGCGGCAGCGCTCCGAGCAGCAGGCGCCGGTCACTGCGCCGGTCCAGCCCGTCGAGCGCGATGGCCAGCAGCGGCATCGCGAAGGCGATCTCATGGAAGTCGAAGTCGATCATCCGCTGCACCGGCCAGGCCAGCGCGTAGCCGAGCGTCACCACCAACGTCCGCCAGCCGTCGCCGAGATGTCGCCGCACGAAGCCATGGACGACGGGGATGGAGGCGGCCACCAGCACGTCCTGCGCAAGGACGAGCATTCGGGGGTCGTCCCAGACCCAGTACAGGGGCGCCAACAGCGCGAGGACCGGGTGGAAGTGGTCGCCGAGCAGGTTGTAGTTGTCGCCCTTGAGCGCGACATAGGGGGGGTTGAAGTGCGAGTACTGCCGCACGGCCTGGTCGAAGATGCCCAGGTCGTAGCCGGCTGTGAGGAACTGCGGGTAGCGGGTCATCGTGTAGACGACGTAGAGCGCCAGCACAGCCAAGGTCAGCCACCAGACGCGGGGCACACGCGTGGACGGGGTCACGAACTCTCCTCCGATCGGGGCGGCGCCAGCCTAGCGGGGCAGAGGCTCCACAATTTTTCGGCCTGAGTTTCGTTGGAAGCAGAGGTTGCGCTTTCCATTTACCCCACGTCGTAGCGCCGGCGACGAAAGTTGATCGTGCACAAGGAATCAGGCCGCACCTGTTCCGCAAAGTTCCGAACTGATCGACATGCCGTTGACTACGTACGATGCGCTGCATGATCGGTGCGAGCAGAGCTCGGCAGATCCAAAAGGAGGGGAATTTCCTAGCGGCACGGGTTGGGCCATTGTTCACGCTGGCCAGCCCAGCCGCGCTGGCACCTGACCCAACACACTGGTAGTGTCGACACAAGTTGTTGTACTTGTTTAGATCTTGCACGAGGTACCACCGGTCCCGCCGGACCTTGCTGGAGGGCGCAGGAGGACAACAGCCCCTCATGGGGTCGTCACAATGGCGACTCCGCAACACATTAAGGAACACCGCATCATGGCTACTGGCACCGTCAAGTGGTTCAACGCCGAAAAGGGTTTCGGCTTCATCGCTCCCGAGGATGGCTCGGCCGACGTGTTCGCGCACTACAGCGCGATCCAGACCAACGGCTTCAAGACGCTGAACGAGAACGACCGCGTCGAGTTCGAGGTCGTGCAGGGCCCCAAGGGCCTGCAGGCTGCTGACATCCGCGTCATCAACTGACCCCCACTGTTCTCC
>NZ_BAAAKI010000001.1:173932-244715 GCF_039527675.1 Luteococcus sanguinis
CTTTTGCGGCCGTGCCTGCGCGTCCGAATGAGCGTCAACCGGGGTGCGATCGCCAACGCATCCCGCACCCGGTGAACGCGCCCGGTGCACGGGTGGCGTTGACGAGCTGCCGGCGGCGTTGACCGTCTCGACGGCATGGCCTCAAGGCTGAAGGCGCTCAGGCTGATGGCGTTCAGGGGTCGGAGTTCAGGGGTCGGAGTTCAGGGGTCGGAGTTCAGGAAGTGGACCCCCGACCGACCTCCGGCGAGCCAGCTGCGCAGAATGGGACGGTGACCGACTTCACCTCGATGACCCCTGACCAGCTGCGCGCCCGTGGTTCGCAGAAGTGGAACAACTACCCCGCCGACGTGATCCCGCTGTGGGTCGCGGAGATGGACTTTCCGATGGCGCCCGCGGTCACCGAGGCGATCAACGCGACTGTCGCTGCCGACGCCTTCGGCTATGCCGTGAAGACTCAGGAACTGCCCTCGGCCTTTGCCGCCTTCGCCGCCCGTCGTCTGGACCAGCAGATCGACCCGCAGCTGACCACGATCATCCCGGACGTGCTGACCGGCGTCGTACTCGCGATCCAGGCCCACTCCCCCGCTGGCAGCCCGGTCGTCGTCCCCACCCCGAGCTACATGCCCTTCCTTGCCATCCCGGGTGAGCTGGGCCGCGACCTCGTCCCGGTGCCGCTGGTCGAGCACACCGAGGCCTCCGATGCCCACCTCCGCTGGACCCTCGACCTGGCCGGCATCGACGCCGCCTTCGCCGCCGGTGCCCGGACGCTGATCCTTTGCCAGCCCTACAACCCGGTTGGGCGGATGTTCACTCCCGACGAGCTGCGGGCACTGGCAGAGGTCGTCGACCGGCACGGGGCCTGGGTGGTCTCGGACGAGATCCACGCCCCGCTGACGATGCCCGGGGTGCGCCACGTCGGATACGCGGGGGTCAGCGACATCGCCGCCAGCCACTGCTCGACCATCACCAGCGCGTCCAAGAGCTTCACGATGCCGGGCCTGCCCTGCGCCACCATCACCCACCACACCGAACAGGCGAACGAGCAGTGGACGACCAATGCCCCGGCCGGACGGATCTACGGCGCCACCACGCTGGGCATCAACGCGAACATCGCCGCCTTCACCCGGGGCGACGAGTGGTTGGACGGCGCGATGGCGCAGGTGGCGGAGAACTCCGCGACATTGTCGGCCTGGCTGGCCGAGCACGCGCCCCAGGCCCGCTACCTCCCCGGAGAGGCGACCTACTTCGCGTGGATCGACTGGCGTGAGTGCGGGCTGGGCGATGCCCCGGCCGAATGGTTCCTGGAGCACGCCAGGGTGTGGATGAACTCCGGACCGGCCTTCGGCGAGGTGGGCAAGGGCTTCAGCCGGCTGAACCTGGCAACGACCCCGGCCATCCTGTCCGACGCTCTCGGACGGATGGCCGGGGCCCTCGCCTCCCGCTGAGCCCTCGACGGGCCCGAGGCCAGCGGAAAGGGTGCGAAGTTTGGCGAGTGCCCAGTGCACATGTGACCGGGCCGCCGCCTCGGGAATCGCGAGGGTGCGCGCGACGTCCGCGAAGGAGCAGTCCTCCCGAAAGCGCAGCACCTCACACGCGCGCTGCTGCGGGGCAAGGGCCTCGCACAGGCGCCACGCCGGGTCGGCGTCGTCGTGGGCGACGGTGAAGTCGGGGACGGGATCACCCACCGGACGACTCCTTCGTTGCAGTTTCCGGCCAGCGGAACCCATCCTTGCGTCCACCTGCGCCTCCCTGGTGCGAAAACCGCCGTCGGGGCACTAGGCTCGCCCCGAATTGAACACTGTTCAAGCCCACTCCAGGAAGCAGAAACAATGAGCCGCCGCAGCCCCGCCACCGACCTCGCCCTCATCGCTGTCTTCGCGGCACTGATCGCCGCCGTCACGGTCTTCGTGCCGGGCTTCAACGTGGCCGGCAGCACCGTCCCGATCACACTGCAGACCCTGGTGATCGGTCTGACCGGCCTGGTGCTCGGCCCCTGGCGCGGTTTCCTCGCCACCCTGCTCTACCTGGTGATCGGCTTCGCTGGCCTGCCTGTATTCGCCCAGGGCGCCGCAGGGCTGTCGGTGCTGCGCAGGGGTTCAGCCGGCTACCTGCTCTCGTTCCCGATCTACGCCCTGGTCGTCGGCGCCCTGGCCTACGCCTACCTGCGCCGCGGCCGCGCCGGAAACCCCGTCCGGGCAGCCATTGCGCTCGTCCTGGCCGGGATCATCGGTTCGATCCTGATCGTGCACCCCATGGGCATCGTCGGCATGGACATGAACATCGCCAACATGAGCTTCGGCGCCGCCGTCAAGGCCGACCGCCTGTACTGGCCCGGCGACCTGGTCAAGACCGTCGTCGCCGCGCTGGTCGCCCTGGCCGTGCACCGCGCCTTCCCGTGGTTGAGCCTGGGCCGCTCCAGCGTGAGCGTGACCAACCGTTGATCGAGTTCAGGGCGGTCGATGTCGATGTCCCCGTCTGGGGCGAGGGCGGACGCCAAGCCACCAAGAGCCTGCTCAGCGGCGTGACCGTCACCCTGCCCGAGCAGCGCGTCGCCGTGCTCGGGGCCAATGGTTCGGGCAAGTCGACGCTGTTGCGGCTGCTGAACGGGCTGGTCGAGGCCTCGTCCGGGCAGGTGCTGGTGGACGGGATCGACGTCGGACGCGAGCCGAAGAAGGCGAGGGCCCACGTCGGATTCGTCTTCACCGACCCGTTGAGCCAGCTGGTGATGTCAACGCCCGCGGACGACATCGAGCTGAGCCTGCGCAAGCACGTCAAGGGACGCAATGAGCGGCGCGCCCAGGCTGTTGGGCTGCTCACCGAGCGTGGGCTGGGTGAACTGGCCGACCGTTCCATCTATGACCTCTCCGGTGGGGAGCGCCAGCTGGTGTCCCTCACCACCGTGTTGGCCGTCGAACCATCCGTCGTCGTCGCGGACGAGCCCACCACGCTGCTGGACCTGCGCAACCGCGGCGAAGTCACCCGGGCGCTGATGTCGCTGGAACAGCAGGTCGTCATCGCGACGCATGATCTTGAGCTGGCCGCCGCCTGTGATCGCGGCTTGGTCATCGACGAGGGACGGCTCGTCTTCGACGACGGCGCTCCCGAGGCGGTCGCCCACTATCGGGAGCTGATGGGCGCATGAGCGCGCATGACCAGCTCTTCGGCGCGTACATCCCGGGGCATTCCGTGATCCACCGGTTGCCCGTGGGAGCCAAGTACCTGCTGGTTCTGGCGGGAACGATCCCGGCCTTCTTCACCCGGTCGTGGATCGCCTCGCTGGTGCTGCTGGCTTGCTCGGTGGCGCTGTTGATGCTGACCCGGCTGCCGTTCGGCCGGGCGGTCGGCCTGGGCGGCGGCATCTGGATCCTGGTGGTGATCCTGATGGCGTGGAACACCTTCGTTGGGCGTCCGCTCGACGGCGTGATGAACATCGCCACGATCGTCGCCTGCATCTACCTGAGCCGGCTGCTGACCCTCACCACTCCCGCCCCGGTGCTGGTGGACGCGCTGGTCGCGGCCGCCCGCCCCTTGGACCGCGTCGGTTTCAACTCCGAGCGATTCGGTCTGTCGGTGGCGCTGGTGCTGCGCTCGATCCCCTACCTGGTGTCGCTGTCGTCGGACGTCCGCACCGCCGCCCGGGCGCGGGGGCTGGAGCGCAACTGGTTCGCGAACCTCACCCCGGTCGTGATCGGGGCCGTCGCCTACGCCCAGCGCACGGGCGACGCGCTGGTGGCCCGTGGGCTGGGCGAGGACGACTGATCGAAGGGACGCTTGAACGAGGGGGCTGGCCGGTGGGGCCCCCTCGTCACGGGTCAGGGCTTGAGGACCACCTTGAGGCACTCGTCCTGCTTGGTCTGGAAGGTCTTGTAGGCCTCGGGTGCTGCCTCGAGCGGCAGGCGGTGCGTGGCCAGGGTCTCGAGCCCGAGTTCGTCGTCCGGGCGGTTCGCGATCTCGAACAGCTCGTCAGTCCAGCGCTTGACGTGGCACTGGCCCATCCGCACCGTGATGCCCTTGTCGAACATCGTCATCAAGGGCATCGGGTCTGCCGCGCCGCCATAGAGGCCGCTGATGGAGACGGTCCCTCCGCGACGGACCAGGTCGATGGACGTGTGCAGCGCCGCCAGCCGATCGATGCCGACATTCTCGAACGCGGCTCGCGCCACCGGCTTGGGCAGCTTCGAGGTGAGTCCGATGACCCCCTCCGCGACCGGGTTGCCGTGGGCCTCCATGCCGACCGCGTCCATCACGCCATCAGCGCCACGCCCGTCGGTCAGGTCGAGGACGGCCTTCTTCAGGTCCTTGGTCTTGGAGATGTCGATGGTGGTCGCCCCAGCAGCCTCCGCCTTGCGCAGACGGTCGCCGACCAGGTCGAGCGCGATCACCTGCTCGATGCCGCGCAGCTTTGCCGAGCGGACCGCCAGCTGGCCCACCGGGCCGAGGCCGACGACCACCAGCGATCCCCCCTCGGGGACGTCGGCGTAGTCGACACCCTGCCAAGCCGTCGGGAGGATGTCGGAGAGGTAGAGGTAGCGCTCGTCCGGATGCCCGTCATGGGGCAGCTTCACCGGGCCGAAGCCGGCGTGCGGAACGCGCACGAGCTCGGCCTGGCCACCGGGCACCTGCCCGTAGAGCTTCGTGAAGCCGAACAGCGCGGCGCCCATGTCCTGCTCGCGCACCTGGGTGGTCTCGCACGCCGCAAACAGGCCACGCTGACACATCCAGCAGTGGCCGCAGGAGATGGTGAAGGGGACGACGACGCGGTCGCCGGGCGCCAGGTTCCCGACGCCGGAGCCGACCTCCTCGACGATGCCCATGAACTCGTGCCCGAGCACATCGCCAGGGGACAGGAAGGGCGCAAGCACCTTGTACAGGTGCAGATCGGAGCCGCAGATCGCGGTCGACGTCACGCGGACGATCGCGTCGGTGGGCTCTTGGATTTGTGGGTCGGGGACCTCGGTGATGCGAACGTCCTCGATGCCGTGCCAGGTGAGTGCCTTCATGGGATGCCACGCTATGCAGCACCGGTCGGGTTCGTCCTCCCCCGCAGGGGGGGTGTGGGCGGTGGCGGCACGATGACCCGGTTCTTCATAGTCTGGGGGTGTGCGTCCGATGAGGGGCGCCGATGACCGGGAGGCCACGCCATGCCGCTGTACGGACCGCTGTTCCAGGACTACGCCGAGAAGGAGTCCAAGCACCAGTTCTCACTGCAGAGCAAGAAGATGCTGAAGGTCGAGATGTCGCAGGGCCCGGTGTGGGCGCGGCAGGGCTCGATGGTGGCCTACCAGGGGCAGGTGCAGTTCATGAACAAGGGCGCCGGTGGTCTGGGCAAGCTGTTCAAGCAGGCCGTCACCGGTGAGGGCGTGAACCTGATGCAGGCATCGGGAAGCGGCGAGCTCTTCCTCGCCGACGAGGCGGCGGACGTCCAGATCATGTACCTGGAGAACGACACCATCAGCGTCAACGGCGGCAATGTACTTGCCTTCAGCCAGTCGATCTCCTGGGACGTGAAGCGGATCCAGGCGCGCGGAGCCATGATGACCGGCGGACTCTACAACGTGGTGCTCTCCGGAACGGGCTTCGTTGCGATCACCACCAAGGGTGAGCCGGTGGCCCTTGACGTGGCGCAGGCCCCCACCTTCGCTGACGCCCAGGCCGTGGTGATGTGGACCGATGGCGTGCAGATGGACATCAAGGTCGACACGGGTGGTTTGAAGTCCATGGTCAGGGGCGGCACCGGCGAGATGCTGCAGATGGCCTTCCAGGGCCAGGGTCACGTGGTGGTCCAGCCCTGCGAGAACGTGATCGCCACCCCGAACGGTGACGGCGTCGGCGGGACGATCGGCAGCTTCTTCAGCTGACCGACGACCTCCTGCCGCTGAGAATCGGACGAAACGGCTGGTTTGCACGATCCAGACGCGGAACGGTCCCGTTGACGTCCGATTCTCGGCGGCACCTTCGGTTCCACAGCCGGCGGGTCTTGGAGGAGTTGTCCACAAGGCTCGGCCAACGGTGGCAGAGGATGCTTCGGGATTCCTATTGGTATTGGTGTGAGTTTCGACATCAGAGGGGCCGGGGTGGTCAGCCGCAGGCAGCTGATCGCGTGGGGCGACACCGATACAGACATCAGGCGCCGGACGCGGACCGGTGATCTTCGCCGCCTGCGTCCGGGTTGGTTTGCGCTCCCCCAAGCGGACGAACGGGTGGCACAGGCAGTGGCGGCCGGCGGGACTCTTGGCTGCGCGTCCGCCCTGCGCTGGTATGGGATCTGGGTACTGGACCGTCGCTGGCACGTCCGCGCTCCGAGGGACGGCTTGAAGCGTGTTCCTCCGGGAGCCACCGTCTGCCGCTGCCCCGCCTCCCGTCAGGTACCCAGAGCCCCGATCGACGACCTGGGAACTGCCCTGGTGACCGCATCCAGATGCCTCGCCGGAGAGGAGTTCGTCGCGGCACTCGACTCGGTGGTCAACCTTGGGCTCATGCATCCTGAACAGGTGGCGCTGCTCTTCGCCAACGCTCCCGTCCGTGTTGGAAGGCTCGTGGCCATGATGGACCGTGCCGAATCGGGAACCGAGACCCTGGTGCGCCTCCGGCTACGTGCGCTGGGGATCGCTGTGCGAACCCAAGCACAGATCGACGGCGTTGGTCGGGTGGACCTGCTGGTCGGCGACTCGCTCGTCATCGAGGTGGACAGTGTCCAGCACCACACGTCCGCGTCGGCCTATCAGGCTGATCGCCTGCGCGACCGTCGGCTCCGCGCTCGCGGCTACGTACCAATCCGGCTCACCTTCGAGCAGGTCATCCACGACTGGGGCTCGGCCGAGGCCGACATCCGCGCGGCGATGGCCCGCCGGGACCACCGCCGCCGGGTGTTCCGCTGAAAACCGGACGCCAGCGGCACGGATCGGCGATTCGACCGTTCAAAGGGCCCGATTCGTCCGGTTTTCAGCAGCTCAGGCGAGGCAGTCGACCAGCACCGCCTTGATGGTGTGCATCCGGTTCTCCGCCTGGTCGAAGACGACCGACGCGGGGCCCTCGAAGACCTCGTCGGTGACCTCCACTCCGTCCAGGCCGAAGTCGGCGAAGATGCTCTCGCCCACGGTGGTGTTGCGGTCGTGGAAAGCGGGCAGGCAGTGCAGGAACTTGACGTCGGGGTTCCCGGTCGCGGCGAGCACGGGCGCGTTCACCTGATAGGGCGTGAGGTCGGCAACCCGCTCGGCCCAGACCTCCTTCGGCTCCCCCATCGACACCCACACGTCGGTGGAGACGAAGTCGCAGCCCGCGACACCAGCCGTGACGTCGTCGGTGATGGTGATCCGTGCTCCCGAGACCGCGGCCAGCGCCTGGGCCGCCTCGACCACCGAGGCCTCCGGCTGGTACTTGGCCGGCGCGACGATTCGGATGTCCATCCCGACCAACGCCCCCGAGACCAGGCAGGAGTTGCCCATGTTGTACCGGGCGTCACCGAGGTAGGCGTGCGCGACCTGCTCGAGCGGCTTCGGGCTTTGCTCGCGCATCGTCAGCTGGTCGGCCAGCATCTGGGTTGGGTGCCACTCGTTGGTCAGTCCGTTGAACACCGGGACCCCGGCGTGATGGGCCAACTCCTCCACCTTGACCTGCTCGAAACCGCGGTATTCGATACCGTCGAACATCCGTCCGAGGACGCGCGCGGTGTCGGCGATCGACTCCTTGTGCCCGATCTGGGACCCGGCGGGGTCGAGGTAGGTGGTGTGGGCGCCTTGGTCGGCAGCTGCCACCTCGAAGGCGCACCGGGTGCGGGTGGAGGTCTTCTCGAAGATCAGCGCGATATTGCGTCCCCGCAGGCGCTGCTCCTCACGCCCTTCCTTTTTCGCCGTCTTCAATTCGGCGGCCAGGTCGAGCAGGCGCAGCCACTCGTCGGTGCCGAAGTCGAGTTCCTTGAGGAAGTGGCGGGTCATGGGTGCCTCCGGGGATGCCAGCGCCGCGTGGCAGGCTGGATGTGTGATCAAACGCTTCGTCGCCAATGCCGCGGCCCTGGGGCTCGCCACCTGGCTCTTGTCCGGAATCACTCTAGGGGCCGACACCTGGCTGGACGCGGTGGTGACCATGCTCGTGGTCGCCGCCTTCTTCGGGCTGGTGAATGCCCTGGTGCGCCCCGTGGTGAAGTTCTTCTCCCTCCCCTTCATCGTGCTCACCCTGGGCGCCTTTGTCTGGGTGATCAACGCGGGGATGCTGATGCTGACGAGTTGGCTTGCCGGACGATTCGGCTGGCCCTGGCACGTCGACGGCTGGATCCCTGCCCTCCTGGGTGCGCTGATCGTCACGATCATCGGCGGCACGGCCGGTCACCTCCTGGAGCACCAGTGAAGCCTGTTGGAGCACCAGTGAAGCCTGTTGGAGCACCAGTGAAGAGGGTCGTCTTCGTCTGCCACGGCAACATCTGTCGCTCCCCCATGCTCGAGCGGGTGGCCCGTCGCGAAGGTGTTGGGATGGACGTCGAGTTCACCTCCGCCGGCGTCAGCGCCGAGGAGCTGGGCAACCCGATCGACCCGCGCGCGGTGCGCGTGATGCGCGCTGCCGGTTACGAGACCGACGACCACCGCGCCCACCAGATCAGCGCACGGGAGATCCGGGACGCCGACCTGGTCATCGCCGCCGAGACCCACCACCTGGACCGGATGCGTCGGCTGGTTCCCGACGCGACCAACCTGCGCCTTTTCAGCGAATTCGACCCGCAGGCCAGTCCGGGCGATCCGCTGCCCGACCCCTGGTACGGGGGCTCGGAGGGTTTCGTGACCACCTTGGCCGCGATCGAGCGGGCGATGCCGAACATCCTCGCCGAGGTGGACGACGCGTCCACCCGCTGACCGCCGCTTGAGTCAACCCGGCGCAACTGGCGCCAGCCACGATCCTGACTAGGCTGACGCCATGACCATGTTCTTGGTGGGTGGAGGTCCCTCGGACGGCTTGGGCGTCGTCCACGACGAGTTCGTCGCTGCTGCACGCAAGCGCGGAACCCGCATCGGCATCGCACTGCTGGGCAGCGCGGACGAGGTTTCGGAGTTCCTGGACGAGTACGCCGAGCCGATCAGGTCCCGCTTCGCGGAGGCTGAGCTGGTGCCGATCTACCTGGACGACGAACCGGAGCCGGCCCAGAACGCGACCGTCTGGCCGGATGACCTGGAGCGGCTGGCAGGCCTGGTGGTGGCCGGTGGTTGGACCCCCGGTTACCTGACCGCCCTGCTGCCGCGACGCGACGCGATCGCCCGCCTGGTGCGCGGCGGCGCTCCCTACCTCGGTTTCTCGGCCGGCTCGATGGTCGTCTCCAAGCACGCCCTGGTCGGGGGTTGGCAGTTCCGCGGCCGCCAGGTCGCCCCCGAGGTCTGGGGCGAGGGCCTGGAGGAGGTTGAACTGCGCGACGGCCTTGGCCTGGTCGGCATCACCGTGGACGTCCACACCAATGTCCTGCACCTGGACCGGATGGTCGCCGCGCTCGAGCAGGGACGGATCCATCACGGCATCACCATCGACGAGGACACCTGTCTGGTCGTCGATGTGCCTGACGGACGCACCCGCGTCGAGGGCAGCCAGCGCATCCACTGGCTCTCCCGCGAGGGCGGCGCCACCGTGATCAGGCACGAATCGACCGCCGCCGAGAAGGGCCGGCACGCCCAGTTCGTCAGGGACGAAGCCGAGCGTCGCGCCGCCGAGCAGGCGCAGGCCGAGGCCTCCGCCGTCGTCGAGGTGCGGGCCAGCGACGCCGTGACCGGGCCGGTCGATGGCACCACCCAGGCGATCGACGCCACGCTGCCCCCGCAGGAGTGACTGCCCGCGCACACGACGACCGAAGCCGGGGACTCACCCCGGGCGACCCAGCTCTGCGCCGGGTCACTGCCGCGCTCTTCCTGGCCGGTCTGGTGACTTTTGCGGCGCTCTACGCCACCCAACCCCTGCTGCCCCTGCTCGGTGCCGCCTTCGCCAAGACACCCGCCGAGACCACGCTGACCGTTTCCGCCGCCACCATCTCGCTGGGTCTTGCGCTGCTCTTCCTGGGACCCGTCTCGGATGCCCACGGCCGGACGAACATCATCGTGGCCAGCCTGTTCGCGTCCTCGGCCGTCACCCTGGCCTGCGCCGTGGCACCCACCTGGCACCTGCTGCTGGCCCTGCGAGCGCTGCTGGGCATCAGCGTGGCGGGGCTACCGGCGGTGGCCGTCGCCTACCTGCGCGAAGAGGTTCATCCCGCCGCGGCCGGACGCGCGACCGGCACGTACATCGGTGGCACCGCGCTGGGCGGGATGGCCGGACGACTGGTCGCGGGCGGCATCGCGGACGTCCTCGACTGGCGGTGGGCTCTGGCCGGCATCGGTCTGCTCTGTCTGGCCTGCGCGGTGGCGGTGCGGGCGCTGCTGCCCGCATCCTCCCACTTCATCGCCCAGCCCCTGCGCCCGAGCGAACTCACCCAGCGCACCCTCCGACTCCTGGCCGACCCCACCCAGCTGGCACTGATGACCCTGTCCTTCTGCGCGATGGGCGCCTTCGTCGCCACCTTCAATGCGATGGGCTACCGCCTGGAGGCTCCGCCCTACGAACTCTCGGTCGGCGTCGCCGGGCTGGTCTTCCTCGTCTATGCCCTCGGCTCTTGGAGCTCCACCCGCGCCGGTCGGGCCACCGACCGCCGCGGGCCCGGACCCGTGGCCGTGGTCGGCCTGGTGATCACCCTGGGCGGCATCGCGCTCGCAGCAATGCGTCCGCTGCCACTGATCGTCGCCGGCCTGTCGCTGGTGACGGTCGGCTTCTTCGCCGCGCACGCTGTTGCGTCCGGATGGGTGGCAGCGAACTCCGTCCGGCGCGGTCTGGGCACCGGGCAGGCGGCCTCGCTGTACCTGTTCGCCTACTATCTGGGCAGTTCGCTGGCCGGAACCGCGGCTGGCTCGGCGTGGAGCGCGCACGGCTGGACGGGTGTCACGTGGCTCACGGGATCGCTGGTGGCGCTGGCATCCCTCGCCGCCCTCGCGGCCAGCAGCCGCGAGCCACGCCCGTCGCGCATCCCTGGCTGAGGCTCCGGGGCGCGCATTGTCAGCGGCAGGTGGCAAGCTATGGGGCATGCACATCCTCGTGGTTGACGACGACCAGGCCGTCCGCGACTCCCTCGCCCGCTCGATGCAGTACAGCGGGTACGAGGTGAGCACCGCCGCCGACGGCCTCGAGGCGCTTGCGAAGCTGTCCGCGATCAAGGCCGAGGCCGTGATCATGGACGTGATGATGCCGCGCCTGGATGGTCTGGAGACCACCCGCATGCTGCGCCAGACCGGCAACGACGTGCCGATCCTGATCCTGACCGCCCGCGACGCCGTCGGCGACCGCGTCGACGGTCTGGACGCGGGGGCGGACGACTACATGGTCAAGCCCTTCGCCCTGGACGAGTTGCTGGCGCGTCTGCGAGCGCTCACCCGGCGCAGCCGTCCCGAGCGCGATGCCGGCTCCGAGACCCTCGTCTTCGACGATCTGATCCTCGACACCCAGACCCGCGAGGTCACCCGCGGTGGCCGTCGGATCTCGCTCACCCGCACCGAGTTCGCCCTGCTGCAGGTCTTCATGGAACACCCGCGCCGGGTGCTGGAGCGTGGCTGGCTGCTCAACGAGGTCTGGGGCTTCGACTTCCCGACCACCGCCAACTCCCTCGAGGTCTACATCGGCTACCTGCGCCGCAAGACCGAGGCGGAGGGCGAGACCCGCCTGATCCACACCGTCCGCGGCATCGGCTACGTGCTGCGCGAAACCACCCCGTGAGCCTCGCGGACCGTCTGTCGCGGCTGTTCTCCCGGCAACGGCCGCGTCGCGGGTCCCTGGCCCGAGGCATCGTCACCCTCACGGTGATCTCGGTCAGTGTCGCCGTGCTGCTGGTCGGTCTGGGCGCCTACTGGATGACGCGCTGGAGCCTGTACGACCAGCTCGACACCGAGCTCACCGACGTCGCCCAGTACACCGCGGGGCCGATCTCCAACGACCTGGAGAACATGGGCGGTCTCGACGCCCAGGCCCTGCGCACCGTCAATGCAACGCTGTTGCTGGTGGGCGCCGACTCGAAGGTGATCCGGGTTCCGGGCGAGACGATCAGCCTCGAACCCGGCGCCGCCGAGGTCGCCGTCGCCCGCACCGCCAGCGGATCCTCGGCCCGGACGACGACCGACGCCGACGGGGTGCGCTACCGGATGGTCGCGGTGCCGCAGGAGATCAACTCCCGCAGGTATGCCTTGGTCATCGCCCGTCCGCTGGCTCCCACCGAGCACACCCTGCGCGCCCTGACCATCACCAGTGTGCTGCTGGGCGGCGTCGGCCTGCTGCTGGCCCTGTTGTCGGGGTGGTTCGCGATGAGCTCCGGGCTGCGCCCGCTGCGTCGCCTTTCGGCAGCCGTGACGCGGGTGACCGAGACCGACGACCTGGCCCCGATCGAGATCACCGGCGACGACGAACTGGGCGACCTCACCCGCTCGTTCAACACCATGTTGAACTCCCTGAACTCATCGCGAGAGCGGCAGAAGCGGCTGATCGCCGACGCCGGCCACGAACTGCGCACGCCCCTGACCAGCATGCGCACAAACATCGAGTTGCTGGTCGCCGACGACAAGACCGGGATGCTGCCCGAGGGCGCGCGGTCGGAGATCCTGCACGACATCGCGGCCGCCCTGGGCGAGTTCAGCTCGCTGGTCGGTGACCTGGTGCAGCTGTCGCGCGAGGACAGGGTGACCGCGAACCCGGTACCGCTGGACTTCGCGGAGGTCGTCGAGGCCGCCGTCACCCGCGCCCGCCGCCGCGGCCCGAACCTGCACTTCGACGTGCAACTGAACCCGCTCTTCCTGGTGGGCGAGCCCGACACCCTCGAGCGTGCGGTCACCAACCTGCTCGACAATGCCGTGAAGTTCTCCCCGCCGGAGGGCACCGTCACCATCCAACTGTCCGGGGACACGCTGACGATCGCGGACGAGGGTCCGGGCATCACCGACGAGGACCTGCCGCACGTCTTCGACCGCTTCTACCGCTCCGACCGCGCGCGCAACACCCCCGGCACGGGGCTCGGCCTGTCGATCGTGGCGCACACCATCACGTCCCACGGCGGCCAGGTCACCGCTCAGCGGGCGGCTTGCGGTGGTGCGGAGTTCATCGTCCGGTTGCCCGGTTCCCTCACCGAGGACGGGGACGAGGACACCATCACGATGCCGGCCATCCAGACCTGAGCCCCCGTCCGGTCAGGGCAGGTGCGTGGGCAGCGACTTCCGCGGCCCGTGCCGCTCCGGTGAGATCCCTGACAGCCAGACCAGCAACTCCACTCGATAACGGTGCCCGGTGAAGCCCGCCAGCACCTCCTCCGCATCGTCCTGGCCGAGCTTCTCCCCGACCAGCGCGTGGGTGATGAGACCGGGCACGTGGTAGTCGCCGGTGCTCCACGCGTCCGGGTCGCCGTGAGCGGCCTGCAGGGTGCGGGCGGCGGTCCAGGGACCGATCCCCGGCAGGCTGCGCAAGGCAGCACCGGGATCGGGGCGGTGCAAGCTGGCCTCCAGCGCCCGCGCCCGCTGCGCGGCCCCGACGAGCGGCCGGGAGCGCGCCTGCTCCACCCCCACCCCGAGGTACTCCCAGCTGGGGATCAACGCCCACTCCCGCGCCGATGGCGGGACGACCATGCCGTGCGCAGGGTGTCCCGGTTGCGCTGCGGGGCCGGGGGCCGGGCGTCCATGCCGGCGCACGAGCAAGCGGTGCGAGCGGAAGGCCTCGGCACCGGTGACCCGCTGCTCCAGCACGCTGGGCAGCAGCGCCTCGGCGACCAGGTCCGTTGCACCCACCCGCAGCCAGGGGTGACGCCGTGCCAGGACGGTCACGACGGGATGATCGGTGTGGAACTCGTCCGGATGGTCGTCGGCGCCCAGCAGCCGAGGCGCCTGGTCCAGTGCCCAGACCGAGCCCTCGCCCCAGGCCCGCACCCGTACGTCCGCACCCTCGGGAACGAACTGCACCAGCGCCGCACCGGCCGGGGTCAGGCTGGCGCGCCACCACACACGTCCCATCCGACGCATCGTCGGATCACCGGGGCCGCGGTGCAGGCGTCCGAGCAGCAGGTCAAGCCCCGCAGCCAGCCCGGGCACCAGGCGTTCCGCCGGTCGGGTGCCAGCGGGTAGGTTCGAAGTCGCTGCCCCACCCTGCTGCTCGCCAGTCACCCGACCCAGAGTAGGTGTCATCCTCGTGGCCCACACCCACGCACCCAACTCCGCCAAGCAACCCGCCGATCCCGCGCTGGCCCGGCAGCGGCAGCGGGCGCTGTCGGTGATGGTCGCAGTGCTGATCCCAGTGGCGGTGTGGACCATCGCCGCCATGGTCTGGCTGTGGCCCCATGACCTGGCCGCCCACGTGAAGTCAGACCCGGCGACCTGGCAGGTTGCCGGTGTCACCACGCCGAAGGGGACCATCTCTCAGGTGAACCGCATCCCCTGCGAGGGAGTTGCGAGCGGCACGACCCCCAGCTCGACCACGGCCGGTTCCGGCTCCTGCGGCCAGCTCACCGTCCGTCTGGACGAGGGTCCCGAAGCCGGCCAGACCCAGACGGTCCAGCTCACCCAGGCAGTCTTCGAGTCCGGTGTCGAACCCGGCCAGGAGGTGCTGCTCTACCGCATCCCACCGGCCGGGACGGACGCCGCCAGCTACCAGTTCGCCGAGTTCGAGCGCAGCATCCCGATCGCCTTCCTGGCCCTGCTGCTGCTCGTGGTGGTGGTCGCCGTGGCGCGGCTGCGGGGATTGCTGGCCCTTTTCGGGCTCGGATTCGCCGCGCTGATCATGGCCAAGTTCATGTTCCCGGCGCTGGTCGTGGGCCACGATCCCCTGCTGGTGGGGCTGGTCGGCTCGTCCGCCATCATGTTCGTCGCCCTCTACTGCGCCCACGGCTTCAGCACCCGCACCACCACTGCGCTCGTGGGCACGCTGGCAGGTCTGGTGATCACCGCCGCGCTGGGGTGGTGGGCCACCGACTGGGCCCACCTGACCGGCGTCGGCAGCGAGGACGACCACCTGCTCGCCGCCACCGCGCCTGACCTGCAGCTGCGCTCCCTGGTGCTGTGCGGCATCATCGTCGCCGGCCTGGGCGTGCTGAACGACGTCACGATCACCCAGGCCTCCGCGGTCTGGGAGCTGGCCTCGACCGAGAGCCGGCGCGGGCGGCTGTTCGCCTCCGCCATGCGGATCGGACGCGACCACATCGCGTCAACCGTCTACACCACCGCCTTCGCCTCGGCGGGTGCCGCGATGGGGGTGCTCGCGCTGTTGACGATCAACCGCCGGCCGCCGTGGCAGGCGCTGACCAGCGAGATGTTCGCGGGCGAGGTGGTGCGCACCCTGGTCGGCTCGATCGGGCTGGTGCTGGCGGTGCCGATCACCACCGCCATCGCGGTGGCGGCGGTCAGCGTGGGCGCCCCACGACGGGCGCTGGCGGACTCCTGACATCTGCTCCACTGCCGACGGTTTGCGGCCGACCACGGCCCGCGGCATGTATCCGGGGGTAGGTACAGCGTCCACATCTACCCATTGGTAGTGTGCGATTCCCGAGGCCCGGTTGGGCCCGGGCTCATGCTGGGCCGACACCCGGTCCGGGGCCGAGGGGGTGCACGTGCAGGCCGATCGTGACATCGCGGGTTGGCAGCGACGTTTCCTGCTGCTCGGCGTCGTCGTCCCGCTCGTGAGCGTCATCGCCCTGCACCTGCTGATGTCCCTCATCGTCGAACCCCGTTGGCCGCAACACACGGTGGTCTTCGGTTGGGTGGTCGGCGCGATCGGCCTGGTGGCCTTCGCGCTGGCGATGATCTGGGTGATCGACCGCGGACGCGAGGCGATGCAGGCACAGAGCACGGCCCGGCTCGAGGCAGAACGGCGTCTGGCTGTCGTCGAGGAGCGCGAGCGGATCGCCCGCGAGATGCACGATTCGCTCGCCCAGGTGCTCGGCGCCTCCCACCTGCGACTGCGCGCCGCCCAGGCTGCACCCGAACTCAGCCCCGAGACCCGCACCGAGCTCGGTGACATCGCCGAGGGCTGCCACGAAGCCTATGCCGACGTGCGCGAGGCGATCCTCGGCCTGCGGGAGGGATCGCGCGCCGACCGCACCTTCATGGACTCCTTGCGCGCCTATTTGCGCGGCTTCCAGCACCGCAGTGGCATCGAGACCCTTTTCGTCAACGAGTCGGACGACGACCCTGCCCTCGACCCCACCGTCGAGGTGCAGGTGATCCGCGTGATCTAGGAGGCCCTGACCAATGTCCGCAAGCACGCGGGTGCCCGGCATGCCGTGGTGGAGCTGCACCGCACCGGTGGCGGGGTGCGCTTCCTGGTCACCGACGACGGACGAGGTTTCGTCCCCGGCGCCAGCACCGTGTCCAGTGACGGTGGCTACGGTCTGCACACCATGCGCGAGCGCACCGAGATGGTGGGCGGGGAGCTGAGCGTCGAGTCCGAGCCGGGTCGTGGCACCCGCGTCGTGATCGACCTGCCCTCGAAACCGCAGAAGATCGGGGTGGACGCGTGAGCGCGGGCGACGGGCCGATCCGCGTGCTCCTGGTCGACGACCAGCCGCTGTTTCGTCGCGCCATCGCCTCCCTGCTCGACGCACGGGACGACTTCACGGTCGTCGGGCAGGGAGACAACGGGCTGCAGGGGGTCGAACTGGCCCTCGAACTGCGTCCGGACGTGATGCTGTGCGACGTCGAGATGCCGGTGATGACCGGCGTCGAGGCAGCGACGCGGGTGCTGGCCGAGCTGCCGGCCACCAAGGTCGTGCTGCTCACCGTCAGCGAGGACGACGACTACCTGATCCCCGCGATCCGCGCGGGGGTGCACGGTTACCTTCTCAAGGACATGCACCCCGACCAGCTCTTCCAGACCCTGCGTGGCGTCGCCCACGGCGAGAGCCCGCTCGCACCCAAGCTAGTCGGACGATTGATGGCCGAACTGCGCGGAAGCCACCAGCCCGCCCCGGCCGACGAAGAACCTGCCCAGGCAGAACTCAGCGCCCGGGAGCTGGAGATCATGCGTCTGGTCGCCGACGGGCTCAGCAACCGCGAGATCGGGCGCCGGCTCTCGATCACCGAGGGCACCGTGAAGAACCACGTGCACAACGCCCTCGGCAAGCTCGGGATGGAGAACCGCATCCAGGCGGCGGCCTTCATCGTCCGGCGTGGCCTCGGCGGCCCGGGCACGCACTGAACGCCCCACCGCGCACCCTCCTCACCCCCGCTGGGTATACCCCCGAACCCCCGGCTGACTTGGCAGGTTGTACCCCAGCTGTACCTCGCGATGGATGGTCGCACAGGCTCAGCACAGCTTGGATGGTGCCAATGGGTGATTTCTCTGCTCGCCCATGGAATCGGACGAGAGGGGTGAGTGACGTGCTGGAGCGCATCGGGGGCATGAAGACGCTGGTCTATGGCGCGCTGGCCATCCTTGCTGGAGCACTGCTCGGCCTGGTGATCTTCACCTTCGGCTACGCGAAGGGCTATGCCTACTTCAGCCACGACTCCTCACCAAGCCCAGCTGGCAGCAGCAGGTCAGGCGCAGCAAGTTGCCGCTGGCCGGGCTGGTACTGACACTGCTGGCGCTGGCGATCTTCGGCTGGTGGTTGGCCACGCGTCCGAACCAGACCGAGAACCGCGGCGCGACGGCCGTGGAGCTCACGGGTGACACCTCCGGCAAGGCCCCTGCGGTCGGGCAGGTGCCGCCGGACTTCACGGCCACCACCCTGGACGGCAAGAGGGTGCGCCTCAGTGAGCTGAAGGGCAAGCCGGTCTGGCTGAACTTCGGCGCCACCTGGTGCACCGCCTGCCGGGCCGAGGCCCCCGATGTCCAGGCCGTCTACGACAAGGCCAAGGCCAACGGCACCGTCGTCCTGGGCCTCTATCTGGACGAGGACGACGCGACCATCAGCTCCTATGCGCAGCGTCTGGGCCTCACCTACCCCCAGGCCAATGACCCGGGTACCGCGATCTCCTCGCGCTACCGCACGGTTGGCATCCCGACCCACTTCTTCATCGACTCCGACGGCGTGCTGCGCCAGGTGATCGTCGGTGGCGTCACCGTCGATTCTGCCGTCCAGGCCCTGGCGGTCATCGGCGGCTGACCGGGCCTGTTCGATCCGGTCCTGTTCGCTGGATCAGCTGGCCGGGTCGGCGCCAGGACGATCCGGCCGCACTTCCAAGCGGTGGACGCGCACTCCCCCACGCAGGTCCTCGATGAGAGTCCCGGGGCGTTCGTGGGCCGCGGCCCAACACAGCCAGGCGTCTCCCACGCAGCCGGACAGGTGGAAGGCCAGCGGCACCACCCACCACGACGGATGCGGGCCCCACAGCAGCAGCAGTGCCAGCGCGGAGTTCACCAGCAGGCTCGGCAGCGCCGCGATCACCAAGAACTGGGCCCGGGTGAACAGGTGCCCCTCCGAAGTGGTGAACAGGTAGGGCAGGCCGGTGTGCATCACGCCGGCGCCGAAACGGGGCCGTGCCCCGCAGGCCAGCATTCCCAGCCCGTGCAGGGCCTCGTGCAGCACCATCGTCAGGGCCGTGAAGCCGACCGTCGCCAAACTGGTGCCAAGCACCTTGCTGGGCGTCAGGGTGAGGATGACATTGTTGCCGTGCCAGGTGGCCGCGAAGGTGCCCAGCGTCAGACCGGCCACCATCATCACGGCGCTGATCATGCCCATCCAGCGCTGGGAGCGCTCGCCGGGATCCATCGTCTCCACCTGGGCGCAATGATCACCGGGACACGCGTCGTCCGGCGCCGGGGGAGTGGACATGGGTCGATGGTAGGTCTGGTCGGCGGCCGATGGCGCGGGTGCAGTGGGTATCTTCGTGGAATGTTCATCAAGGTGTGCGGGCTCAAGACCCCCGACGACGTCAGGGTGGCCACCGACGCGGGCGCCGACGCGGTGGGTTTCGTGCACAACACCGCCAGCGTGCGCTCCATCCCGCTCGAGCAGGTGGCGGCCCTGGCTGCCCTGGTGCCCGCCGGGGTGGCATCGGTGCTGGTCGTCAACGATCTGCCCGTCGCGGACGCGATCGATGCAGCACGCGCCAGCGGCGTCGACGTGCTGCAGTTGCACGGCCCCGGCTATGGCCGCGAGCACGTTGCCCGGGCCGTCGCGAGTGGGTTGCGGGTCTGGCGGGCGACCTCCCTGGCAGATGGCGACGACCTGCGGGTGGGCGCCTTCGGAGAGGAGGCGCTGCTGTTGGACTCCTCCGTCCCCGGGTCGGGTGAGACCTGGGACCTGTCGGGCCTGGCCGAGCCCCCGCATGGCCACTGGCTCTTGGCGGGCGGTCTGTCCCCCGTCAACGTCGCGGACGCCATCCGCGCCGTCCGTCCGTGGGGCGTGGACGTCAGCTCTGGTGTCGAGGTCACCCGTGGCACCAAGGGGCACGACCTGATCCGCACCTTCGTCGCCGCCGCGCGGGAAGCCTGAGCATTCGGGCGGCCGAGCCCACCGGAATGCTTGTCCCGCGCGGGGGTGCAGAGGGACCCTTGGCGCGGACCCTCGACGCACTCGCCCGTGCGGCTCGGCGATGATGGACGGGTGAACGCGCGTTACCCGGTTCCCCAGGAACCGCCCAGCTACACAGAACGCACCCGACCGGCGCGTCCGCGTCGTCGGATGCCCCTGTTCACCCTGATCGCCACTTCGGCCACCGTGGGCGCGCTGGGACTGGCCGTCTGGCTGGCCGGGCTGTTGGTCTCGCGAGCCTTCACCGGCTTCTCCTGGTGGTGGCTGAACCTTCTGCTGTTCTGGGGTGTCGTCGCCTACCTCGCACTCCCCCGGCTGCACCAACTGGTGTCCACGGTCTACGTCCCCAACTACTTCATCGGACGGGCGCGCACCGCGGACGGGATGCTGGGCGACCCGATCAACCTCGCTCTGAATGGGTCGGAAGAGGACGTCTGCACGGCCCTGGAGGCCGCCGGCTGGACCCGCGCCGACGAGCTGACCATCGGCTCTGGCGTGGGAATGGTGCGCTCCGCCGTGCTGCGTACGTCGTATCCAGCGGCGCCGGTCTCCGGGCTGTACGTCTTCGACCGGCTGCAGGATTTCGCCTACCAGCAGGAAGTCGACGGCAATCCCTCACAGCGCCACCACGTCCGCTTCTGGAAGACCCCCAAGGGCTGGCTGCTGCCCGGTGGTGAGCGGGTCGACTGGGTCGCCGCGGCCACCTATGACCGGGCCGTCGGCCTGTCGAGCTTCACCTTCCAGATCACGCACAAGGTGGATGAGGACACCGACCTCGAGCGTGACTACGTCGTCGACACGATCAGGTATGCCGACCCGTCCGTGACCGTCGACGTGATCGAGAACTTCTCCACCGCCTACCACTCACGCAATGGCGGCGGTGACCAGGTGATGACCGATGGTGACCTGCCCGTCGTCCAGACCAGCGGTGTTGCCCTGCGCCGGCACATGCCCCGTCCGCCGCAGCCCAAGACCATCGTCGACCACCACCTGCCCCCGGTGCCGCTGATCTTCACCGGCGCCATGAACCTCTTCTCCTTGGTTGCGGCGGTCGGTGCGATCATCTTCGGGCAGGGCCACAACCTGGCCCTGGTGGTGTTGCCGATGATCCTCACGGTGTTGTGGTGGACCGTGCTGGCGCGGCGCCGCTGGGCCTGGGTGGCGATGGTCGGGTTGCTGGTCGCGACCGCGATCGAGGCGCTCAGCCAGGTGGGCGTGGACGCCGGCGAGGTCGAACTGCTGCTGGCCAGCTGGAATGTGCTCGCGGTGCTGGCCGCGACGGCCGAGACGGTTCGCCAGTGGGTGGGCGGGGACGCCGACGTGGACGACGACGTCACCACCCCCGAATAGCGGTCTGCCCCGAATGCGGAATTGTCGGTGGGCACGGGTAGCCTCGTGCGCGAAACCGCCGTAAGAAACCCCCCGGGGCGCAATGGCCTCGGCCCGGTCGCCTGAACGCACGATTCCAGCACGGAGCACCCATGGACAGTCTCGCCCGCATCAGCCTCAAGAACCGGGCGCTGATCGCGCTCATCACGATCTTCGTGATGCTCTTCGGTGGCCTGACCGCGACCACCTTGAAGCAGGAGCTGATCCCGAGCCTGCAGATCCCCAGCGCCTTCGTGATGACCAGCTACCCGGGCGCCTCCCCGCAGGTGGTCGAGGAGCGGGTGACCACCCCGATCGAACAGGCCGTGCTCTCGCTGCAGGGGCTGGACGGCTACACGTCCACCTCGTCGGCGGGTGTCTCGACGGTCACCGTCAACGTGAAGTACGGCGCCGACATGGCGCAGGTGCAGCAGCAGTTGCAGGCGGCGATCAGCCGGATCAAGTCGATGCTGCCCGACGAGGCCGACGCGCAGGTGTTCACCGGATCGCTCGACGACCTACCCGTCCAGACGCTGTCGGTCAGCGACGACGACTCGGCCTCCGGCGGCGCCGGCGACGACCTCGCCCAGCGGCTGCAGTCCATCGCCGTCCCCGAGCTGGAAAAGCTGGACGGCGTGCGGCAGGTCACCGTCTCCGGCGCACGCACCCAGCAGGTGCAGGTGACCGCCGACCGGGCCAAGCTGGCCGCCGCGGGGCTGACGCTGGCCCAGGTGCAGCAGTCGCTGCAGGCCTCCGGCAGCCTCGTCTCGGGTGGCTCGCTGGCCGATGGCGACCGCGAGCTCACCGTCACCGTCGGCAAGAACTTCGCCTCCGCGGACGACGTCGCCAAGGTCGTGCTCGTCGCGCAGGGCGCGGACGCGACCGGGAAGGCGACCTCCAAGGCGGTCCGGCTGGACCAGGTCGCCACCGTCAAGCAGTCGCTGGCCCCGGCCACCTCCATCTCCCGCACCAACGGCAAACCCTCGCTGTCGCTGTCGATCACCAAGACCCCCGATACCTCGACGGTGCAGGTCTCGCACGCCGTCTCGGACAAGCTGCCCGAGATCGCGTCCAGCCTCGGCAAGAATGCGAAGTTCACCACCGTCTTCGACCAGGCCCCCTTCATCACCCAGTCGATCCACGACCTGCTCGTCGAGGGCGGCCTGGGCCTGGTGATGGCGATCGTGGTGATCCTGCTCTTCCTGCGCAGCATCCGCTCCACCCTGGTGACCGCGGTGTCGATCCCGGTCTCGGTGCTGCTCACCCTGATCGGGCTGCGCGTCGCCGGCTTCAGCCTCAACATCCTCACCCTGGGTGCGCTGACGATCGCCGTCGGACGCGTCGTCGACGACTCGATCGTCGTCGTAGAGAACGTGAAGCGGCACCTGTCCTATGGTGAGCCGAAGGGACGCGCGATCCTGACAGCCGTCAAGGAGGTCGCCACCGCGATCACCGCCGCGACGATCACGACCGTCGCCGTCTTCGCACCGATCGGTTTCGTGTCCGGCCAGACCGGCGAGCTCTTCCGGCCCTTCGCCTTCACCGTGACGATGGCGCTGCTGAGCTCACTGCTGGTGTCACTGACGATCGTCCCGGTGCTGTGTTACTGGTTCCTCAAGCCCGTCGAGGGCGACGTCGACCGCGACGAAGTGGGGGCCGCGGCCCACGAGGCTGAGAAGTCCGGTTTCCTGCAGCGCATCTACCTGCCCGCGCTGAACTGGTCGCTGCTGCACCCGATCGCCTCACTGCTGCTGGCGCTCGCGCTGCTGGGTGGCACCGTCGGCGCGTCCACCCTGCTCAAGACCGACTTCCTCGGCAACGCCGGGATGAACACCCTCAGCGTCACCCAGCACTACCCGCCCGCGTTGTCGCTGGCGGAGAAGTCGGCGCGCGCGGCCAAGGTCGAGAAGGCGCTGCTCAACATCGAGGGCATCGAGACGGTGCAGACCACGCTCGGCGGCTCGGGCATCGAGGCGCTGTTCACCGGCGGCGGCGCCGACAGCGCCACCTTCCAGGTCACGCTGGCCGATGATGCCGAGGCGACACTGGTCACCGAGATGGCCCGACAAGACCTGGCCGAGCTGAAGGCAGATGGCGACGCCGTCGTCTCGGCATCGCAGAGCATGGGCAGCAGCGACGTGCAGGTCGTGCTGACCGCGCCCGACGCGCCCACCCTGAAGGCCGCCAGCGACACCTTGGTCAAGGAACTGTCGACCATCCCGGACACCACAAACTTGAAGTCCAGCCTCGCCTCCGATCGTCCGACCGTCCAGGTCAGCGTCGACCCAGCCAAGGCGGCGGCGCTCGGGCTGTCGGAGTACACCGTCGGGCAGGCCATGCGCGGCGTGCTGACACCCTCGACGGTGGGCAAGGTCGAGCAGGCCGACGGACGCACCATCGACCTGGTGCTGCAGAGCACCGATGTCCCGGCCGGGCTCGCCGCGCTCAAGGCCATGCCGCTGATGAAGCTGCCAACCGGTGCGTCGGTGAAGGTCTCGGACGTCGCGGAGGTCACCGTGGCCAATGTCGCCACCCAGGTCGACCACACCGACGGCGAGCGCTCGGTGACCATCTCGCTGACTCCCACCGGCGACAACCTCAGCGCCGTCACCTCTGCGGTGAGCGACCGGATCGACGCCTTGGGCCTGCCCTCGGGCGCCCGGGCCGAGATCGGCGGCGTGGCACAGGAGCAGGGCGACGCCTTCCGCCAGCTCGGGCTCGCGTTGCTCGCGGCCATCGCGATCGTCTACGTGGTGATGGTGGCGACGTTCAAGTCGCTGGTGCAGCCGCTGATCCTGACCATCTCGATCCCCTTCGCCGCCGTCGGCGCGCTGGCCGCGCTGCTGGTGACCAACACCCCGCTGGGCGTCCCGGCGATGATCGGCCTGCTGATGCTGGTCGGCATCGTGGTCACGAATGCCATCGTCCTGATCGACCTGGTCAACCACTACCGCGAGCAGGGCGATGGCGTTGATGAGGCCCTGCGCGACGGTGCGCGCCAGCGCCTGCGTCCGATCCTGATGACGGCGGTCGCGACGATCTTCGCACTGATCCCAATGTCGCTGGGCCTGTCCGGTGGGGGCGTGTTCATCTCGAAGCCACTGGCGATCGTCGTGATCGGCGGCCTACTCAGCTCCACGCTGCTGACGCTGCTGCTGGTGCCGGTGCTCTATCACCTGGTGGAGGGACGCAAGGAGCGTCGTCGGCTTGCAGCTGGTGGGGCCACGCGTCGTCGAGGATGACCTCGACGCGGTCGACCAGACCTCGACCGCGCTGCCCCGCCGGGGGGCCTGACCCCTCCTGTGGGGGAGTTGGCCAGTCCCTTGTCATGCCCGCTTCATCACCGATCCCCGAGCAGTCCTTCAGCTTCCCCGAGGCTGTCGAGGGGCCTCACAGCGTGGCGCGCATGGCCGGACACTCGGTCAGCGTGAAGCCCGCCCTCTCGTACATGGGCCGTCCGGCCTCGGTCGCCATCAACTCCGCGCGCTGGATGCCTTGCGATCGCGCCCAGTCGAGCACCGCGTCGAAGGCCAGCCGGGCAAAGCCCCTGCCCCGGAACTCTGGGGAGGTGCACACGCTGCTCACCAGCACGTCGCGTCCGGCCGGGACCGACGGCGACGGCGCGCAGTCCCGGATCGCCCCGACAGCCGAGGCGACGACCTGCCCGTCCACCTCGACCACGAAAATCCCATGGTCAGGGTGGTCCAGACGCCCGTCGAACCACTGCCGCGAGGCGTCCTGCCAGGGGCCGTCCAGGTCATGCGTCCCCATCGAGCGGAACATCTCCACTCGCAACGCCACCAGGTCTGCCACGTCCTCGGCGCGCGCCCGCTTGACCACCCCAGCTGCCATGCGCCGAAGCTATCGGACCGCCTCGAACTCGAGGCGCACGTAGTCCACCAGCGGTTCGCCCATCGCCTCGGCGACGGCATCGACCGCTGCGGCGCGCTGCTGCGGCGCGATGCGGTGCAGGTGTGCCCCAAGCACGACGGTGGCCAGGTAGGGGCGATAAGCCTCCTCGCGCAGCACGAGGGGATCGGGCCACAATCGAGCGTCGACGACCGTGAACCCTTGCTCCCGCAGAGCCTCGGAGGTGGCCTCGGCGGTGGCGAAGTTCCACGTCTGATCCCCTGCGCCGAAGACGGACTCGATTGCCAGCGCGAGCCGAGCGAGATTTCCGTGACCACCAGCGTCGACGACGAAGCGTCCGCCGGATGCCAAAGCGCGTGCCACGCTGGCGAACAGAGGCTGATGGTCGGGCACCCAGTGCAGCGTGGCAACGCTCAAAGCGCCATCGATGGGCCCAAAGTCCTGTGGTTCGCGCAGGTCGACGCGACGCAAGCGCACGCGGTCGCCGAAGTGCGCCAAGGCCTCCCCGGCTGCAGCCAACATCTGCTCCGAGCCGTCCACCCCGAGATAGCGAACGTCCGGACGAGCCCCAAGCAGGCGGGCAGCATCGCGCCCAGTTCCGCATCCGACCTCAAGCACGCGTGCACCCGGCGACGGAGCCAGGCGGGCGAGTACGCCCTCACCCCAGGCGACGTGCGGCAACGGCAACTCGCCGTAGCGTTGGGCATCCCATTCGAAAGGGTCAGTCATGGGGCGAGCATCACTCGCTTCCGGGTACATGTCCAGGATCGACTGAAAACCGGACGCCAGCTGACCAGATCGGCGATTGGACCGTTCCAAGCTCTCATTCCGTCCGGTTTTCAGCCGATCCGGCCGGGGCGATCTCGGGTCGTGGGCGGCGGCTGACTTCCGATCTGGTGTCGAGACGAGGATCCGGGGCGCCCCCTTGAGGTGCAGGAGCGCGGCACCGACACGGGTGCCTCGAGGAGGTGGCGAGAGGAACGGCCCACATGGTCAACGCCAGAGGGCGGTCTGCGTCCCCCTCCTATGGCTTGCAGGGGCCGAGTGACCACCCGACGTCCGGCACCGATCCCACCAGGGTGTGCGCCAACAGCCTTTCCACGACAGCAGCCTGGCGCAATCAGCGTCATCGACAACCCTGCAACATCCATTTGACAAGGGATGCCGCTGCTGTCCACAGGGTTACTCACAGCTGTGGAATTTCGACGATGTCATTTGTCCCCAGAGGTGGACAAGTCTGTGGATAACCCTCCACCTCAGGTTGAGGTCTCTCCTGGGCGCCCACCCGCACAGACGTCGCCTGGTACGTCCGGCGCCTTGGCGGCGCCCGATCCGCTGGGTCATGGGCGTGGCGAGTCTCGCGGTTGGCCTGCAGGGCGCCGTCGCAGCCCCGCAGCAGGTGGTGGGACGGACTGCCCAAGGCCTTGGCGGCATTCCTGTCCGAGCGCGGGCCAACGGCCACTGTCGAACAGGTGCTGGAAGCCTGGAACGATACGGGCGTGATCCCGGGGGTGCTGGGCGCGGTGGGGACGCCCTTCCGGCCCGGTCAGCGGGCGGGATTAGGCTGGGCCGCGTGCAGTCGACCCTCTCCTCAATCCTGACCCTGCTGGCGTGGCTCGCCACGTCCGCCTCGATGGGAGCGTGGGTGGTGAGCGCGTTCATCCGCCCCCGGACGGGTGACCGACGCACCGGGTTGGCCGGGGACCCGCTGACCACCATCGGCGGCATCGCGTCGCTGATCGCGCTGGCCGCGGCCGTGGCGCATGTCGTCACCGGTCCCGGAACCGAGCACACCGCATGGATCGTCGCGGCCGTCTGTTCCGGTCTGGCCGCGCTGTTGTCGCTGTGGAAGGTGTGGGAGTCAGCGCTGTACGCCCTGCTGCTGCAGGCCATCGCGATCGTCGCGCCGGTTGCGGCCACGGAGGCGCTCGTCCCGCAGAACCACGACGTCACCGGCGACGCGGGCATGGTCGCCATCGTCGCGACAGCCGTACTGGCGGGGACGTGGGCCTTCATCCGGTTCGTCAGGGAAGGAGAGCACGAACACGTCGTCGGGTGGCGGCTGCGCTTCCTGTCCACCGTCGCCGGCGTCGTCATCGCCTTCTGCGACCTGTTGACCATTGCCCTGCAGCCCGGCGCGCGCTGGCCGCTGGACCAGCAGCCGACCTGGCACCTGATCCGCGCCATGGTTGCCCTCGCCATCGCCGCGCTCGCCTGGCTCCCCCGGCGCACCGCCAGCTGGCCCGCAGCGCTGGCCGGCCTACTGCTGATGGTCGCCAGTGTCGGCACCCACGTCGCGGGCGTCGCCCTGCCCGCGGCCATCCTCCCGATGGACGTGCGCACCTTCGGCTACTCGGTTGCACCGTGGCCGACCCTGCGCGCCCTGGCCCTCGACTGGCGGATCAACCTGTTCTTCTTCACCATCTCGATCCTGGCCGTCGCGGTGTACCTCTTCCTGGTCGCCAAGCTGCACCGCCAGGGCGACCACTGGCCACTCGGCCGCACCGTAGCCTGGATCATCGGCTGGACGCTGGTCTGCTGCCTCACCTCGTCCGGCGTTGGACGCTATGCGCCGGCCAGTTTCAGCGTCCACATGTTCATGAACCTCGGCCTCAACATGGCCGCGGCGATGATCCTGGCGCTGGGTGGCTTCATCACGCTTGTCCTGCGGGCCAACAAGGCCCACGGACGCAACCAACCCGCCGGCCTGCGCGAATGGGTCGCGGGGACGATGCACAGCCGCTACCTCGGCTTCATCTACAACCCACTGGTCGCGCTGGCCTTCATGACCGGCACCTACTACGTCTTCTACCTGACGCAGATCTACCCGGCCAGCCTGCACTGGCACTGGCTGCACCAGTTCGTGTACCTGCACTTCCTGGCCTCGGGCTACATCTTCTACGGCCTCATCATCGGCGTGGACCAGCCCCCGCACCCGCTACCCCACATCGGCAAGCTCGGCCTGATCATCGGCGCGATGCCCTTCCACGCCTTCTTCGGTGTGATCCTGATGAGCAAGACCGTCGTGTACGCCGAGGATTTCCTGGCCTCACTGGGCCACGAGTGGCTGTTCAAGCGCGGCCTGCAGCACGACCAGTGGGTCGGTGCGGCGATCGCCTGGGGTGGTGGTGAGTTCCCGCTGTTCATCGCCCTGATCGCGCTGCTCACCCAGTGGCAGCGCCAGGACACCACCGAGGCGCGTCGCACCGACCGTCACCTCGACTCGGGAACCGACCAGTCCTACGACGCCTACAACGAGATGATGGCCCGGCTGGCCGCGGCTGACCGGGCAGCCGAAAGGTCCCGCGACTGAGGCCCTGTCACGAGGTGTCCTGACGGTCCGGTGAATCCCCGTCCCGCAGACCGCCGCACCCAGATCCATGCCGTCGGGTGCCGCGAGCCGCTCCGCCGCTGCGACTACCTCGTCGTCCACATCAAGCGTGATGCTCATGAACGAATCGTGGCACCCCTACGAACCGGTCTGGTCCAATGCGCTGCGCATGTGGGAACTCTGGCCGCTGGAACGATCCAGGCGCCGATCTGCGCCGCTCAGCCCACGTTATCGGTGACATCGGCGTGCTCCGGGCTCCGGGACAGTGCCGAGGGCCACCAGAATGTCCGTCCGAGGTCATGGATGATCGCCGGAACCAACAGCGCGCGCACCAGCAGGGTGTCCATCAGCACGCCCAGGGCAACGATCACCGCCAGTTGCAGCAGGAAGACCAGCGGGATCACACCCAGCGCCGCGAAAGTGGCGGCCAGCACGATGCCTGCGGACGTGATGACGCCGCCGGTCACCACCAGGCCGCGCCGCAGGCCCTCGCGGGTGCCGTGTGTCAGGGACTCCTCCCGCACCCGGGTGACGAGGAAGATGTTGTAGTCCACGCCCAGCGCCACCAGGAAGACGAAGCCGTACAGCGGCACCGTCGGGTCGGCGCCCGGCAGGTGCAGCACGTGGTTGAACAGCAGGGACGACAACCCGAGCGCCGCCGCGAAGCTCAGCACCGTGGTCGCCGTCAGCACCAGCGGAGCCACGACGGCCCGCAGCAGCGCCGCCAGGATCAGCGTGATCACCACCAGCACCAGCGGCAGGATCACCGCCCGATCGTGCGCGCCGGTGGTGTTGGTGTCAAGGTCGGTCGCCGTCTCACCGCCCACCACGATCGCCGGGTCCACGGCATGCAGCGCATCGCGCAACTCGACGACCGTCTGCTCGGCCTCGAGGGAGTCGGCAGCCTTGGCCAAGGTCGCCTGCACCAGCACGTCACCGTCGCGGACCGTGGGCGCAGCCTGCGCCAATGGGCCCCGGGTGGGCACGGGCAGCGGGATCGTGCCGGACGGTGAATCGGCGCTGACCACGGCCGACGAGCTGACACCAGCAATGCTGGTGAGCACCGATGCGACGTCCGAGAGCTTGCCCTGCGGCACGATCACCTGGACAGGCGACCCGGACCCACCGGGAAAGTGTTCGGCAAGCACCTTCTGCCCGTCCCGGGCCTGGGAGGTGCCGAGCACCAGGTCTGACTGCGGCACGCCGTCCGCCTTGAGGCCCAGCAGACCGAGGCTGAACAGGGCCAGCAGCACGGTCATCCCGACCCACACCGGACGGGCCCGGCGCGCGACCAGCCCGGCAACCCGCGCCCAGATTCCGTGCTCCTTGGGCGCCCACGCCGGATCGTGTTGGGGCGGGCGGGGCCAGAAGGCGGCCCGTCCGACCAGCGCGAGCAGCGCGGGCAGCAGGGTCAACGCGCCCAGCACCGCGAACGCGATGCCGATCGCGGCCACCGGGCCCAGCGCCTTGTTGGAGTTCAGGTCGCTGGCCAACAGGCAGAGCAGGCCAGCGGCCACCGTCCCACCCGAAGCCAGCACGGGTTCCAGCACCCCGCGCCAGGCAACTGCCAGCGCCTCACGAGCGTCGCCGTGGCGGTGCAGTTCGTCGCGGTAGCGGCTCACCAGCAGCAGGCAGTAGTCGGTCGCGGCACCGATCACGAGGATGAACAAGATGCCCTGCACCTGGCCGTTGAGGGTCAGGACGCCGGCCTTGGCGAGCCAGAAGTTCACCAGGATCGCGCCGCACAGGGCACTGATGGCGGTCCAGAGCACCAGCAGCGGCAGCAACGGCGATCGGTAGACGGCCACCAGGATCACGAACACCGCGGCCAGGGCGACCCCGAGCAGGATCCCGTCGATGCCTCCGAAGGCCTCCGTGAGGTCGGCGGTGAGCCCGGCGGGTCCGGTGACCTGCACCTCGAGCCCGTCCGGACGTCCGTCCGCGAGCACGTCCTTCAACTCGTCCACCGTCTCGGACACCTCGCCGTCGGTCGAGAGGGGCACGAACATCTGCGCCGCCTGCCCGTCCTCGGACGTGATGGCGGGCGAACCCTGCGGCGAACCGGCCACCCCCGCGGTGACCTTGGCCGGGAGCGCCTTCAGCCAGGCCTGGTCGGCAGCCGTCAACGCATCGTCCCGGCTGGCGACGACGACCGCGGGGATCGAGTCGCCGCCCAGGAAGCTCGACAGCCGCTTCGCCACCTGGGTCGACTCGCTGCTGGCGGGCAGGAAGGTGGTCTGGTCATTGGACGAGACCTCGGAGATGCGTCCGAAGATCGGCCCGCCCACGCCGGCGACGGCGAGCCAGGTGATGACCAGGACAAGGGCGCCGGTGAGCCACCGGAGACGGGGGTGCGACATGGGTGCACAGTATCGGCCCGGACCAGCGCGGACGCAGCTGCACGGTTCTCCTGCCCGGTGACGAATCAGTGCTGCAACGGCGGGTGCATGTCGCTGATCCGGAAGCGCTGCCGCGCGGCGACCGCCAGCACGTCCAGCACAAGGACGACGACACCGATCAGCACCAGCACGGCCATGTCCGCGAGGAAGCGGCTGGTCAGCCCACCTGAGATCGCGTAGCGGAAGGCGTCGATCGTGTACGAGATGGGCATCAGCGGGTGGATCCAGCGGAAGAAGGCAGGCAGCACTTCGGCCGGGTAGGTGCCGCCGGTCGAGCTGAGCTGCAGAATCAGCCACACCAGCAACAACGCCGAGCCGGGCAGCCCAAGAGCCGTCCGGAAGAGGTGCGCGATCCCGCTGAAGACCAGCGCCGTCAGGGCAACCACCCCGACGAGGGCGACGCCGTGCACCGGGTCAAGTCCGAGGGTGAGCCACGTGGTTGCGAGCATCAGGCCCGCGCCAGCCAGCGCGACGGCCCCGAACGGGGTCCAGGCGGCAATCGCCAGCCGGAGCGGGTTCATCCGTCCCGCCAGCAGTCGTCCCGAGATCGGACGCATCACGAGGAAGCCTGAGATTCCGAAGACCCACATGGCGATCGAGAAGAACAGCGGCGCCAGTCCACGGCCGTAGACCCGGGCGGGATTGTCGATGACCGAATGGACGTCGGCAGGCTGGCTCAGCACCCAGGAGGCCTGGTCGGCGTTCGAGCCGGTGACCGATGGAATCTTCGCCACCGCATCGCTCAGCGACGTGGTCAACTTCGACGATCCGGACGCTAGCTTGGCGAGCCCGGCGTCGAGAGTGGTGGCGCCGTCGTGCAACTTGACCAAGCCGGTGTGCAAGGACTTGGCGCCGGTGTCGGCCTTCGCCAGGCCGGTGGCGAGGCTGTCGGCGCCCTCGGCGAGCTGGCCGGTGGCATCGGCCACCTGCACGGTGCCGGTGTGGAGCTTTCCAGCGCCGGTGTTCGCGCTGGTGATGCCGGCATTCAACTGGGTCGCGCCGGTGGCGACCTTCGTGGCCCCGGCTTGGGCGCTGGTGGCCCCGCTCGCAAGCTTTGCCGCCCCGGCCTGCGCGCTCTTGGCCCCGTCAGTCACCTTTGCTGCGCCGCTGGCAACCTGGTGTGCGCCCGTGTTGAGCGCGGTCAGCTGCTCGGAGAGCTTCGCCGGCGTTCCCTGTTCGGCGGCGTCCTGCACGGCCGCGTTGAGGGTGTCGGCGTCGGTGGCCAGGGCGTCCGCGTCGGAGGCAATCGCCTCCAGTCTGGTGCCGGCGGTCTCCAGCGCCTTCACCGCTGCTTGATATTGGTCGGTCTGCGCGACGGCCGGGTCGGCGGCAGCGAGCGCGGCGAGTTGGCTGCGGGCGGTCTCCAGCGCTCCGCTGGCCCGGTCGGGCGCGTCCGACAACCCGTCGTGGACGTCTTGGATTCCCTGGTTCACGGTCGCGACCGTGGTGGCGATCCTGGTCTGGTTCTTGGCGACCGCGTCCAGCACGGGGACGGCCTTGTCTGCGAGCTGCTGGGTTCCGTCGGCGACCTGCGTGGCGCCGTCGGCGACCTTCGCAGAGCCCGACGTCAACGTGTTCAGCCCGGTCGACAGGCTCGTCGCGCCGTCGGCGAGCTGGCCGACCCCGGACCCCAGCGCGGTGGCACCGTCGGCGAGCTTCGTCGATCCGGTCTGCAGTTGGTCCAGGCCAGAGTCCAGCTGGGCGGCGCCGTCGACCAGGGCGGGCATGTTGTCATTGAGGGTGTTGGCGCCGGACGCCAGTTTGGTTGCGCCGGTGCTGGCGCTGGTCAGACCGGTGGCCAAGGTGGCCGACCCCGTCTCGGCCGTCGCCAGCCCGCTGGCGAGCTGCGCGGAACCGGACTTGGCGCTTGTCAGACCGTCTGTCACCTGCTGCGAGCCATCGGCCGCGTCAGACAGCCCCGTCCGGATCGTCTGCAGGTTCTTGAAGACGGCCTGGAAGTAGGCGTCCACCGCGGCCTGGTCGACCGACCGCTCGATCTTCGACTGCGCCTGCCCGGTGACCGAGCCGATCACGAAGCCATTGGCGTCGTTGCGGCGCAGCGTGAGTTCTGCCCGCAGCGGCTTCTCGCTCGCGGCGCTGATCAGGTGCGCGCTGAAGTCGGACGGGATGTCCAGCACCAGGTAGTAGCGCCCCTCGGCCAGCCCAGCGTCCGCGTCCGCGGCGTCGGTGACGTGCCACTGGAAACTGTTTCCCTCCAGCAGTTCGTCGGTGATGTCCTTGCCGGCGGCGACGGTGCGTCCTTCGTAGTCGACGGGTTTGTCGGCGTTGACGATGGCGACCGGCAGGTTCTCCAGCCGACCGTAGGGGTCCCAGTTGGCGGCCAGGTAGACGGCGCCGTAGACCACCGGCACCAGCAGGACGAAAAGCAGCGCCAGGACGGGAAGCGGTCCGCGGAAGCGGCGCAGTTCGAAACGGGAGAGCAGCATCAGTTGGCCTCGATGGTGGTGCGACGGGGGCGGAGGTGGCCGAAGCGCAGCGCGAGCCGGTCGGCGCTCTCCGGTGGGATCAGGGTGATGGTGGCGGCGCCGCTGGGCACCGGGGAGGTCGACAGGGCGCTGACGATGAAGTGGTGGCCTCGCAGGGCGAGCACGTCCATCGCGGCGTAGACATCGGCGAGCTGGTCGCGGGTCAGGGAGTCGTCCACGTCGTCCAGCAGGACGAAGTCGGCCGGGCGTAGACAACCGAGCACCACCGACAGCAGCGTCCGCTGGACGGCGGGCAGGTCCTCCACGAGGCGGTCCAGTCCGAGTTCCAGGTCGAGGGCGCCCGCGAGCTCCTGGAAGGTGACCCGCCCAGCGCGGGAGCCGATGCCCTCCAGCAGGGAGTGCTCGTCGCGGGCTTCGCCGACGGTGAGCGTGGGTTCCAACTCCACCAGGTCGGTGATGCGGGCGACCGCGATGCGCTGCCGGAGCTTGCGGGGGTGGGCGATCCCGTCGACCTCGCCGAGCGTCAGCTGTCCGGAGACACCCTTGAGTCGCCCGCCAAGGGCCAGCAGCAGCGCTGAGCGTCCGCTGCCCTGCTCCCCCAGGATCGCCGCGTGGTGCCCCGCCGGGACGACGAGGTCGACCGGCCCGAAGACTGGACCTTGGGCGGTGCGCATGCTCAAACCCTTGGCCACCAGGGCGCTGGTGCTGTCGAGGTGGGCGGCGCGCGCGGGCGTGATCTGAGACACGGGAACCAACTTCACGTGGAGACAATTGACGGATCAGTCCAATTGTTCCCCGCGGGGACCGTATTCCCAACTCCACCGCCCACCCCCTCGGGACGGGGGCCAAGCTGGCGTAGTCAGCAGCTTCACCATCCAGTCCGCGGGGATCGGGTCGCCTAGGGTGGCCAGCATGGACCTCGGGAGTGCAGCCGACGAGCTGTACTCGATCGACCCGGACGCCTTCATCGCCCGCCGCGCACAGATCGTCAAGGAACTGCGCGCCGCCAGGCAACGGGAGGCCGCGAACCAGGTGGCCGCGCTGCGGCGCCCCACCCGTTCGGCATGGCTGGTGAACCTGCTCGCGCGCTGGCGAGGCGACGAACTGGGCGACCTGCTGGAACTCGGCCCGGCGCTCGCGCAGGCGCACACCGGCGGCTCCCCGGAGGAGCTGCGTTCGCTGACGACGCTGCGCCGCCGCGCGGTGAGCGGACTGGTGGACGCCGCCCTGACACTCGGGCGCAATGCGGGCTACCGGCCCAGCGACGCCGTGCGTGACGAGGTGTCCACCACCTTGGAGGCCGCGCTGGTGAATCCCGAGTTCGCCGAGGCCGTGCTGGCCGGGAGCCTCTCCACGGCAGCCGAGTCGGCCGCGAACTTTCCGACCGAGCTGTTCGCGGGGCTCGCGCTCCCCACCCGGCGGCCGCAACTGCACGTCGTCCGCGATCCCGAACCAGACCAGCCTGTCAAGCAAGCGCCAACACCTGAACCCCAGCCCGAACCCGACGAGCACGACGAGGTGGCCGAGGGCCTGCGTCGCGCCGAAATCGAGGCGCGCCAGCAGGCCTTGGAGTCCGCCGAGCAGAACCAGCGGGAGGCCGAGGCGATCGTCGGACACGCACAGCACGCCTTTGCCAGGGCCAGCGCTCGCGCCACCCAGGTCGAGGCGCACACCGAGGACGCCCGGAACCACACCAGCCAGGCGCGCGACCAGGTCGAGGAGCTGCGCGAAGCCCTCGCCCGGGCGCAGGCCGCGCTGGAACAGGGCCAGCACGAACTGGCCGAGGCCGAGGCCGCCCAGACCCGGGCCGAGGCCGAGCTCACCCAGGCCCAGCGGGCCGCCGAGGAGACCGAAAACCAAGTGACGAGCGCCCGCGCCGAGGCCGAGGACGCAGCACGGGCCGCCGAGCAGGCCCGCGCCCGCCTCGCCGAACTGGAGACCCCGTGACCAAGCCCTTGCCCGGACGATTCGTCCCCGAAGCCCTGGCCGCCAACCCGACCTTGGTCGGTGAACTCGTCGTCCTGCGGCCGTTCACCGCGGACGACGCCGAGGCAATGGCCCAGATCATGGCCGACCCCGAGGTCGTCCGCCTGACCGGGAGCGCCAACTCCTCGTCCGCCCACACTCCCGTCGACCTGCAGGGGGCACGCGAGTGGTATGGCACCCGGCAGGCCCAGACCGACCGCCTCGACCTGGCCGTCGTCGACGCCGCCACCGGCGAACTCGTCGGCGAGGTGGTGCTCAACGAGCTCGAGTCACCGAACCGCTCGATGAACTTCCGGACCCTGGTCGGGCCCGCGGGTCGCGGCCGCGGCCTGGGCACGGAGGCCTGCCGGCTGATCGTCGGTTACGGCTTCGATCAGGTGGGGCTGCACCGTGTTCGCCTCGACGTCTTCGACTTCAACCCACGCGCTCGCCGCGCCTACGAGAAGGTCGGTTTCGTGCACGAGGGCATCGTCCGGGACGAGGTGTTCTTCGACGGCGAGTGGATCGACTCACACCTGATGTCGATCCTCGAAAGCGAGTGGGCCGCCCACCAGGGCCGTCCCGGCACTTCCGGACAGGGCGCCTGAGCGACTCAACTAGGCTGTTCCCATGACCGACACAGCCAGGGCGGTGCCCCAGCTCGAGTTGGACATCAGCGGCATGACCTGCGCAGCCTGCGCGAATCGCATCGAACGCAAGCTCAACAAGCTCGACGGGGTGACCGCGATGGTCAACCTTGCAACGGAACGTGCGCTCGTCCAGGGGCTCGGGCCCGACCAGGCCGAGCTCGCGATCAGCACCGTCGAGAAGGCGGGCTATGGTGCGTTCGTCCATGATGACGAGGACGACACCTGGACCCAGCGCGCCGCCGAGGAACGTTCCACCTCGCTGCGCCGACGGCTGGCCGTCGCGAGCCTGATCACCGTCCCCCTGTGCGACATCACGATCCTGCTGGCGCTGGTGCCCGGGTGGCGTTTCCCGTACTGGCAGCTGTTCTGCGTGCTGCTGGCGGTGCCGATCGTCACCTGGTGCGCGTGGCCCTTCCACCGCGCCACCTGGCGCGGGCTCAAGCACCGCTCGCTCAGCATGGACACCCTCATCTCGCTGGGCGCCACCGTCAGCTTCGGCTGGGCCCTGTGGACCCTCTTCTTCCCCTCCCGCGATGCCGGCTACTGGCTCGGTTTCGGGCGCACCCCGGCCGGGGCGGACGCGATCTACCTCGACGTCGCCGCCGGCATGGTCACCTTCCAGCTGGCCGGACGCTACTTCGAGTCCCGCGCCCGACGCCAGGCCGGCGAGGTGCTGCACGCGTTGGGAAACCTGGCCGTCAAGGAGGTCCGACGACTGCTGCCGGACGGCTCCGCCGAGACGGTCCCCGCCGAGGCATTGGCCACCGGCGAGAGCTATGTCGTGCTGCCCGGTGAACGCTTCGTCGCGGACGGCAGGATCACCCAGGGCGCGTCGACCATCGACACCTCCGCGATGACCGGCGAGTCCGTGCCCGCAGAGGTCTGCACCGGGGACGCGGTGCTGGGTGGTACGACCAACCTGACCGGACGACTCGTCGTGCTCGCCGAGGCAGTCGGCGCCCGCACGCGGCTGGCACAGATGGCAGCGATCGCCGACGAGGCGCAGCGCCGCAAGTCACGCGTCCAGAAGCTCGCCGACCGCGTCACCCAGTACTTCGTCCCTGCCGTGATCGTGCTCGCGATCCTGGTGGGCATCGGCTGGTTCATCGCGTCCGGGTCGTCGGCGCGGGCCATCTCGATCGCCGTGGCCGTGCTGATCATCGCCTGCCCCTGCGCGCTCGGCCTGGCCACTCCGACCGCCCTGATGGTGGGCGTGGGACGCGCCGGCCAGATCGGCATCCTGGTCAAGGGCCAGGACGCGCTGGAGACCAGCGGACGCATCGACACCGTCGTCCTCGACAAGACCGGCACCCTGACCACCGGCGTGATGACCGTCACCGACGTCATCCCCATGCCCGGCCACTCCCCCGCGGACGTGCTGCTGCCCGCTGCCGCCATCGAGTCGCACTCGGAGCACCCGATCGCCGCCGCGATCGTCCGGCTGGCCGCCGACCTGCCCACCACCGCCGGTCGGGCCACCGGTGCCGTGACCGACTTCGCCGCCCTGCCCGGCTGGGGAGCACGGGCCAAGGTCGACGGCGTCGAGCACACGATTGGACGCGTCGAGCTCGGTGGACTCCCCGTGGTGGGCGACGAGCTGCCCGAGCAGGCCACCGCCGCACTGGAGGCCGCCGAGGCTGCTGGGGCCGTCGGTGTCGTCGTCCGCCGCGGCCAGGAGGTGCTGGGCGTGGTGCGGGTCGCCGACCAGGTGAAGGGATCCGCGAAGGCCGCCATCGACGCCCTGCGCGAGCTGGGCCTGCGCACCGTGCTGCTGACCGGAGACTCCCAGCGCGCCGCCGACGCGGTGGCAGCCGAGCTGGGGATCGACGAGGTCCGCGCCCGGGTGCTCCCGGACGAGAAGTCGGCCGCGGTCGACGCCCTGCGCGAGCAGGGACGCTGCGTCGCGATGGTTGGTGACGGCATCAACGACTCCGCCGCCCTCGCCACCGCCAATCTGGGCATCGCGATGGGACGCGGAACCGATATCGCCATGAAGTCGGCCGACCTGATCGTCGTCCGCGACGACCTGCGGGCCGTGGTCGACGCCGTGCACCTGAGCCGCAACACCCTGCGGACCATCAAGATGAACCTGGTCTGGGCCTTCGGCTACAACATCGCCGCCATCCCGATCGCGGCCGCCGGCCTGCTAAACCCCCTGATCGCCGCCGCAGCGATGGCGATGAGCTCGATTCTGGTGGTTTCGAACAGCCTGCGCCTGCGCACCTACGAGCCCCTGGCCGAACGCTCAGCCTGAGCGGTCCCCCAGCAGGCGTTCAACGAGCCTGTGGAGGGGTCCCTCCGGTCAGCTCCACCCCAAACCGGCGCGATCAATCCCCCAAGGGACAGATCAGTCCCCGTCGACGGGGACTGATCCGCGCCGACGGGGACTGATTGGGTCACCCACCACACCCGACCTCAGGGCAGTGAGACCTTCTGGTCCCAGGAGACCGCCGTGCGCCAGAGCAGCACGACCGGTAGCAGCACCAGCACCGGCAGGAAGCCCAGCGGCAGCACATTCTGCACATCGGCACGCAGCAGCTCGACGACGTTGACGGCGTGGACGTCGAAGGCATTGGCCCCGTCCATCTCCATGCCGAACGGGATCACCAGCATCGCCACCGTCATCAGTGCCTGGACGAGCATGTACAGCCCCGCGTAGACGACGAAGGGCCCCCAACCCGTACCAGACATCCGCCCCTCGCTGCCCACCGCGGCGGCGAACCAGATCATCGCCACGTAGCCGAGCAGCATCACCAGCAGCGACGCCAGGGCGACCACCAGCACCCAGCCCGGCACCTCCGAGCGCAGGCCACCCCACATCGCACCGATCTCATCGAAGACAGCCGATGCCGGGAGCCCCCCGACGCGCGCCACGGTCAGGGATGCGAGCACGGCCAACAGCAGCGTCACCATGGATGCCACCAGCGTCCAGAAGTAGCCGTGCGCGACCTTGGCCGCGAGCTGGGTTCGCCCGGGGACGGGTAGCGACTGCACCAGGTAGCCGCGCTCGGAGAAGCTGGACCGCCAGTGATCCGCGCCCAGCGCCAGCATCGTGACGGGCACCAGTGTCGCGGCGGCGACCACCGCGCAGATCTGGCCGACCAGCTCAAGGCCAGGCAGCCCCGTCATCGCCATCGCCCAACCACCGACGGCGACCAGCAGATGGATCCCGAAGAGCGCGGCGAGCAGGCCGCGGGTGCGCCCGAACTCGTGCTTCAACAACGTGGTGATCATTGGTAGACCTTTCGGAAGAGGTGGTCGATGCTCAGTTGGTGCTCCGCGCGCAGGTCGTCGACCTGGCCGGTCAACAGCACTCGGCCGTGGCGCATCATGACCACCTGGTCGAGCAGGGGCTCGAGGTCATGGACCAGGTGGGTGGCGATGATCACGAGTGACTTCTCGCCCAGCCCGCGCATCACGCCGGACAGGATCGCGTCGCGCGCGGTCGGGTCGACGCCTGAGATGGGCTCGTCCAGCAGCACCACCTGGGCGTCGCGGGCCAGCGTCAGGGCGATCTGCAGCTTCTCCCGCATGCCCTTGCTCATCTCGCGGGGCGTGCGGTGGGGGTCCAGCCCGAAGTACCCAATCAGGTCGAGCGCCTTGTCCCGGTCGAAGTCGGCGAAGAAGTCGACGTAGAGGTCGACGCTGTGGCGCACCGGCCGCCCACCGGGCAGGTAGTCGGCGTCCGGGAGGTAGGCCAGATGCGCCTTCGCCTCGGGTCCGGGAGCATGGCCCGCGACGCGGACGTCTCCGTTCCATCCGGCCATCACGCCCGCGAGGATCTTCATCAAGGTGGTCTTGCCGCAGCCGTTCTCCCCCAACAGACCGACGACCTGCCCGCCTGCCAGCGACAGGGCCAGGCCGTCGAGCGCGACGGTCGCGCCGAAGCGCTTGGTCAGCCCGCGCACCTCGATCGGGTTCGTGTTGGGCGCACCAAGTCGTCCGACCTGGACGGTGGATGTGGTCATTCCTGTTCCCTCCATCGAGAGTTCAACAACTGGGTGGCTTGGGCCAGGTCGAGCCGCAGGCCCTTCAGGCTGGCCGCGTAGACGTCCGCAAATGCGACGGCCTGTTGAGTACGCAGCCGGGTGATGAGCGTCTGGTCGTCGGTGACGAAACGTCCGCTGGTGCGCTCCGACCGGCAGAGTCCGTCGCGTTCCATCTCGGCCAGCGCTCGCTGGACGGTGTTGGGGTTGACGCCGAGTTCTGCGGCCAGCTCGCGCACACCGGGCATCCGGTCGCCCGCGCCCCATTCGCCGACGACGATCCGCCGCGAGAACTCCGCGACCAACTGCCTCCAGATCGGCTTGGCTGGGTCGAAGTCGATCGCCATCGGCACCCCCTTGCCCTTCTGATTGGGTTGCTGTACTAGGTGATTAATACAAGAGCATGACCCGTCAAGGCGCAGCAGGCCCAAGGCGCCTCCTGGGCCGACATCCCGCGAACGTGTCGGGCAAGCACCGGCTTACAGGGGGGTTCGAAGTGTTGCTAATGTCACCTGCGGTCAAAGCCGACCCCTCCCGACGACACGGAGCCACCTGTGGACCTCTACGAGTACCAAGCCCGAGACCTCTTCGAACGCCACGGCATCCCCGTGTTGCGCGGAATCACCGCCACGACCCCCGAACAGGCCGGCGAGGCAGCGGCCCAGCTGGGCACCGACGTCGTGGTGGTCAAGGCGCAGGTCAAGACCGGCGGACGCGGAAAGGCGGGCGGCGTCAAGATCGCCCGCTCGCCGCAGGAGGCCACCGAGAAGGCGCGCGAGATCCTCGGGCTCGACATTAAGGGCCACGTCGTGCGCAGGGTGATGGTCGCCGAGGGCGCCGACATCGCCGAGGAGTACTACTTCTCGTTGCTGCTCGACCGCGCCTCCCGCAACTACCTGGCCATGTGCTCCAAGGAGGGCGGCATGGACATCGAGCAGCTGGCCGTCGAGCGTCCGGACGCGCTGGCCCGGGTGGAGGTCGACCCGCTGGTCGGCATCGACGACGACAAGGCCGGCGAGATCCTCGAGACCGCGGGCTTCGGCACTCGGGACGCGGTGAAGATCGCGCCGGTGCTGAAGAAGCTCTGGCAGGCCTACCACGACGAGGACGCGACCCTGGTCGAGGTGAACCCCTTGGTCAAGACTGCCGACGGCAAGATCCTCGCCCTCGACGGCAAGGTGACGCTGGACGAGAACGCGGGCTTCCGCCACCCCGACCACGAGCAGCTGGTGGACCTCGAGTCGACCGACCCGCTGGAGCTGCGCGCCAAGGCCAAGGACCTGAACTACGTGAAGCTGGACGGCCAGGTCGGCGTGATCGGCAACGGGGCTGGGCTCGTGATGAGCACCCTGGACGTCGTCGCAGCCGCGGGTGAGGACCTGCCCGGCCAGCCGAAGCCCGCGAACTTCCTCGACATCGGCGGCGGCGCCAGCTCCGAGGTGATGGCCAACGGGCTGGACATCATCTTGTCCGACGAGCAGGTGCGCTCGGTCTTCGTGAACGTCTTCGGCGGCATCACCGCCTGCAATGAGGTCGCCAACGGCATCGTCGCAGCCTTGGAAACCTTGGGCGACAGGGCCACCAAGCCCCTGGTCGTCCGCCTGGACGGCAACTCGGTGGAGGTCGGGCGCCACATCCTGGCCGAGTACGCCCATCCGCTGGTCACCGTGGTCGACACCATGGACGACGCCGCGCGCAAGGCCGCCGAACTCGCATCGTCCACCCCTTCGGAAGCCTGAGGAGCAGCAGATGTCGATCTTCCTTGACCACCAGTCCCGCATCATCGTCCAGGGCATGACGGGCTCCGAGGGCCGCAAGCACACCCAGCGAATGTTGATGTCCGGCTCGCGCATCGTCGGCGGCGTCACCCCCGGCAAGGGTGGCGAGTCGGTGCGTTTCGAAGAGAACCCGATGCCGGTCTTCGGCTCGGTGCACGAGGCGAAGGACGCCACCGGCGCCAATGTCTCGGTGGTCTTCGTCCCGGCGAAGTACGCGAAGGACGCCGTCCTGGAGGCCGTGGATGCGCAGATGGAGCTCGTCGTGTGCATCACCGAGGGGATCCCGGTCGGTGACACCGCCGAGTTCTACGCCGCCATCCGCGATACCCAGACCCGGCTGATCGGCCCGAACTGCCCCGGCCTGATCTCCCCCGGCAGGTCGAACGCCGGCATCATCCCGGCCACGATCGCCGGCCCAGGGCGGATTGGCCTGGTGTCGAAGTCGGGCACCCTGACCTACCAGATGATGTACGAGCTGCGGGACTTCGGCTTCAGCACCGCGGTGGGCATCGGAGGCGACCCGATCGTCGGCACCACGCACATCGACTGCCTGCAGGCCTTCCAGAATGACCCGGAGACCGACGCGATCGTGATGATCGGCGAGATCGGCGGCGACGCCGAGGAGCGCGCCGCGGACTACATCCGCGAGCACGTCACCAAGCCCGTGGTCGGATACGTCGCGGGCTTCACCGCTCCCGAGGGCAAGACGATGGGCCACGCCGGCGCCATCGTGTCCGGCTCCGCAGGCACTGCCGCAGCGAAGAAGGAGGCGCTGGAGGCTGCCGGCGTGCAGGTGGGTCGGACCCCCTCGGGGACGGCCGCCCTGATGCGCGAGGTCATGCAGTCCCTGCGCTGATCCCGGCCGGACTGGGTGGATCTGCTGCCGTACCCAGCAGTTTCGCCACCCAGTCTGGAGCTCCAGACAGACGAAGGCCCGGGACGACGAATCGTCCCGGGCCCTTCGGCGTGCCTGTGTCAGTGCGTGACGTGTATCAGCGTCACTTGGCGGCGACGACGTTCACCGGGAGGTGGACGTTGACGGCGTCGTGCAGCTTGACGGCGACGTTGTGCGAACCCGTGGTCTTGATCGGCTTCGCGATCGAGACGGCGCGCTTGTCGACGGCGGGGCCACCGGCCTTCTTGATGGCAACGGCAATGTCGGCGGGGGTGACCGCGCCGAAGAGCTTGCCCTCGTCACCGGCGCGGGCGGCCAGCTCGACAGCCAGGCCCTCGAGCTGCGAGCGCAGCTCCTGGGCGTGCTCGAGACCGCGGACGGCCTTGGCGTCGCGAGCGCGCTGGATGCCCTCGACCTGCTTCTCGGTACCGCGGCTCCAGCGGATCGCCTTGCCGGCGGGCAGCAGGAAGTTGCGGCCGTAGCCGTCCTTGACCTCGACGATGTCGCCGGCAACGCCGAGCTTGTCAACGGGTGCGGTGAGAATGAGCTTCATCAGTCAGACTCCTATTCTCAGCGCGCGGTGGACGCGTAGGGCAGCAGGGCGAGCTCGCGAGCGTTCTTGATCGCCATGGCGACCTTGCGCTGGTCCTGGACCGAGAGGCCCGTGACACGGCGCGCACGGATCTTCCCGCGCTCCGAGATGAACTTCCGCAGGGTCGCGGCGTCCTTGTAGTCGACGTTGTCGATGCGAACCGACTTCATCGGAACGATCTTCTTCTTGTTCACAGGCTTGCGCTGTGGACCGGCCATTGTGGTGCTCCTTCGTGAGCCCGGCTCTCGCCGGAATGTGCCTGCCCCGGTCTGGCTACCCGGGGCGTGGTTGCTTCGTTACTGAGTGACGCGGACGTTGCCGCCCGCCACCGATCAGAAGGGGGGCTCGTCCGACTGGGCCTGGGCCCAGGGGTCGACGCCACCGCCACGGTTGTCACCCTGGCTGGACGGAGCCGACTGCGACCAACCGCCGCCGCCGGAGTTGCCGCCGCCGCTGGGCTGGTTGCCCCAGCCACCGCCGCCGGCGTTCCCGCCCTGACCACCCTGCTGCTGCCAGCCGCCGCCCTGGCCGCCACCGGACGAGGACGTCCGGGTGACCTTGGCAGTGGCGTAGCGCAGGGAGGGACCGACCTCGTCGACCTCAACCTCGAAGACGGTGCGCTTCTCGCCCTCGCGGGTTTCGTAGCTGCGCGACTTCAGCCGGCCGTTCACGATCACCCGCATGCCCTTGGTCAGGGACTCGGCGACGTGCTCGGCGGCCTGGCGCCACACCGAACAGTTGAGGAACATGGCCTCCCCGTCACGCCACTCATTGCTCTGGCGATCGAAGGTACGAGGCGTCGAGGCGACCGTGAAGGACGCGACGGCGGCACCCGAAGGGGTGAAACGCAGCTCGGGATCGGCGGTGAGGTTGCCGATCAACGTGATGGGAGTTTCGCCTGCCATGGAAGTCTCCGTAAGTCGGACGTGGGAATGTGGTGCCCCTCACTCAACCAGCTCGCGCTGACAGTTTCGAGGGGTCCGGCACTCCGAGTGCTCTGGTGGTGTTGTCCTGATGTTGTCTGATGCGTCACGGCGCTGGGCGCCGCGGCGTTCAGCGCATGTCGGGACGGATCACCTTGGTGCGCATGATGCGCTCGTCGATGGTCATCAGACGGTCCATTTCCTTCACGGCGGCCGGCTCAGCGGTCACGTTCAGGACGACGTAGATGCCTTCGGACTTCTTCTGGATGTCGTAGGCGAGCCGACGACGGCCCCAGACATCGGTGTTGTCGACGGTGCCACCACTGTTGGTGATGACCTCCAGGTGCTTCTCAACGAGCGGAGAAACCTGGCGCTCGTCAACATCGGGATCGATGATCACGACGATCTCGTACTTGCGCATCGCGTACTCCACCTCCTCTGGTCTCAGCGGCCATGGGACGCTCCCATGGCAGGAGGGCGAATGCCTGGCATGCCCACAGGTGCAGACAGCCAAGGGGAAACTCTACCGGCTCGCGGCGTCGCGACCCAATCGGCTGCCGCGCACCACCGGGACGACGAGGCGCGCCATCACACCCGTCCATTCAGGTCGGGCTGCCGCCCAACCCATCACCCCAGTGAGCCGCGCAGCGCCACCGCGAGGTGAGTACCAGCCAGCGATGACGGCGACGGCGGCCCAGGCCGCCCCCGAGTGGGCCAGTGCGACACAGACCTTGACGATCGGTCTCCAGTCGAGGATCTCATCGGCAACGGCCGCGAGCAGCTCTGCCATGGGCCAGAGGCTGTGGACGTGGGCATGCTGCGCGGCACCCACCCGGGACGCCCCATCGCCCGGCCCTAGATCGGTCCGTGATCGCAGTCGATGGCACCGCTGTTGCAGCGGTTACCGTGGCCGAATGAGCGCATCCCTCCCGTCCGCCGGGCCCCTGGTCGGGCCGAACCTCGTGGCCACCGGGCTGACCGCCGACGACCTGCCCGAGCTCGCGCAGATCGCCTCCGACGAGCGGGTCTACGCACATGGCTACCTGATGCACCACCGTCCCACCGACCCCGACGATGCGCTGACGGTGGCGCGGCGCTGGCTTGGTTCAGAACAGGACGGACGAGGACGCGGTCGCCGGGCCTATGCGCTGCGCCTGGTTGAGGGCTCCGCGCTGGGTGAGGCCGGACGACTTGTCGGCACCTCCTCGCTCGGCGAGACCCATCTGGAGCGCGAACAGACCCATCTGGGCTGGACGATCTATCACCCGGACTTCTGGGGCAGCGCCGCGAACCCAGAGGCGAAGTGGCTGTTGATGACGCACGCCTTCGAGGCCTGCGGCCTGGGTCGGGTGAAGATCCAGACCGACATCCTCAACGAGCGCAGCCTGGCCGCCATCGCCAAGCTCGGCGCCGTCCGGGAGGGCATCGTCCGCCGGGACCAGCCGCGCGAGGACGGCAGCTGGCGCGACACGGTGATGTTCTCCGTGCTCGTGGACGAGTGGCCGGCCGTCAAGGCTGGCCTCGAGGCGCGCTTCGCCTGAGGCCAGCCCACCGGTCGACAGGGCGTCAGGGGACGGCGACCCAGGCGTCGCCGACCGTCTCGAGGTCCCGGGTGCGCGACAGGTCGCGGTACCAGTAGGCGGAGTCCTTGGGCGTGCGCTGCTGCGTCTCGTAGTCGACGTGCACCATGCCGAATGTCTTGGAGTAGCCCCAGCTCCACTCGAAGTTGTCGAGCAGCGACCACAGGAAGTAGCCGGTGACATTCGCCCCGTCGGCGACCGCCCGCTCGACCGCACCGAGATGCCCGCGCAGGTAGTCGACCCGACGGATGTCGTGTACTCGTCCGCCGACCACCTCGTCATCGAAGCCGGCGCCGTTCTCGGTGATCATCATCTCCAGGCCCGGGTAGCGCTGCTCCACCTCCATCAGCAGGCGGTACAGGCCGTCCGGCTCGATGTTCCACCCCATCTGCGTGGTCGGGCCCTCGACGGGCAGGAAGGTGACGTCGTCGCAGCCCACCCAGGGGCTGGCTCCCGTCTCGCCGTGCCCGCCCGATGAGGCCAGCTCCCCCGCGTCCGCCTGCCGGGCCCTGGACGTCGAGTAGTAGTTGATGCCCAGCACGTCGGGCACCTGGTGGCAGAGCTCGAGGTCACCGTCCTGAACGAACGACCAGTCGGTGATGTCGCGGGTGATCTCGCGCAGCTCGTCGGGCAGCACGCCGTCCATCACCGGTCCCAGGAAGGCCTCGTTGCCCACCACGCGGATACGGCGGGCCGCGGCGACGTCCTCGGGGGCGTCGGACGCGGGGTCGACCACGTGCAGGTTCAGGGTCAGACAAACCGGGACGTCCTTGCCCAGCACCTCGCGCAGCGCACGCTGGCCCAGGCCGTGGGCCAGGTTCAGGTGGTGCACCGCCTGCAGGGCAGCGAGGTCGTCGGTCCGTCCGGGGGCGTGGACGCCGGACGCGTAGCCCAGGTAGCTGGAGCACCACGGCTCGTTCAGGGTGCTCCACATGTCGACCACGTCGCCGAGTTCGGTGGCCATCGCGCGGGCATAGTCGGCGAAGGCGAAGGCGGTCTCGCGGTTGGTCCAGCCGCCACGGTCCTCCAGCACCTGCGGCAGGTCCCAGTGGTAGAGCGTCGCGACGGCCTTGATGCCGCGGGAGTGCAGCTCCTCGCACAGCGCGCGGTAGTAGGCGACGCCCTCGGGGTTGATCGGCCCGACGGCGTCGGGGATGACCCGGCTCCAGGAGATGGAGAAGCGATAGGCGTCGACCTCGAGGTCGGCCATCAGCGCGACGTCGTCGCGGAAGAGGTGGTACTGGTCACAGGCCACGTCGCCCGTGTCACCGCCCAGGACCTTGCCGGGGGTGCGGCACATGGTGTCCCAGATGGACGGGGTGCGTCCGCCCTCGGCGACCGCCCCCTCAACCTGGTAGGACGCGGTGGCCGTCCCGAGGACGAACTGCTTGCTGAACGTCATGACCTCTCCTGAGATATGTGAGAGCGCTTTCACCCTGCTGCAAGCAGTAGCTTGCCCCCCGTTCGAGCGTGCGTCAATCGGAGCACAATCTGACCAATCGGTAGAGATGGGCTGGGCACTTGCGCACCCCTGAAACGGCGTGCTTGAATCCATGAGAGCGCTTTCACGCTCCCCGCACAGAGCTCGCGGCACAGTCGCCCGGGCAGCAAACCGAAGGAGTACTCGTGCGAACTGGCAAGTGGTTCCAGACGGCCGCCGTTGCGGTCACGATCGGCGCCGTGGTCGCCGGCTGCTCGTCGTCGTCCAGCGACAACGCGGCCAGCTCAGCTGCGCCCTCCGCGTCGTCCACCGAGAAGATCACCCTCACGGTGGCCACCTTCAATGAATTCGGCTACGACAACCTGTACGCCGAGTACATGAAGCTGCATCCGAACATCACCGTCAAGGCCAAGAAGGCGGCGACCTCCCAGGAGGCCCGCGACAACATGAACACCCGTCTGGCGGCCGGTTCCGGCCTGTCGGACATCGAGGCGGCCGAGGTCGACTGGATGCCCGAGATGATGCAGAACTCCGACAAGTTCATGGACCTCACCTCCGACGACGTCACCGGCCGGTGGCTGGAATGGAAGACGAAGGCTGCCACCACCGCCGACGGCAAGCTGATCGGCTATGGCACCGACATCGGCCCCGAGGCCGTCTGCTACCGATCCGACCTGTTCGCCAAGGCGGGCCTGCCCACCGACCGCGACGAGGTCGCGAAGCTGCTCACCGGTGACTGGAACACCTACTTCAACGTGGGCAAGCAGTTCGTCTCCAAGGTGCCGAATGTCGGCTGGTACGACTCCGCGAACGCGGTCTACGTCGCCAAGCTGAACCAGATGGAGAACCCCTACTCCTCGTCCGCCGAGGAAGAGGCGATCATCCCGCTGGATGAGAACACCCAGATCAAGGCCCTCTACGACGAGGTCATCACCCAGTCGGTCGACAACAAACTCGGCGCCGGCCTCAGCCAGTGGAGCGCGGACTGGACCAAGTCCTTCCAGACCGGCAAGTTCGCCACCATGCTGTGCCCGGGCTGGATGCTCGGTGTCGTCGAGGGCAATGCCGCCGGCGTCAAGGGTTGGGACATCGCCAATGTCTTCCCCGGCGGCGGTGGCAACTGGGGCGGTTCGTACCTGACCGTTCCCGAGCAGGGCAAGCACAAGGCTGAGGCCCGCGAGCTGGCCGCCTGGCTGACCGCCCCCGAGCAGCAGATCAAGGCCTTCAAGCTGAAGGGAACCTTCCCGAGCCAGGTGGAGGCGCTCAAGAGCACCGAGGTCACCGAGAACACGAACAAGTTCTTCAACGACGCCCCCGTCGGCAAGATCCTCGCCGACCGCGCCGCCGCGGTGACGGTGACCCCCTTCAAGGGCCCGAACTACTTCGCCGTCGACCAGGCAATCCAGGACGGCATCACGCGCGTCGCGACCGACAAGTCCACCGAGCGTGAGGCTTCGTGGAAGAAGGCCGTCGAAGAGGTCAAGTCAATCGGCTGACGCCAGTGACGGTGGTGTGCTCCCTGGGGCACACCACCGTCGCCCGTCACGGACGACGACGTCAGGGAAGAGGACGACGATGAGCAGCACCCCCACCACACAACCAGCACCGGCCAGCACCATGGGTTCCCAAGGCACCCAGCTGACCTTCCGCCAGCGGCTCGGCCGTTGGGACCAGAAAGCCTCGCCCTATGTCTACATCGCGCCCTTCTTCCTGATCTGGGCGATCACGGGCCTCTTCCCGCTCGTCTACACGGCCTTCGTCAGCGTCCACAAGTGGGGCCTGTTGCAGGGCAACAAGGGTTTCGTCGGGCTCGACAACTACACCTGGGTGCTCGGCCAGGAACGCTTCTGGAAGGGCATGCGCAACACCTTGAGCATCTTCCTGCTGTCGTCCGTGCCGCAGGTGGTGGCCGCGCTGCTGCTGGCCTGGGTGCTGGACGCGAACCTGCGGGCCCGCACCTTCTGGCGGATGGGCGTGCTGCTGCCCTATGTGGTGGCCCCCATCGCCGTCTCCTTGATCTTCGGCCAGCTCTTCGCCGACCAGAGCGGCGTCGTCAACGCCGTGCTCGCGAAGCTCGGCATGAGCCCGATCGGCTGGCACCGCGACGTGCTCGCCTCCCACTTCGCCATCGCGACCATGGTCAACTTCCGCTGGACCGGCTACAACACGCTGATCTTCCTGGCCGCCATGCAGGCCATCCCGCGCGAGACCATCGAGGCCGCGATCGTGGACGGCGCCTCCCGGGTGCGCACCTTCCTCAACGTGACGATCCCGATGCTGCGTCCCACGATCGTCTTCATCATCATCACCTCCACCATCGGTGGCCTGCAGATCTTCGACGAGCCGCGCATGTTCGACACCTCCGGCGGCGGCGGCGCCGACCGGCAGTGGATGACCGTCACGATGTACATGTACGAACTCGGCTGGGGCAGCCAGCGCAGCCTCGGACGAGCGTCGGCCGTCGCCTGGATCCTCTTCCTGGTCGTCGTGCTCTTCGCGCTGCTCAACTTCTATCTGACCCGCCGCATCGCCGGCACCGACTCCGCGCCGCACGCGCGCAAGCGCAAGGAGGCCCACCGATGAACACCACCACGATGTCGTCACCCGCCATCGAACAGTTCGCCGGCAAGGGCGCGGCCAGGGCCGCCCGTCGTCGCGGCGCCCGCATGGAGTCCGGCCAGCGCAAGCCCGGCCTGCGCTCCTACCTGGTGCTGGTAATCGTCCTGCTGGTCTCGGTGGCCCCGCTGTACTACGCCTTCCTGCTGGCCTCCAGCACGGCGACCAGCATCGCCCAGCACGCCATCCCCTCCCTGGTGCCGGAGGGCCACCTGCTGGAGAACATCCGCCGCGTGATGAACTCCGACATCGGCATCTGGCAGGCCTTCCGCAACTCGCTGGTCGTCGCCGTGCTGACGTCGCTCTCGGTGATGTTCTTCTCGACGCTGGCCGGTTTCGCCTTCGCGAAGCTGCGCTTTCGCGGCAAGGGCTTCCTGCTGGCCTTCATCATCGGGACGATGGCGATCCCGAGCCAGCTGGGCATCATCCCCCTGTTCATCGTGATGGCGAAGCTGGGCTGGACCGGCAAGCTGTCGGCGGTCATCGTCCCCGCGATGGTGAGCGCCTTCGGCGTCTTCTGGATGACGCAGTACCTCCAGGAGGCCCTGCCCTACGAGCTGATCGAGGCCGCCCGCGTGGACGGTTGCAACATGGCCCGCTCCTTCTGGCACGTGGCGCTGCCCGCCGCCCGTCCCGCGGCCGCGATGCTTGGCCTGTTCACCTTCGTGGGATCATGGACGAGCTTCTTCTGGCCCTTCATCGTGCTTGGATCGGCCAATCCCACCCTCCCGGTGGCCCTGCAGTTGCTGCAGGCCTCCTACTTCAAGGACATGGCCCTGATCATGGCTGGCGTGCTGCTCGCGACCCTGCCCCTCGTGCTCGTCTTCCTCTTCGCCGGGCGCCAGTTGGTCTCCGGCATCATGCAGGGGGCCGTGAAGGGATGACCGCTGGCCCGCGACGAAGTGGCACGCCAACGCTGGACGACGTGGCCCGGCTGGCCGGCGTCTCCCGCGCCACCGCCTCGAGGGTGCTGACCTCCAGCGTGACCGTCGCGGACGAGAAGCGGTTGGCCGTCGAGGATGCCGTCGCCAAACTCGGCTATGTGCCCAACACGATGGCCCGGGCCCTGGCCACGCGCACGGTGGGAGTGGTGGCGGTGCTCGTCCCCGAGACCAGCGAGCGGGTCTTCTCCGACCCCTTCTTCTCCCAGCTCTACCGCGGTGCGATCGAGGCCTTCGCGGACGCGTCGACGCGGGTGGTGCTGACGATGAGCCAGCCGGGCGAGTCACCTGACGACCTGGCCGGCTTCCTGGCCAGCGGACACATCGACGGAGCCATCGCTGCCTCGGTGCACGGACGCGAGATCGCTCAGCGGTTGCTGGCCGCCGGACGTCCGGTGGTCTTCATCGGCGACCCCGGGGTGCCAGGAGCGCCCTATGTGGACATGGACCAGGAGGGAGCGGTCAATCTGATCGCCGACCACCTGCTGGCCCGGGGAGCGAAGCGCATCGCGACCATCACCGGTCCACTGGACATGATGGCCGGCGTCCGGCGGCGGAATGCCCTTCGGGTGCGGCTTGGTGCCGCTGGCCAGCGGGTGGTCGCGGAGGCCGAGGGCGACTTCTCGATGGCTGGCGGCGAGGCGGCCGCGGAACAGCTGCTGGCCACCGGAGCGGAGTTCGACGCGCTGGTGTGCGCCTCCGACCTGACGGCGGTGGGTGCCCTGCGTGCCCTCCACCGCGCCGGGCTACGCGTACCGCAGGACCTGCTGCTCACCGGCTTCGACGACATCCCGCTGGCGGCGCACACCTCGCCCTCGCTGACCACGGCGACCAACCCCTCCGCGCAGATGGCCAACCGGGCGGGACGAATGCTGAGGGCGCTGCTGGACGGACGGGAGTTCGACAGCCCCCAGCTTCTGCAGTCGTCCCTGGTCGTGCGCGACTCGGCGTAGGGCCCAGCGCGTCCCAAACCTCAGCGACGTCGGGGCGGACCGGGGATGAGGATCTGGCCGTCGTCCACCCAGGCGCGCAGACCCCCGGCCACGAAGGCCGACTCGAAACCCTGCGCCGTCACCAGTTGGACAGCCTGCCCGGAGCGCAGCCCGGTGTCACAGATCAGGACGATCGGCTTGTCGGCCTCGGCGAAGGGGTCGCCCTCGTAGACCGCGTCCATCACGCTCTCGGACAGCGCGACGACGTCGACCAGACGGGCGCCAGGCGCGTGGCCCGCCTCGTACTCGGGCTGGGTGCGCACATCACACAGCACGCCGCCCTTGGCGAGCAGGCCCAGTGCCTCGTCAACGCTGATGCCGCCCTCGGGCACCAGGTGGTTGATCCAGCGGTCACGAAATCCCATGCCCGCCATCACACCACATGGTGTAAGCGGTCCAGACACCGCCCGTGCTCTCGGAACTGAGTGGTTCGCTCGTCCAAAGGTCACAGATTGGTGACTGGTCACCCACCTGCTCTTCAAATGTGTCCGCGGGCCGGTCTAGCCTGCTCGGTAGTCGCCTGACCCCACTTCGAGCCAGACCCAGGAGAACATCGTGGTTCACTCCATCCTCCGCCGAACGAGCGCCTTGGTGGCCACCACCTTGGCGCTCACCTTCGGCGCGACATCGACGCTGCCCAGGGCGGCAGCCGACGCCCGCGTCGCCACCTTGGTGGGCAGCTTGCAGAACGAGCTCGGCTGCTCCGACGACTGGCAACCCAGCTGTGAGAGCACCCAGCTCGTCCAAGAACCGAACTCGAGCATCTACTCGCAGACCTTCGAGCTGCCCGCCGGAAGCTATGAGTACAAGATCGCCCTCAACCAGGCGTGGGACGAGGCCTACGGCGACGGCAGCGGCAATGCCAAGCTGGTGCTCGAGGGCCCCGCGAAGGTGGTCGTCAGCTACGACGACACCTCGCACAGCTTTGGCGTCACCCCGCTCGGCCTGGCCGGCACGGTCGACGCGGCCGACAAGGCCGCCGCGGCCGACTCCCTGCGCAGTGCCCAGACGCGCGAGCGCTTCTACTTCCTGATGGCCGACCGCTTCGCCAATGGTTCCACTGCGAACGACAAGGGTGGCCTGTCCGGCGGGCGGCTGGAAACCGGCTATGACCCCACCGACAAGGGGTTCTACCACGGTGGCGACCTCAAGGGCGTCATTCGCAAGCTCGACTACATCAAGGGCATGGGCACCACCGCCATCTGGCTGACGCCCTCGTTCAAGAACCGTCCCGTGCAGGGCACCGGTGAGAATGCCTCGGCCGGCTACCACGGCTACTGGACCACCGACTTCACCCAGATCGACCCGCATCTGGGCACCAACCAGGACATGAAGGACCTGATCGCGGCGGCCCACGCCAAGGGCATGCGGGTCTACTTCGACATCATCACCAACCACACCGCGGACGTCCTCGACTACGCGCAGAAGCAGTACTCCTACATTTCACAGGCCGACCAGCCCTACAAGGACGCGAACGGCAACACCTTCAACGCGACCGAGCTGGCCAACCAGATCCCCGAGCTGAACCTGGACTCCTTCCCGTACACGCCGACCTACCCCACGGAGGCCGAGAAGACGGCCAAGACACCCGACTGGCTGAACGACCCGACGATGTACCACAACCGCGGCGACTCGACCTGGGCGGGTGAGTCGTCCACCTACGGCGACTTCCAGGGCTTGGACGACCTGTTCACCGAGCGGCCGGAGGTCGTCAAGGGAATGGGCGACATCTACTCCAGCTGGGTGGACTTCGGGGTCGACGGCTTCCGGATCGACACCGTCAAGCACGTGAACCTGGAGTTCTGGCAGCAGTTCATCCCGCGCATCCTCGACCAGGCCAAGAAGGCCGGCAACGACAAGTTCTTCGCCTTCGGCGAGGTCTACGACTCCACCCCCTCGGTCGAGTCGACCTACACCACCAAGGGAAAGCTCCAGGCCACCCTCGACTTCGGCTTCCAGTCGATGGCCGTCAACGCCGTCAGCGGCAAGCCGACCACGACGATCCGTGACTTCTACGCCTCGGACGACTGGTTCACCGACACCGACTCGAATGCCTACCAGCTGCCCACCTTCCTGGGGAACCACGACATGGGCCGCATCGGCATGATGCTGTCCAAGGCCGGTTACACCGGGGACGACCTGCTCGCCCGCACGAAGCTCGCGAACCAGATCATGTACCTGACGCGCGGCAACCCGATCAACTACTACGGGGACGAGCAGGGCTTCACCGGCACCGGTGGCGACAAGGACTCCCGTGAGGACATGTTCGGCACGAAGGTCTCCCAGTACGCATCCGAGACCCTGGTCGGCGGCGGCACCATGGGCACCGGTGACCACTACGACACCACGGCGCCGCTGTACAAGGCCATCGCCAAGCTGGCGCAGGTGCGCCAAGCCAACCCGGCCCTGGCCGACGGTGCCCAGATCCACCGCTACGCCTCCAGCGACGCGGGCATCTACGCCTTCAGCCGCATCGACCGTCGCACGGGCATCGAATACATCGTGGCCGTGAACAATGCGACCACCGCCAAGTCGGCCGCCTTCCAGACCTACACGGCGAACAACAAGTTCACCCCCGTGTACGGCACCAGCAAGACCCTCGCCTCCGGCAAGGACACCCGCGTCACCGCGTCCGTCCCTGCCCTGTCGGTGAGCGTCTGGAAGGCCCATTCCCCGATCAAGAAGCGCAAGGCCGCCCCCGCGATCCAGTTCGCCAGCCCCAGCGCGGGTGCCGTGGTCGGCGGCCGGGCCGAGATCGGCGCCTCGGTTCCCGAGAACACCTTCGCGCAGGTCACCTTCGAGTACCGACCCGTCGGCACCACCGAGTGGACCGTGCTCGGCACCGACGACAACGCGCCCTACCGCGTGTTCGCGGATGTCTCCGACCTGCCCAAGGGTGAGCTGCTGGAGTACCGAGCGATCGTCAAGGACATCTCCGGCAACGTGAACGCCACCTCCACCTACGCCATCACCGGTGCGGCCAGCGCCAGCACCGGTGGTTCCACCGGCGGCAACACCGGTTCGGTGGGCCCGGTCACGCAGCCCGAGAAGGTCGCCGTCGCCGGCAACCACAACTCGGAGATGGGCTGCTCGGACGACTGGCAGCCCGCCTGCGACCAGGCCCAGCTGACGCTCGACGCCAAGGACCAGGTCTGGAAGGGGACGTACACCATCCCCGCCGGTGACTACGAGTACAAGGCCGCGCTGAACGGCAGCTGGGACGAGAACTACGGCGCTGGTGGCGCCGCGGGCGGTTCCAACCTCGCCTACACCAGCCCCGGCCAGGTCACCTTCTACTACGACCACGCCACCCACTACGTCACCAGCGACGCGCAGGGCCCCATCGTCACCGCCCCAGGCAGCTTCCAGAGCGAGCTCGGCTGCACCGACGACTGGACGCCCGACTGCATGAAGCCGTGGCTCACCGACCCCGACGGTGACGGCACCTACTCGTGGAGCTCGACGGCCATCCCCGCAGGCAACTACGAGTTCAAGGTGGCCGTCGGCCAGAGCTGGGCCGAGAGCTACGGCGTCGGTGGCGCGAAGGACGGCTCCAACATCGCCGTCTCCGTGCCCAGCGACGGCACCGTGGTGACCATCACCTGGAACTCCACCACCCACGAGCCGAAGGTCACCACTTCCAAGGCTGGGGCCGCCCCCGACCTGAAGGGGGCCAAGGCGATCTGGGTCGACCAGGACACCATCGCGTGGCCGGCCTCGGCCGTCCCCACCGGCGTCGACCCCTCGACCCTCAAGTGGCGCCTGCACTGGTCGCCCAGCGGCACGCTGGCGATCGACGCCGAGTCCCTGGTCAGTGACGACATGGGCCAGGCCGACCTGACCCATGACGCAGCCGGGCTGGGTGACGCGGTCATCGCGGCACACCCGGAGCTCAAGGGCTACATCGCCCTGCAGCTGGACAGGACGACCACGAAGAAGGTCGCCCAGATCCTCACCGGCCAGGTCGCCGTGGCGATGTACTCCGGTGCGGGTGAACTGCTCGACGCCACCGGCGTCCAGGTGCCGCTGGTCCTCGACGCCCTGTACGCCAAGAAGGCTGCGGGCAAGAAGCTGGGCGTCACCTTCGGCGCCGCCAAGGCCACCTTCCGGGTCTGGGCACCGACGGCACGGTCGGCGACCCTGCTCACCTGGCCAGCGGGCAGCTCCGACGCCGACGCCTCGAAGGCCACCCGACGCGCGATGACCAAGGATGCCTCGGGCACGTGGACCTACTCCGGCCCGCGCTCGCTGGAGAACGTCCGGTACCTGTTCGAGGTGAAGGTCTTCGCCCCCAGCACCGGCAAGGTCGAGACCAACCAGGTCACCGACCCCTACTCGGTCGCGCTGACGGTGAACTCGACCCGCTCGGTTGCCGTCGACCTGACGAGCAGGGCCTGGCAGCCCACACAGTGGACGAAGACCGCTTCGCCGAAGCTGGCGCAGGCCGTCGACTCGACCATCTACGAGTTGCACGTGCGGGACTTCTCGATCACCGACACCACCGTGCCCGCCGAGGACCGCGGCTCCTACAAGGCGTTCACCGAGAACTCCGCGGGCACCAAGCACCTCAAGGCGCTCGCGAAGGCCGGCCTGAACACGGTGCACCTGCTACCCACCTTCGACATCGCCACCATCGAGGAGGACCCGTCCAAGCAGCAAAGCCCGCCATGTGACCTCGAGTCCTACCCGGCCGACAGCGAGGAGCAGCAAGCCTGCATCACCAAGATCGCCGATGCGGACGGATACAACTGGGGCTACGACCCGCTGCACTTCTTCGCCCCGGAGGGTTCCTACGCGTCCACCACGGCGACCGCGGACGGTGGCGCCCGGGTGGCCGAGTTCCGCTCCATGGTGGGCGGCCTGCACGCGGACGGTCTGCGCGTCGTCCTTGACCAGGTCTTCAACCACACAGCGGCCTCGGGACAGGCCAAGAACTCGGTGCTCGACAAGGTCGTGCCCGGGTACTACCAACGCCTCGATGCGTCCGGTGCGGTCTACACGTCCACCTGCTGCCAGAACACCGCCACCGAACACGCCATGATGAACAAGCTGATGGTCGACTCGGTCGTGATGTGGGCCAAGCAGTACAAGGTCGACGGCTTCCGCTTCGACCTGATGGGTCACCACTCGGTCGACAGCATGAAGGCCGTGCGATCCGCCCTGGACCAGTTGACGTTGAAGAAGGACGGAGTGGACGGCAAGTCGGTCTACCTCTACGGCGAGGGCTGGAACTTCGGTGAGGTCGCCGACAACGCGCTGTTCACCCAGGCCACGCAGGGCCAGTTGGACGGCACCGGGATCGGTACCTTCTCCGATCGGCTCCGTGACGCCGTACGAGGTGGCGGACCCTTCGACGACGACCCCCGCAAGCAGGGCTTCGGCTCTGGCGAGGCGACCGACCCGAATGGGGCGCCGATCAACGACCAGGCCACCACGAACCTGGCCCACGACACCGACCTGGTGCAGCTGGGCCTGGCTGGCAACCTGCGCGACTTCCTGTTCACCTCGACCAGCGGCCAGCCGGTGAAGGGTTCCGAGGTCGACTACAACGGGGCGCCCGCTGGTTATGCGTCCTCACCCGAGGAGGTGATCAGCTACGTTGACGCGCACGACAACGAGACGATCTGGGATTCGCTCACCATGAAGCTGCCGACCGACACGTCGATGGCTGATCGGGTGCGGATGAACACCATCTCGCTGTCGACCACCGCGCTGGCGCAGACGCCGTCGTTCTGGCACGCGGGTGCCGACCTGCTGCGCAGCAAGTCGCTGGACCGCAACTCGTACAACTCGGGCGACTGGTTCAACACGCTCGACTGGACGGGTGCCGACAATGGCTTCGGCCGCGGACTGCCCATGAAGGCCGACAACTCGTCCAAGTACGCCTTCCAGCAGCCGCTGCTCGCCAACTCGGCCCTCAAGCCGTCGAAGGCGGACGTGCAGACGGCCACCGCCCAGGCACAAGACCTGCTGAAGCTGCGCTTCTCGACCAAGCTCTTCCGGCTTGGCTCGGCGGTGCAGATCAACCAGAAGGTCAGCTACCCGGTCTCCGGTACCGCTGATGCGAAGCCGGGCGTCATCGTCCAGCGCATCGACGACACCGTCGGCACCGACGCGGACGCGAAGCTGAAGGGCGTGGTGGTGGTCTTCAACGCTTCCGACGACGACGTGCAGCAGGTCGTCCCGGTGGCCAAGGGCGCCGCCTACACCCTGTCGGGGGTGCAGGCCAAGGGCTCCGACCCGGTGGTGAAGACGTCCACCTTTGCCCGGGCTTCGGGGACTTTCACCGTCCCCGCTCGCACGGTCGCGGTGTTCGAGCTGCGCCAATCATGACCTGACGGGCCAGGAAACAAGCGATCGGGGCGCCTCCTGCGGGAGGCGCCCCGATCTGCATGGTTGGTGGGGGCTGTACTGGGGCTGCTCAGGCCGGACGGGAACCGAAGGATATGTCGTCGTTGCTCACTTGTGCTGCCTAGTCTTCGGACTTGCCCTTGCGGCGGTCGGCGATCTTGGCGTACATCTCGTCCACCATCGACTCGAAGCGCTTCTCGACCTCGCGCCGCTTGACCTTCAGGGTCGGGGTGAGCAGGCCGTTGTCCATGGTGAAGTCCTCAACGAGCACCCGAAGGTCGCGGATCTGCTCGTGGCTCGGCAGCTTGGCGGTGAGGGCCTGCACGCGGGCGCGCAGCTCGTCCATCACCTCGGAGTTGTGCACCAGTTCGGACGGGTTGCTGAAGGCGATACCCCGCTGCTTGGCGATCTGCTCCAGATGCGGCAGCGAGGGCTTGACCAGAAGGGTCAGGCAGGGACGGTTGTCACCCAGCAGCACTGCGTGCTCGAACAAGGGATCGGCGAGCAGCATGCCCTCGATCGGCTGGGGCGAGATGTTCTTGCCGTTGAGGGTGACGATGATGTCCTTCAGCCGGTCGTTGATGACCAGGTAGCCCTCGTTGTCGACGTAGCCACCGTCCCCGGTGTGCAACCAGCCCTCGTCATCGAGCGCGGCGGCGGTGGCCTCGGGGTTGTTCCAGTAACCCGCCATCAGGTTCGGACCGCGGTAGAGGATCTCGCTCTCGGCCCCGATCTTCAGCTCACCGCCGGGCATGACCCGTCCGCAGCTGCCGAACTTGAACTCGGTGGGCGGGTTGAAGCTGACCAGCGGGGAAGCCTCGGTGAGGCCGAAGCCCTGCAGCAACAGCATTCCGGCGGCGGAGAAGAACTCCTCCACCTGCACCCGCAACGGCGCACCACCGCAGGCCAGCACGGTCTTGTTGCCGCCCATCGCCTGCCGGATGCTGGAGAGCACCAGCTTGTCGGCCAGCGGCAACTGGGCGCGCCAGTAGGCGCTGGGCTGCTTGCCCTTGCGGTAGGCGCGCTGGCACTGGCCACCGACGCGCAGCGCCCAGTCGAAGACCGCCTTGCGCGCCGGGTCGTCGGCCACCTTCGCGTGCGCGGTGGCGTACACCGTCTCGTACAGCTTGGGCACCGAGACCATCAGCGTCGGCTTGGCCAACACCAGCATGTCGGCGACGGTCTTGGCATTGGGCACATAGGTGTTCATGCAGCCATGGCTGGTGATGTAGGTCGTCCACGCCCGTTCCAGCGCATGGGACAGGGGAAGGAAGCACAGGGAGTGGTCGGCTGGCTCGGGGTCGAAGAAGACGTCCAGGGCGCGGCACTGCGCCATCAGTGCCTTGTGCTGGAGCATGACGCCCTTCGGGGCTCCGGTGGTACCGGAGGTGTAGATGATGGACGCCAGGTCGTCCCCCGACGCCTCGGCCATCCGCTGCTCCACTGCGGCGTCCAATTCCTCACGCCGCGCGATGTCGCCGCGTTCGAAGCCGGCGAGCGATTCCACCCCGTCCGCCTCGACCGGCTCGAAGCTGACCAGCCGCTCCAGGCTGGGCATCTCGGCACGGGCACCGAGGCAGCGCTCAGCCTCGGAGCGGCCGCCGAGGAAGACGATCCGGGTGCCGGAGTCGTTGACGATGTGGGTGATCTGCTCGGGCGTGCTGGTGGCATAGATGGGGGTGGGCACCGCGCCGACGCGCAGGCAGGCCTGGTCAGCCTGGAACCACTCCGGGGAGTTGTTCGCGAAGATCGCGACCCGGTCACCCCGCTGGATGCCTGCCGCGACCAGCGCCCGCGCGGTGGCCTGCACCCGCTGGTCGATCTGGCGGTAGGTCTGCACCGACCAGCCGTCCCCAGCCCGCACCCGACTGGCCGGACGGTTGCCGTGGCGCGCCACGACATCACGGAACATGTGGGCAATGTGGTCGGCATCACGGAACATGTGGTCAATGTGGTCGGCACCACCGGACATGTGGTCGGTGCCTGACTGGTCAGCGACGACGTCCTGCGCGGCTGCGTTGTCCATGGTGTGGGGCCTCTCGGATGGCGTACCTACGCCACCGTAGGTGAACCGAGTCTAGCGAGCGGACCTCGACTTTCGAGAGCTTCGCACCCTTTCGTAGGTGGCCTCGACCTGGGACGCGAAGGCCTTCTCCACCCGCGAGCGCCGAATCTTCAAGGTGGGCGTGAGAAGCCCGCTGGCCTGGGTGATGCGGCCAGCCGACAAGATCACGTCCCGCACCTGTTCCTCGTGCGCCAGACCGGACGTCAGATCGGCCGCCCGCTGGCGTACGAGCGCCTGCATCGCCGAGTCGTCGGCCAATTCCTCGGGTGCCCCAGTCACCCCTGCCTCCTGGGCGAGCGAGGCCCAGCCGTCCTGCGTCGGTTGGATGACGGCGACCAGGCACGGACGTGAGTCGCCCACCACCATCACCTGGTCGAAACGGGCCTCGGCCAGCAGGGCGGCCTCGACGGCCTGAGGGGCGACGTTCTTGCCGTTGGCCGTGACGATCAGTTCCTTGAGCCGATCGGTCACCACGACGAATCCGTCGGTGTCGCCGTAACCCACGTCCCCGGTGTGCAGCCATCCATCCTCGCCGAGCACGGCGCGAGTCGCCTCTTCGTCACCCCAGTAGCCAAGCATCATCGACGGGGTCCGGACGAGGAGTTCCGATTCGGCGCCGATGCGGAACTCGGCGCCCCGGATCGGGAAGCCCACCGTCCCCAGCTTGAACCGGTCGGGGGCGTAGATCGTCGCCATCGGCCCGGTCTCGGTGAGCCCGTATCCCTGCCCCAGCAGGATTCCGGCGGCGGAGAAGAACTCCTCCACCTCGCGGCGCAGCGGCGCCCCGCCACTGACCAGCAGGGTCTTCGAGCCGCCGACCGCAGAACGGATCTTCGACAGCACCAGCTTGTCCGCCACGGGCAGCTGCGCCCGCCACCAGAGCGATGGGGTGGCGCCCTTCCGATAGGCGTGTTGGCACTGGCCGCCCACCCGCAGCGCCCACTCGAAGGTGCGCCGGGCCACGGGCGAGGAGGCCTGCGCGCGTGCCCCCGACATGACCTTCTCGAAGAGCATCGGGACGCTGACCAGCAGCGTCGGGCGGGCCTTGGCGAGCAGTCGTCCGACCTCTTTCGGGCGGGGACAGTAGGTGTTCAGGCAGCCACGGTGGAACAGGTGGAAGGTCCAGTCGCGTTCCAGCGCGTGGGCCAGCGGCAGGAAGCAGAGGCTGGAATCGGTGGGTCGAAAGTCCCAACACTCGTCGATGGCGGCCTGCTGGGCGCCGAAACCCCCGTGGCTGAGCATCACGCCCTTCGCCTTCCCCGTGGTGCCGGAGGTGTAGATGATGGTGGCGAGGTCGTCCCCTCGTCCGGCGGCGGTGCGGGCGGCAATCTCATCACGGTGGCGCGAGTGGTCGGTGGCCAGCAGGGACGCGAGGCTCGACACCTCGTCCAGCTCGTCGAAGCTGATCACCCTCGGGGCCGCGCTGGCCTCCCGCACGGTGGCCAGCTCACGCGTGCCAGCCACGAAGACCAGCCTCGCTCCAGAGTCGGTCACCACGTGACGGACCTGCTCCACGGTGGAGGTCGCAAAGATCGGGACGCTGACCGCCCCGGCGGAGGCGACCGCCAGGTCGACGATGCTCCACTCGGGACGGTTCGCGGACAGGATCGCCACCCGGTCACCGGGCTGGACGCCCACGTCGACCAGGGCGCACGCGGCGCGGACGATCGCCTCGTGGAACTCGCGGTAAGTGAGCACCTGCCACTGCCCGTCCGGCCCTTCGATGCGCGTGGCAGGGCGCTCGGCGAAGCGTTGCGCCGAGTCGGCGATCATCCGTGCCAGGTGGTAGTTGCTGAACTCCCCCATCACTCGCCGAGCTTCTGGCGCAGCAGGTCGAGCTCGAGGGAGTGCACCTCTGCGCCGCCGGGGGTCTCCAGACACACGGGGGCACCGGCCACCCGGACCACCTCGAAGAGCCCCTCGGGATCGGCCTGCCCCTGCCCAAGGTTGGCATGCCGGTCGGCTCCGGAGTCGAAGGCGTCGCGGGAGTCATTGCAGTGCACCAGGTCGATCCGTCCGGTGATTGCCTTGACGCGTTCGACCAGCCCGACGAGTTCCTCGCCACCGGCATGGGCATGGCAGGTGTCGAGGCAGAAACCGACATTCTCGAAGCCGGACGCGGTGGAGATCGCCTCCCACAACATGGCGATCCGGTCGAGGTGGCGGGCCATCGCATTCGCACCGCCGGCGGTGTTCTCGATCAGCAGCGGCACGGTCAGGTCGATGCCGTCGACGGCCTTGCGCCAGTTGTCGAAGCCCTTCTCGGCGTCGTCGCCCGCACCGACGTGGCCGCCGTGAACGATCACGCCCTTGGCCCCGATCTCGCCCGCGACGGTCACCGTCTGCTGCAAGAGCTTGCGGGAGGGGATGCGGATGCGGTTGTTGACAGTCGCCACATTCAGCACATAGGGCGCATGCACGTACAGGTCGACGCCCGCTGCGGTCGCTGCCTCGCGCAGGGCTTGGGCGCCGCCTTCATAGGCGACCTTCGGGCCCTTCCAACCCTGCGGGTCACCGAGGAAGAACTGCGAGAGCGTGGCCCCGCGGGCCTGCGCCTCGGCGATGGGATCGGTCTGGTCGACATGGGCTCCAAGCGAAAGCATGGCCCAAGGCTATGACGCGGCTCGGACACTCGCATCGTGGCCCGTCAGCCAGCGGACGCTCAGCGCACCCAGCTGACACGCGGGGACGCTTCGCGCCACACTGGGGCGATGGTTGACAACGAGTTCGTGGACAAGACCGCGCTGCGCGCCCTGAACAGCAAGGTGGTGCGCTCCTACTCCATGTACTTCGTGGGCCTCGGTGCCGCCACCGCCGTCGGCGGTGCACTCGTCGCGCTGGTCGACCCGAAGATCGCCATTCCGGCGTTGTTCATCCTGGTCGGGGCCGTCACCATCGCGCTGGGCATGTTCGTCGGCCGCCACTCCGCCATCGTGCTCCCCTTCGCCTCCCACGCCCGCGCCTTCTGGAGCGTGCTGGCGCTCGTCCTGCTGGCCACGGTCGTTTCGATCGTGGCCTGGCCGGGCCATCAGTGGCTCGGTTGGATCACCGCCGCGCTGGCCCTCGGCGACGGGCTGGCCACCGGCCACCTGGTCAACCGCGCGGGTGAGGCGCAGGAGTAGCCCGGTTGCCCGACCCCCGCAGGGTCACCCTCCGAAGTGACGGCGGGGCGGCTAGGCTCGGCGCGTGACCAAAGCCGTGTACATCGCATCCACCGAGGGAGGCGTCGGCAAGAGCGCCATTGCCCTCGGGCTGATCGACTCACTCGCCCGCACCGTCTCGAACATCGGCGTCTTTCGTCCGCTGGTGAAGTGGGCCGAGGACGACGCCGTGACCCGCACCCTGATCGGCCAGAACGTCATTCGGCAGAGCTACGAGGACGCCATCGGCGTGAGCTACGCCGATCTGGCCGCCGCCCCCGATGATGCGATGACCCACATCGTCAACAAGTACGGCTCGCTGGCCGAGCGCTACGACGCGATCGTCGTGCTGGGCTCCGACTACGGCGATGTCTCGGCCCCCACCGAGATGAACTTCAACGCCCAGGTCGCCGCCAACCTCAACGCGCCGGTGCTTCTCGTCGTCCGGGGCAAGGGACGCGACGCCGACACCATCCGTCGCTCGGGGGTGATGGCGCTGGGCGAGTTCCGTCGCGCCCACAACACCGTGATCGGCCTGACCGCGACGCGCGTCGACCCGGCCTTGGCCAAGGAGGCCCGCGCCGCGCTGTCGTCCGTGGACTCCACCTTGGTCACCGCCGTCCTGCCGGAGAACGGCATCTTGTCCGCGCCGACCGTCGGGATGCAGTTCGAGGCGCTCGGCGCCGAGCTGTGGATGGGAACCCGCGCCGACATGGAACGCGAGTCGCTGGGCACCCTGGTGGCTGGCATGACGCTGCCGAACCTGCTGGACCGGCTCCAGAAGGAGTTCACGATCGTCATGCCGAGCGACCGCTCGGACCTGCTGCCCGGGCTGGTGATGGCGCACCGCTCCGACACCTTCCCGAACATCGCGGCCATCTTCCTGGTCGGCGGATACGAGATCCCGGCCAATGTCCGCAAGCTGATGGACGGCGTCGACGCGCGCATCCCGATCGGCACCGTCGCGTCGGGAACCTACACGACCGCGGAGAAGTTGTTCGGCCTTGAGGGCACCCGCACCTCTTCCCCGCGCAAGGTCGAGATCGCGCGCCAGATGTTCGCCGAGAACTTCGACGAGGATGCGCTCCTCAAGGCCCTGAACCTGCACCGTGGCGAGATCCGCACGCCGCGCATGTTCGAGTACCAGTTGATGGCCCAGGCCCGTCGCGACGTCCGCACGATCGTGCTGCCGGAGTCGTCCGACGACCGGATCCTGGAGTCGGCGTCGATCATCCTGGAACGCAATGTGGCCAGGATCATCCTGCTGGGTGACCCGCTGGCCATCAACACCCGGGCTCGCACGCTGGGCTTCGACCTGACCAAGGCGCGGATCATCGACCCCACCGACGATGAATTGCTCAACAAGTTCGCGATCGAGTACGCGCACCTGCGCGCCAAGAAGGGCGTCACCTTCGAACAGGCCAAGGACCGGATGCACGACCCCTCCTACTTCGGGACGATGATGGTGCACTTCGGCATGGCCGACGGCATGGTCTCTGGGGCAGTGAACACGACGGCGAACACCATCCGTCCGTCGCTGGAGTTCATCAAGACCAAGGAGGGCGTGAAGGTCGTCTCCAGCTCCTTCCTGATGTGCATGCCCGACCGGGTGCTGGTCTACGGCGACTGCGCAGTGAACCCCGACCCGACGTCCGAGGAGCTGGCCGACATCGCGATCTCATCCGCCGACACGGCCGCGGCCTTCGACATCGAGCCCCGGGTCGCGATGCTGTCCTACTCGACGGGTGAGTCGGGTTCGGGAGCGGACGTCGACAAGGTGCGCGAGGCGACCCGCCTGGTGCGGGAACGTCGTCCGGACCTGAAGGTCGAGGGGCCGATCCAGTTCGACGCGGCCGTGGACCCCGTGGTGGGACAGAAGAAGATGCCCGGTTCCGAGGTGGCGGGCCAGGCGACGGTCTTCATCTTCCCCGACCTCAACACGGGCAACAACACCTACAAGGCCGTGCAGCGCACCTCGGGTGCCGTCGCGGTGGGCCCGGTGCTGCAGGGCCTCAACCGTCCGGTCAATGACCTCTCGCGTGGCGCGCTGGTGGACGACATCGTGAACACGGTGGCCATCACGGCGATCCAGGCGCAGGAGTTCGCGGCTGGAACGGGGATGCCCGGGGCTGGACAATCGGCCAGAAGTTGAGCCTGCACCCAATCGTCCAAAGGGGCCCGGGTGGTACACCCCTGCGAGGGTTTTGCACCGGCTGATTTTGTCGGAAAGTCGAGGCAGCGGGGGGAAACCCTTGCTGGCAAGAAAACCCACTCTGTTTCCTTCACCCCAAAGGATGCTCCATGGCTACATCTCTGCCCTCTCGCCGGCCCGGCTTGCGTCTCGCTGATGCTGGACCGCAATGGCAAGCAGGTGTGGGTGTGGGACACCTGGCCACTCACCGACGCCCACGGCAACCAGTACTCCTACAAGGGCTGGAATGTCATCTTCTCGCTGACCGCCGACCCTTACGCCGGCTATGACTTCGACGACCGCCACGTCAACGCCCGGATCAGCTATTGGTTCCGCAGGGCCAACGACAACACCTCGCCCTGGATCTACGGCGGCAAGGTCTTCGGCGACACGACGCCCAAGTCACAGGCCGAATGGTCCGGCTCGGCACGCGTGTTCGGCAATGGCCAGGTCAAGCTGTTCTACACCCACCTGGACTTCGCCGACCGCAACAAGCCCATGGCCACCATCTCGCTGTCGACCGGCAAGCTGAAAGCCGACGCCGACGGGCTGAGCTTGTCCGGGTTCAACGGGCACAAGGAGTTGCTGAAGGCCGACGGAAAGTACTACCAGACGGTCGAGCAGAACCCCTACTACAGCTTCCGCGATCCCTTCACCTTCGAAGATCCAGCCTACCCGGGCAAGACCTTCATGGTGTTCGAGGGCAACACCGCCGTTGATCGTGGTGACTACCAGTGCCAGGACTCCGACCTGGGCAGGTCCGGCGAAGATGCCGACGCGGTGACCGCGTCCTGCGCCAACTTCCAGATGGCCAACATCGGCTTGGCCGTGGCGACGAACAAGCAGCTCACCAAGTGGAAGTACCTGCCGCCGATCCTTTCGGCCAACTGCGTCAACGACCAGACCGAGCGTCCGCAGTTCGTCATCAAGAAGGTGAACGGCCAGTACAAGTACTACCTGTTCACGATCAGCCACGCCTTCACCTACGCGGCTGGCCTGCGCGGCCCGGACGGCGTCTACGGCTTCGTCGGCGACGGCATCCGCAGCGACTTCCAGCCGCTCAACAAGTCAGGCCTGGTGCTCGGCAACCCGACCGACCTCAACCTGGTGGCCCGGGACGCGAAGCAGAATGCTCGCGCCTACCAGTCGTACTCGCGCTACGTGATGCCCGGCGGGCTCGTCGAGTCGTTCATCGACACGGTCGCCGATCGTCGCGGTGGCACCCTGGCGCCGACCGTCAAGATCAACATCAACGCCACCACCACCAAGGTCGACCGGACCGTCGGCAACAAGGGCCTGCTCGGCTATGGCTACATCCCGGCCAACATCGATCTGGATCCCTCGGGCGGCGGCAATGGCCTGAACAAGGCCACCAAGCAGTTGCAGGTGAACTCGGTCGGCAGCTGATCCAGCAACCGCGCAGTACTCGCACACAGCTGTAGTCAGTTGACGGATCGTCCCCGGGCCCGGCCCGGGGACGATCTGTCATTCTGGGGATGGCACCACCGGCGCGGCCGACTCACAGGCTGGTGACAGCAACGGCGGGAACAAGCACTCCAGCGAAAGGCGTTGTGAAGACATGCACAACCATTACAACGGCGCGAAGACTGCGATGCTCTTCGGCGGCATCTTCGGCCTGCTGCTGCTTGTCGGCGGCTCCCTCGCCGCGTACACGGGCAGTTCGTCCTACATCTGGATCTTCGCCCTGATGGGCCTGGCCACCACCTTCTACTCGTACTGGAACAGCGACAAGATCGCGATCCGCTCGATGGGTGCGGTCGAGGTGAGCCCTGAGCAGGCTCCCGAAATGTACCGGATCGTCTCCGAGCTCAGCCAGCGCGCGGGTCAGCCGATGCCGCGCCTGTACGTCTCCCCCACGTCGTCCCCCAATGCCTTCGCCACCGGTCGCAACCCGCAGAACGCGGCCGTGTGTTGCACGCAGGGAATCCTGCAACTGCTGGACGAGCGTGAGTTGCGCGGAGTGCTCGGCCACGAGCTGATGCATGTCTACAACCGCGACATCCTCACCAGCTCGGTGGCAGCCGCCATCGCCGGCATGATCAGCACGATCGGGCAGATGCTCAGCTTCGGCGCCATGTTCTCCGGCGGACGCAGTGACGAGCGCAACGGCAATGCGCTGGGTCTGCTCGCTGCGGCGATCTTCGCGCCGCTGGCTGCGTCAGTGATCCAGATGGCGATCAGCCGCACCCGCGAGTACGACGCGGACGAGGATGGGTCGAAGCTCACCGGGGATCCGCTCGCCCTGGCCCAGGCGCTGGCGAAACTCGAGCACGGCGTGGCCGTCGCTCCCCTGGCCCCCAACCGCCAGCTGCAGAACGCCGCGCACATGATGATCGCCAACCCCTTCGGCCAGGTGCGCGAATTGATGAGCACCCACCCGCCGATGGCCGACCGCATCAACCGGCTGCAGCTCCAGGCCCAGCAGATGGGTCAGTTCTGATCCGCTGACGGTTCGCCCTCAGCCCACGGCGCGGAAACGCTCCCGTCGCGCCGCCAGCCGTTCGTCGGTCGGAATCGCGGCAAGTTCCTCCACCTGCTCGAGTACGGCCACTCCCACCGCATCGCAGAAGTGGCCGCGCGACGACAATGCCTCGGGGCCGAGAGGTGGCGTCGACCAGTCGTCCGGCTCGGGGATGATCGCGTCCGCCACCCCCATCGCGACCAGGTCATGGGCGCCGATCCGGTGCGCGCGGGCCATCGCCGCCGCGTCCCCGCCGGAGCGTCCCATGATCGCCGATGCACCCTCCGGGGCGATGGGCGACAACCAGCCGCTCGCGGCCACCAGCGTGCGATCGGCGGGCAGCATCGACAGCGCCGCTCCCCCGCCGCCCTCGCCCAGGATGACGCTCACCGTCGGGACCGTCAGCTCGGCAAGGGACCCGAGGGTCCGGGCGATCTCACCGGACAGTCCGTGGTTCTCGGCCCACGCGCTCAGTTCGGCGCCGGGCGTGTCGATCATGGTGACCACGGGCAGCCCGAGCTCCTGCGCCACAGCGAAGGCCCGCTGCGCGATCCGCAGCCCCGCCGGGCCCAACTCGTGGTGGGTCTGGGTGTCGCGGCACATGCCCACCAGCATCAGTGGACGGCCGCACCAGCGAACCGGCCCCGCCTTGATGGTCGGGTCGACACGTCCGTCACCGGTCCCGGAGAACCAGACGGCCGTCCCGCCACACGCCGCAACGACATCCAGCACGCCGGGACGGTCGTCTGCCCTCGACGCCTGCACCGCCGGCCAGGGGTCCGTGGGGGCGTCCGCGAGCGCAGCCTTGCCCGCCATGTCCACCGGGGCACCGGTTGCCCGCGGCGTGACCGGCCCGACCCCAGACCCTTGGCGTTCGTGGGCCGGCCCGATCGCGTCCAGCCAGCGCAGCCACAGCGACCGGACGCACTCGTCGGCCACCACGGCGTCGATGACACCGACCCGTTCCAGGTTCTCGGCGCGCTGGATGCCGTCCTCGATCCGGCGCCCGGTCAGCGCCTCCTGCACACGGGGGCCCAGGAATCCGACCATCGCGCCCGGCTGCGCCGTCGTGTAGTGCCCCAACGAGGCCCAGGAGGCCAGCACCCCGCCAGTGGTCGGGTGCCGCAGGTGTGCAAGGTAGGGCAGCCCAGCCCGCCGGTGCGCGCGGACGGCCTGCCCAATCTTCACCATCTGGACGAATGCGGGCGTCCCCTCCTGCATCCGGGTGCCCCCCGAGCACGGCGAGACCAACAGGGGCATCTGGTGCTCCGTCGCATGGTCGAAGGCGGCCAGGATCAGATCACTCGTGACCACGCCGATCGAACCCGCCAGGAAGCCGAACTCCCCGGCCACCAGCACCACCTCCTGGCCGCCGACGCGCGAGGTGCCGCACAACACCGACTCGTCCAGCCCCGTCGCCTCCTGCGCAGCGGCCAGTTCGGCCGCGTAGACGGCATCGGCCGTCGTCGTCCCACGGCTCGGCAGCGGCCCGAAGCTGCCCGGGTCGACCACCAGGTCCACGAATTGCTGCGCGCTGACTCGTCCCATCTCGAAGCCCCCTTCGCGGTGCGCCCCGGTGCGCCCTTGCACCGTCGGCCCAATTCATCGTCCCGTACGCCAACCGTAGGCGCCGGCGACCCCGTGCGCAGCCCTCGCGGGCCCCCGCGACCGGGACGGCCGATAGGCTCGCCACATGCCGAAGCCCATCTTGCTGTTGAACTGCGGATCCAGCTCCATCAAGTACCAGATGATCGACGCCGAGACCGAGGCCGTGATGGCGGTCGGGCTCGTGCAGAAGATCGGCGACGCCTCCCCCGGCACCATCGAGCACGAGGTCAACGGCGAGGAGTTCTCCACCGAACAGGTCTTCCTCGACCACACCGAGGCACTCACCGCCGTCGTCGCGATGTTCGACGAGCACGGGCCCGCCATCGCCGACGCCGTGGCCGTCGGCCACCGCACCGTCCACGGTGGCACCGCCTTCAACAAGACCACGATCATCGATGACGGCGTCATCCAGAAGCTGGTGGACCTCTCCGGGCTGGCACCCCTGCACAACCCGCCCGGCATCGCCGGCATCCGCGCTGCCCGCCGAGTGCTGCCCGACGTCCCCCAGGTCGCCATCTTCGACACGGCCTTCTTCTCAGAACTGCCCGCGGAGGCCTACACCTACGCGATCGACCGTGACCTGGCCGCGAAGCACGAGATCCGCCGCTACGGCTTCCATGGAACCTCGCACGACTATGTCTCGCACCAAGCCGCGGAGTTCCTCGGCCGTGACTACTCCGAGCTCAAGCAGATCGTCTGCCACTTGGGCAACGGCGCGTCGTTGTCGGCGATCGACAGGGGGCATCCGATCGAGACGTCCATGGGCCTGACGCCCCTTCAGGGACTCGTGATGGGCACCCGCTCCGGCGACGTTGACCCGGGTCTGCACGCCTTCCTCTTCCGCGAGGCTGGCGCCACCTTCGGCGAGATCGACACCCTGCTCAACAAGCGCTCCGGCATGCTCGGGCTCACCGGCAAGACCGACATGCGCGACATCAAGGCGCTGATCGAGGCGGGGGACGAGCAGGCCAAGCTCGGCCTGGACGTCTACGTGCACCGCCTGGTCGGCTACATCGGCAGCTACATCGCCTTCCTGGGCGGCTGCGACGTGATCACCTTCACCGCGGGCGTCGGTGAGAACGCCGACCACATCCGCAAGATGGTCGTCGACCGCCTGCGGCCAGCCTTCGGGACGGTGCTGGACGAACAGGTCAATTCCGTCCGCTCGAAGGCGCAGCGACGGATTTCGACCGCCGAGTCCACGATCGAGGTGCTGGTGATCCCCACCAACGAGGAACTGGCGATGGCCCGCCAAACCGCCGCGGTCATCGCCAACTGAGCGCTCTGGCACGCTTTCAACCTGAAACCCCGCTGAAGCCACCCCGGACATCATGGATGCCTTGTGGCGTTGGCCTTTGCCCGGGGCGGGAGTACGCGAAGCCCGCTGACTAGGTCATTGGGACGCTGCGAAGGCGTCCCTTCAACCTGCGACGATCGCCAGGTTCCGAGGCTTCGGGGAACGCCGCTCCATTGCGGCCGGTGGCGGGCCTCCGTAGGTTCAATTCGTGGGTGGACACAGATCCCGCCGGAACCCCCGAGCCGGCGCCAGCCCATTCCGGCGGGTGGAACCCCGAGCAGATCCGCCGGACGCAGGAAGCGTTGGACCGGCCCCCAAGCCGACCCAACGCCGAACGACTCCACCGGGCCCCCGAACCGGCGGACATGGAAGACCCGGAT
>NZ_BAAAKI010000001.1:244745-299998 GCF_039527675.1 Luteococcus sanguinis
CCATCCGGGTCTTCGCCGTTCATGGGGAGGGCGGGTTCGTTCGCAGGGCGGGTTCGTTCGGAGGGCAGGCGGCCGCAAGGTAGCCAGTCTCAGGCGCTGAGTTCGTGGGCCAGTTCGTCGAGTTCGGCGCCGCCGGCCATCTGCTGGGTGAGTTGTTCGAGGGTGAGGGTCTGCTTGGACCCGTCCAGTACCACCCGTCCGAGCGCGAGGACGACGAAGTGGTCGCCCACCAACCAGGCGTGGTTGGGGTTGTGGGTGATGAACACGACCGCGATGCCGGCGTCGCGGGCGCGGGCCACCTGCTTGAGCACGACTCCGGACTGCTTCACGCCCAGAGCGGCGGTCGGCTCGTCGAGGATGAGCACCTTGGCGCCGAAGTGGAGGGCCCGGGCGATCGCGACGCACTGGCGCTGGCCGCCGGACAACGACCCGACCGGGGTCTCCAGGTCGGGGATGTCGATGCCCATCTGCAGCAGCGACTCGCCTGTGATCCGCTTCATCTCCGCGATGTTCATCCGGCCCAGGCCGTGGGTGATCTCGTTGCCGAGGAAGAAGTTGCGCCACACCGCCATCAGCGGGGTGAGCGCGAGGTCCTGGAAGACGGTCGAGATGCCCGCGGCCTGCGCGTCGCGGGGGGACGAGAAGCGCGTCTCGCGTCCGTCCACCAGCAAGGTGCCGGACGAGTGCTGGTGCAGCCCGGCGATGATCTTGATCAGCGTCGACTTTCCGGCGCCGTTGTCGCCGAGCACGCAGGTGACCTCACCGGCGCGGGCGACCAGGTTCACGCCGCGCAGCGCGTCGACATTGCCGTAGCTCTTGCCCGCCTCGCGAAGCTCGAGGTAGGCGGCTGGTCCAGTGGCTTCCATTCGTACTTCTCCTTCCACGAGCACAGCTCCGAGCCTGCGAGGAGCGATGCGTGCGAGTGTTCGGGGGTCCAAGGGGGTCGTCCCCCTTTGCAGTGACGAGCACAGCTCCGAGCCTGCGAGGAGCGATGCGTGCGAGTGTTCGGGGGTCAAAGGGGGTCCTCCCCCTTGCAGTGACTAGCGCTGCTCCGCCTTTCGCTTGAGCCAGACATTCAGCAGCGTGGAGAGCAGCAGCATCACGCCGAGGAAGGTCTTGAACCAGTCGGGGTTCCAGCCGGCGTAGTTGATGCCGAGCTGGGTCATGCCGTAGATCAGCGCGCCGACGGAGGCGCCGACGACCGAGCCGAAGCCGCCGGTCAGCAGGCAGCCGCCGATCACTGCGGCGATGATGTAGAGGAACTCCTTGCCGACGCCCTCACCGGACTGCACGACGCCGTAGCCGAACAGCAGGTGCATGCCGCTCAGCCAGGCAGCGAAGGCGACGAACAGGTACAGCCCGACCTTGGTCCGGCGCACCGGGACGCCCGAGGCACGGGCTGCGTCCTCGTCCCCACCGACGGCGAGGATCCAGTTGCCCCAGCGGTTGCGCAGCAGCAGCCACGCGCCCACCAGGGTGAGCAGCAGCCAGTACAGCAGCGTGATCTTGAGCCGCAGCGTGTGCGTGCCAAACTGCAGCACCCACTCGGACGCGAACACCGCGTGCGCGGAGCTGAAGCCTGCCATGTCGGAGATCGCCGGGGACGCGACGCCACCGCCCACCCAGCGGGTGATGCCCAGGTTCACGCCCTGCAGGACGAAGAAGGTGCTCAGGGTGGTGAGGAAGCTGGGCAGCCTCGTGCGGGTCAACAGCAGTCCGTTGACCAGCCCGACGGCCAGCGCGACGAGCAACGCCAGCACGACCCCGACCCAGACGTTGAGATTGAACGACCACGACAGCAACGCAGCAGCCAACCCCGCGGTGGTGACGAGCACACCGGCCGACAGGTCGAACTCACCCCCGATCATCAACAGCGCCACCGGCACGGCCATCAGACCGATCGTGGAGGCGCCGTAGAGGATCGTCCCGGCATTGTCGACGTTGCGGAAGCTCGGCGCCACGACCATGAAGAAGCAGAAGATCGCCAGCCCGCCAACCAGCGAACCGATCTCCGGACGCACCAGCAGCCGCGTCGCCAACGACCGGCGCCGGGTCCGATCGTCGCGGGTCAGCTCGCCCGCTGTGGTGGTTGCGGCACTGCTCATCGCTTGCCAGCCGCCGCGAACTTCTCGATCGCCGCGACATTCGTCTTGTCGACGAAGGCCGGCCCGGTCAGGGTCGCCGTGCCACCGCCGATGGTGTCGCCATTGGTCTTGTACAGCCACAGCGCGTCCACCGCGAGATAGCCCTGCAGGTAGGGCTGCTGGTCGACCGCGAACTGGACACTGCCGTCCTTGATCGCGCTCACCAACTCGGCATTGGTGTCGAAGGTGGCGATCTTCGCGCTCGACCCGGCCTCCTTGACCGAATCCACCGCCGTCAGCGCCACCGCCGCCTTCAGCCCGAGCACGTAGTCGATCGACTTGTCCTGCTGGAGCTTGCCGGTGATCTTGCTCGACACATCGGTCATGTCCGCGCCATTCACGTACAGCGTCTCGGTGCCCGGCAGCGTTGCCTTCACACCCGCGCAACGCGAGTCATTGCCGACATTGCCCTGCTCGTGGAGGATGCACAACACGTGCTTCGCGCCGTCGGCCTTGAGCCGCTCGCCGGTCTTCTCACCAGCAACGCGGTCCTCCTGACCGAAGAAACCCGCGACGCCGAGGCCCTGCCACACGTCCACACCGCCATTCAACGCGGTCACCGGAATGTCCGCGGCGACGGCCTTCTTCACCTCCGCCGACATCTGGTCGGGCTTGCTCAGCGTCACGGCAATCCCGTCCACCTTCTTGTCGATCGCGGCCTGCACCAGCGACGCCTGCTCGGCACCCTCCGGGGATGCCTGGTACTCGAAGTCGATGCAATCCTTCTTCGCCGCATCCTCAGCACCCTTGCGAACCAGGTCCCAGAAGTCGTCACCGGGAGCGGAGTGGGTGACCATCGTCACCTTCATGGTGGTTGTCGCGCAGCCGCCGTCAGCGGTGGCGGACGCCTCGGCGGACGACCGTCCGCCAGTGGCAGAGCAGCCCGCCAGGACGAGGGCCGGGACAAGCAGAGCCGGGACGAGCAGGGCGGGGCGCGGGCGCAGCGGAGTCACGAGGAGTCCTTCCGGTCGTGGGATCAACCCAAGGTACACCTATTGTCCTTTTGTCCTGACATTTGCACACGCCCTACTGTTGTTCCCATGCCCAGCACCCTGCCCGTCGTGGTCGACCGCACCTCACCGGTGCCGCTGTACCACCAGCTGGCGGAGCAGTGGGCGGCGGCAATCCACAGCGGCGCGCTCAAGCCCGGAGATCCCTTCGAGAACGAACTCGCCCTGGTCGCCCGGCTGCGCCTCTCCCGCCCCACCGTCCGCAAGGCGATGGATGAACTGGTCCGCCAGGGCCTGCTCGTGCGACGCCGTGGCGTCGGGACGCACGTCGCCTCCACCCTCAACCAGCGACGCGACCCACTCACTCCCCTGTTCGACAGGCTGCTCACCACTGGACGCCAGCCCGCCACCGAGGTGCTGCGACTACAGTCGTCGCGCCCCAACCCCGAGGCCGCCCGCCAGCTGGGCCTGGCGATCGGCACCCCGCTGCTCTACCTGGAACGCCTGCGGCGGGCCGAGGGACGTCCGCTGGTGGTGCTGCGCAGTTGGCTGCCTCCCCGCTTCGCGGACGTGATCGCGGACGACTTCACCGACCATGGCCTCTACGAGGTGCTCGGTGCCCGGGGTGCAAGCCAGGTGGTCGCCACCCAGCAGGTCACCGCGCGCATCCCCACCCTGCGCGAGCGCCGGCTGCTGGACCTGACCAGACGCGACGCCGTGCTGGCGGTCAGCTGGCTGAGCCAAGACGGGGACGGCAATGGCCTGGAGTACGGCCTACACACCTACCGCGGCGACGCAGCGATCGAGAACACCCTGTACAAGGAGTGCTGAGGGGTCTGCCCCACCGCACCGAACCGGTCAGGAGAGCGAGTCCCACAGTTCCTCGGCGTCGGAGCGCAGCTCGGCGGTCGTGGTCTGGTTTGAGCCGAACAGCTGGATGTTTCCGCCGTCCAACCACAGGTAGCAGCCCACCAGGCCGGTCGTCTGGATCGTCCCGCACGTGGTGTGGCCCTCGGTGACGGGCTCCGAGAGCAGCGCCAGCGCAGCCGAACGCTGCTGGCCCTTGGTCAGCGTCGCGACGAGCATCTGATCCTCGGTGGTGCCGGTGTACTGGCCGACGGAGGTGTTGGCGTCCTGCTCGAAGAGCTGACCCTTCAGCCCGGCCAGGGTGGTGGGCAGCTCTGCGGTGGATGCCTTCTTCAGGCTCTCGGTGGGCGCGGCGACGGTCGCGGTGACCGAGGGGCTCGCGTCGCCGACCTCCATCGCGCTGGAGGGGGTCGCGGCGGCGGTGCTGGGCGTCGAGGCAACGTCGCTGCCGGCCCCCTCGCTGGGCGTGCTGGCCGAGGTCGCGGTCGCGGTGGCCGTCGTGGTGGGGGCGGACGCATCGTCGGAGGCACAGCCGGACAGCGACAGCCCGCCGACCAGCAGGCCGGCCACGCAGGCGCCGAACAGGCGGGCGGACGAAAGATGGGTGCGGGTCATGGTGGCCTCCGGTCTACGTGCTCACAGCCCATTGTGTCCCATCAGCGGCAGTCGTCCTGGGGCAGGCGTGCACATGGCCGTTGCCGGGTGCCGTAAGTTTGTGCCCATGGCAACAGCACTCGTGACCGGCGGCACGTCCGGCATCGGGAACGCCTTCGTCCGGGCCTTCGCGGCCCGCGGCTTGGACGTGGTGATCGTCGCCCGCGACACCGCCCGCATGGATTCCATCGCTCGCGACATCACGGCCCAGCACGGGGTGCACGTCGAGACGATCACCGCCGACCTGTCCAAGGCCGAGGACGTCACCCGCATCGCCGCCTGGATCGAGGACCCGGCCCACGACCTCGACTGGGTCATCAACAATGCCGGCTTCGGGCTGCACGCCAAGCTGCTGGACGCCGACCAGCTGGCCACCCAGCGTCGGGCGATGGACGTGATGTGCTGGGCCGTCCTGGAGATCTCCGCCGCCGCAGGGCGCGCGATGACGACCCGCGGGCGCGGCCACATCGTCAACGTGGCCTCCACCTCGGCGTGGTACTACTCCGGCAACTACTCGGCCATCAAGGTCTGGTGCCTCAGCTTCACCCAGGCGCTCGCCAATGAACTGCGCGGGACGGGCGTCACCGCCACGGCGCTGTGCCCCGGGTGGGTGCACACCGAGTTCCACGACCGCGCCAGCATCGCCACCACCACACTTCCCGAGTTCGTCTGGGTCGACCCCGACGTGCTGGTGTCCGAGTGCCTGGCCGATGCCGAGAAGGGCAAGCCGGTCAGCATCCCCACCACCAAGTGGAAGGCCGTCATCGCCGTGGCCCAGATGCTGCCGCGCACGACCATTCGCTGGGCCAGCCGCAAGATCTCGGGAACGAGGACCAAGAAGTGAGCCCCAGCTTCGGTGAGCGTGGCCGCTACACCTCCGAGTCGACCGCACTGGCCCGCACGGGCGCACAGATCCTGTTGCTCAAGCCTGCCGTCTGGCGGCTGGTGGACATCGAGGTGCACAACCAGGGACTGCTGGAGAACCTCGAGGCACCCTTCGTGGTCGTCGGCAACCACTCATCGCACCTGGATGCACCGCTGATCATCGGCTCGATGCCGCGCCGGCTGGCGAAGTTCCTGGCCACCGGCGCTGCCGCCGACTACTTCTTCGACCGGTGGTGGAAGGCCGCCCCGACGGCACTGTTCTTCAATGCCTTCCCGGTCGACCGCAAGGGGACGCGTGCCCGCAAGGGCATGGCCGGCCAACTGCTGGCCGACGGCGTCCCGCTGCTGCTGTTCCCCGAGGGGACCCGTTCGCGCACCGGCGCGATGGCCCCCTTCAAGCCCGGCGCCGCGGCGTTGTGCATCTCGCGCCACGTCCCAGCCGTCCCGGTCGCCCTGGTCGGCGCCTACGCGGCGTGGCCACACAAGCAGACCCACCCGCCCCTCAACCGTCCCAAGGTGCACGTCGTCTTCGGCCGCCCGATGATGCCCCAGCCCGGGGAGATCGCCCACCAGTTCAACGAGCGGATCCGCCGCCAAGTGCTCGAGTTGCACGACTCGACGGCTCGCGCCTACGGCATGAAGACGCTCGCCGAGTACGCCCACACCGCCGCGCTGGAGAAGGCGCGCACCGCCGAAGCACCCGAGGAGAAGTCGTGAGCACCCCTGAGCAGGCCGGCACCAACCAGACCGGCCAGCCGAACAAGAACAGCGTGGCCGTGAAATTCCAGAAGTGGTGGGGCTGGGGCGACGAGGCTGCGAAGCCCTATGCCGTCGCGGACAAGCCCAAGTTCCCAACCTTCGCGATGGAGAACCTCGGCGTCGACATCCTGTCCAAGGAACTCGAGACCCCCAGCTTCGACGACCTCGACGTCCCCGCCTCCCAGCTCCGTGATGATCTGCGCGCCAAGCTGGTCGAGGTGATCGGTGAGCAGTACGTCGCCACCGACGACGAGGTGCGCGTGATCCACGCCTTCGGCAAGGGCGTGCGTGACCTGGTCCGCGTCCGTCGTGGGCAGCTGGACCGCATCCCAGACGTCGTCGTTTACCCCGCCGACGAGGCCCAGGTGCGCGCCGTGATGGACGCCGTGCTCGAGGCTGACGCCGTCGTCATCCCCTACGGCGGCGGCTCGAACATCGTCGCTGCGCTGGAGCCGGAGAAGGGTGAGCAGCGCCAGGTCGTCACCGTGAACATGGGACGGATGGGCAAGGTGCTCGAGATCGACGAGCACTCCTGCCTGGCCCGGATCGAGGCCGGCGCGTTGGGCCCCGACATGGAGGAGCAGCTCAACAAGCAGGGCTGGACCCTGGGCCACTTCCCAGACTCCTTCATGTGGTCGACGGTCGGCGGCTGGATCGCCACCCGTTCCACCGGTTCACAGTCCGACAAGTACGGCGACATCGCCGACATGACCCGCGGGGTGCGGATGATCATGCCCGCGGCTCCCGGTTCCGCCGAACGCACTGACGTCCTGGTGCTGCACCCGCTGCCGTCGTACTCGTCCGGCCCGAGCGTTCGGGAGATGGTCCTGGGCTCGGAGGGGCGTCTGGGCATCATCACCGAGGCGTGGATGCAGGTGCACAAGCTGGCCGAGGTCCGCGAGATCCAGGCCTACTTCTACCCGACCTACGAGGACGGGCTGCGAGCCGCGGAGGCGATCGCGCACTCCGATGCCGAGCCGATGATGCTGCGCGTCTCCGACGCGGCCGAGACCCAGTTCTCGATGGCGAACGGCAAGAAGAGCTCGAAGGTGAGCCACTACATGAACCAGGCCGTCCAGCGCGTGATGCTGGCCAAGGGCTGGAACCTCGACGAGATCTGCATCAGCTTCGTCGGCTTCGAGGGTTCGGCGACGCACGTCCGCTACACCAAGAGCGTCGTCAGCAAGATCGTGAAGGCCAACGGGGGCCTGGGCGTCGGCAAGGGCCCAGGAACCCTGTTCGACCAGAAGAAGTACGACATCCCCTACATCCGCGACTTCCTGCTCAACATCGGGATCCCGGCGGACGTCTCGGAGACCGCCACCCCCTGGAGCCAGGCGGAGGAGATCCACACGAAGACCGTCGCGGCAGCCGAGAAGGCCTTCGCCGAGACCGGTCACCGGGGCTTCATCATGTGCCACGTCTCGCACAGCTACCACGCGGGCGCCTGCCAGTACTTCACCTTCGCGGTGGCCGATGGCTCTGAAACCAGCATGGACACCTATGACCACGTGAAGCGCGCGGTGCAGCAGTCCTTCATCGACTGTGGAGGCACCGTGAGCCACCACCACGGCGTGGGCGAGGAGCACTCCCCCTGGATCGACCAGGACATCTCCCCCGCCGGAGTGCACATGCAGCGCAAGCTCTTCGAGGGCGTCGACCCGGGCCGCAACCTGAACCCCGGCAAGATCGTCCATGACGGACGTCCGGGGGTCTCGTCCAACTCCTCGGACGCCTGAGCCATCGCCAGCGACGCGCATCCCGTACCCAGCCTGTGCACCGCAGCCTCCCGCTAGATTGGCGGTGTGACGATCCACGCGCGCCGCATCACGGCTGACCAGCACCTCGCCTTCGTCGAGGCCCGGGCTGCCGAGGCCGACTACCCCACCACCGTCAGCTTCCTGCAGCTCCCCGCCTGGGCGAAGGTCAAGCCCGAGTGGGGCTCCGACTCGCTGGGATTCTTCGACGGCTCCGAGCTGATCGGCACCGGGCTGGTGCTCTACCGCCAGCTCCCCCGGCTGAAGCGCTACCTCGCCTACCTGCCAGAGGGTCCGGTGGTCGACTGGACGCGACCCGACGTCGACCAGGTGCTCACCGCGCTGGCCGATCACGTCAAGAAGCGTGGTGCCTTCGGGCTGCGGATCGGGCCGACGCTCGTCGAGCGGGCCTGGGGCCACAACACGATCAAGCATGCCGTCAGCGACGAAGCCGTCACAGCGCTGAGCCAGGCCACCCCCGACCGCACCAGCCCAGCCGCGGACCAGCTGCGCCGCACGCTGGAGGGTCTGGGCTGGAGGTCGCCCAAGGACGCCGAGGGTTTCGCCGCCGGACAGCCCAAGTTCAACTTCCAGCTGCCGCTGGCCGACGAGCACGGCAACCCGCTGGGTGAGGACGTCATCCTCAAGGGCATGAACCAGCTGTGGCGGCGCAACATCAAGAAGGCCGACAAGTCCGGCGTCGAGGTGGTCCAGGGCACCCGCGACGACCTGGCCGCCTTCCACGAGGTCTACCTTGTCACCGCCGAGCGGGACCACTTCACCCCGCGTCCGTTGGCCTACTTCGAGACGATGTGGGACGCGCTGAACACCGAGATGCCCGACCGGATGCGCGTCTACTTGGCCAAGCACGAGGGCGAGGTCGTGGCGGCCACCACCTGGATCCGGGTCGGACGCCATGCCTGGTACTCCTACGGCGCCTCGTCGAACCAGAAGCGGGAGGTGCGCGGGTCGAATGCGATCCAGTGGCGGATGATCCGCGACTCGATAGTGGCCGGTTGCTCCACCTACGACCTGCGCGGCATCACCGAGGGCGTCGCCGCCGATGATCCCGAGATCGGCCTGATCCAGTTCAAGGTCGGCACCGGGGGCGAGGCAGTCAGCTACCTCGGCGAGTGGGACCTGCCACTGAACCGTCCGCTGTATCAGGCCTTCGACGCGTACATGAATCGAGACAAGCTCCAAAGTCGCTTGTTGAACCGTGACAAGCTCCAGAGTCGCTTGTTGAACCGAGACAAGCACATCGCCCGCGCCCGAAACATCACCGCCAGCGCCCGCGACTTGGCGGCCGGTCCAAAGAACCTCGCTGCCCGCGGCTTGAACCGGGGGAAGTGAGATGAGCGTCACCCTGCGCATCGAGACCGAGGCCTGGCGCATCCACCTCGGCAATGTCTTCGGCGAGACCCAGGGCCTGGTGCCCGTCGCCAAGGGCAATGGCTACGGCTTCGGCCTGGCCCGGCTGGCCCAGGAGGCAGACCTGCTGGGCGCCTCCGTGCTCGCGGTCGGGACGGCCGACGAGGTCGCCGTCGTCCGGGACGCCGGCTGGGCCAAGGACATCGTCGTCCTCACGCCCTGGTCGGTCGCCGACGGCGTCGACCTGTTGGACGACGACCAGGTGATACGCACCATCGGACGACTGGACGACCTCGCCGCCGCGCAGGCTGCGCGTCCCGATGCCCGCGTCATCCTCGAGCTGCTCACCTCGATGCGACGCCACGGCCTGGCCGCTGACGACCTGCCCAAGCTGGAAACCCGCCTGGGTGACCTGCGGGTCGAGGGCTGGACCATCCACCTGCCCATGTCCGGGCCGCCCGAAGCGCACCTGGACGAGGCCCGTGGTCTGGCGTCGCGTGCCCTGGCCGTGCGCAAGGCGCCGCTGTGGCTCTCCCACCTGAGCGCCCGCGACTACCGGGCGCTCGCCCGTGAGGTGGATGTCGAGACGCACCTGCGCGTCGGCACCAAGCTCTGGCTCGGAGCCCCGCACGCGCTGCGGACCACCGCGCGGGTGCTGGACGTACACAAGGTGCGCCGCGGCGAGCGGATCGGATACTGGCAGCGTCGGATGCCCACCGATGGCTGGGTCGTCGTGGTCAGCGGCGGCACCGCGAATGGCGTCGCACTGGAGGCCCCGACGGCCGGCGCCAGCCTGCGCCAGCGGGCCGTTGCCCTGGCTGGAGGCTCGATGGCCGCCGCTGGTCTGGCGCTCAGCCCCTACACGCTGGACGGACGCAAGCGCTTCTTCGTGGAACCCCCGCACATGCAGAGCTCGCTGGTCTTCCTGCCGGGTGCCGCAACGGTCGCGATCGGTCAGGAGGTGCCGGTCGAGCTGCGCCTCACCACGGCCCAGTTCGACCGCGTCATCGGCTGACTATCCCGCCAGTCGTCCGGCGCCGGCTCAGCCGCCCTCGACGACCGTCGGGACGCGCTTCTCGGGTCCGCTGCGCGCACGCAGGATCGCCAGCGCGCTGAACAGCAGGCCGCCGGCCAGCCAGCCCGCGAGAATGCTGAGGTTGTGGCCCAACCCGGGAGCGCCGGTCATCGCGGCGCGCAGGGCGTCCACCATCGGCGTGGTCGGGGAGAGCTTGCGCACGGTGTCCAGGGTCGCCGGGAAGGCTGCCGTCACGACGCTGACCAGCGTCACGGTGGCCAGGCCGATCGCCACCGACATGCCGACCGCGCCCAGATAGGCGCGCAGTACGTGGTTCACCATGATGCTGACCAGTCCGGCCAGCATCATCACACCGGCCATCGCCAAAACGCGATCAACGTTCAGCCGCATCACGACCTGGCCGACGACGGCCAGCAACAGCGCCTGCGCCAGGGCAACGGCGCCGGTCGGGACCATCTCCTTCGCCAGCAAGAGCGCCGAGGCGTCGGCAGAACGCTTGGCCTGTGCGCTCACCGCCGGACGGACGGCGTGGTATGCCACCGAGCCACACCACAAGGCGATCACCATCAGCATGGACGTCCAGGTCAGGTTGCGGTTGCTGTTCGACTCTTGGGTGCTGATCGGTGCGTTGATCACGTCCGTGAGGCGCTGGTGTTCGTCCGAGGTGTCCGCCCTCGGGATGAGGGCCTGGTTCTCGGCCACGGCGGCGACCACTTGGTTCGCCCGCCGGGACTGGGTGTTGGCATCCCTCGAGACCGACTGCACCGACGTCGTGACGGAGCTGCCCGCTTGCTGCAGGGCGCTCACCTGTCGCTGGAGGGCCTGGGCCTTGGTCTGGGTGGCCGTGGCCTGGCTGCTGGCGGTGGTGGCCGCAGCCTGCAGGGCGGTGAGTTGTTCGTTCAAATCAGAGACCTGCTGGGCGAGCTGGGTGGCTCCGGAGTCGGTTCGGGAGGTCGACTGGGCGAGCTCGGCGGCGCCGGTGTCCACGGAGGAAAGGGCTGACGACAAGGTCGTCAGCTGGCGGTTCATCGCCGCGAGCTGCCCGGTCAGGGCGTTGACGACGGCGGTCTGGCTGGTGGCGACCGTGGTCATCGTCGTGGCGCTGGCGGTGAGGGTCGCACCCGGCCCGTCCTCGGCCTCGACGGCGGCCAACGACGCGGTGCTGGCGCTGATCTGCTTTCCCAGCGCTGCGAGGGCCTGGTCGGTGGTGGTGGCCTGCCCGCCCAGCCCGTCGACGGCCTCGGTGACCTCCGGGCTGCTCAAGGCGGTGATGGCGGCAATGCCTCGATCGGAGAGCTGGTCCTGCTGGTCGGCCAGGGCGTTCAGCTGGGTGGCCAGCGCCCGCAGCGTCGCCGCCGAGGTGGCCTGGGAATCGGCCAACCCCTTGATCCCGGAGCTGACCTTCGCCGTGTCAGCCGTCAGTGAGGAGATCTGGTCGCCGAAGTCCGAGCCGGCGAGCGCGGCGGCCACCTGGGTCACGGCGTCGTTGTACCCGAGTTCGTAGCCCTCCTTGTAGACGCGGCAGGCCTCAGTGGTCTTGTAGTCATCTGGGCACCCGTTGCCCAGTCCGTTGTTGAGCTTGATCTCGTCGGCGGGCAGCTCTTCTCGCAGGGCCGCATAGCTGTCGGACAGGGCGGACGCGTTCGACTCCGCGCTCGCCGCGGCGGACGCCACGTCGGCCGGGATCGCAGCCGCCTCGATCGTGCTCGCGGCCTCGGTCAGCTGCGTGGCTGACTCCCGGAGCATGGTTCCGGGCGCCATGGTCTTCGCCTGTTCGTCCTGGACGGATGTGGCGCTGGCCACGGCCCCGGCGACCACACCGACGCTGCTGGCGTAGGCGGTGAGCAGTTCCTGGGCGCCGCCGAGGGATGCCTGCAGGTCGGCCTGCTGGGTCAGCGTGTCCTTGATCGAGCCTCGGTAGGCCTGGGCGGCGGCCTTGTTCGCGGCTGCGGCCTTCGCCACGGCGTCCGCGTTGGTGGCGGCCTTGTCTCCCTGTGCCGCCGCGGTCTTGGCGTCGGCCGCGACCCCTGTTCCCGATTCGCTGGCCTTGTCGGCGGCACCGGCCAGCTCACCGGCAGCGGCTTCGACCGCGCCGATGGCCTCCTGCTGCGCAGTGGCGCCCGATTGCACGCCAGCCCCAGACACGGCGCTCTTGGCCTGTGCCGCGGTGGTGGCCTTTTGGGCTGCGGCATTCGCGGCGGCGGCCCCCTGAACGTCCGACGCCTGCGACGCAGCCGCTCCCGCCTGACGGGTGAGCTGCTGGCTCTGCCCGGCTGCCGTGTCGGCGTCCTCGGCGACCTGGCCCACTCCGCCGGCGAGTTCCTGCACCTGTGCGGAGGTCTCGGCCAGTCCGGCTCCCAGCTCGGTGGTGGCGACGAAGATGTTGTCCAGGTACTGGGTGGCGACGCCCTTGGCCAGCCCCTGGGTCGCAGCCTCGGAGAGGGTGTTCAGGACAATCTGGTCGCTGACCCCGGTCACCGGGGAGCGTTCGACGAGGAGCGTCGCGGAATCGTCCTGCTGCCCCGCGCCGGTGAGGACGCGCGAGAAGCCCGCCGGGATCACCACCGCGGCCGCATACCGTCCCGAGGCCAGACCCGACTGCGCCTCGGCGACCGAGACCCCATACCGCCAGGTGAAGTTCGGACCGCTCTGGTTACGCAATTGCAGGGCATAGGTCTGGCCCAGCCGCACCGTGTCGTCCCCGACCCGGGCTCCGGCGTCGAGGTTGACGATGGCGGCCTGCTGCTCGTGCAGGCGGCTGCTGGAATCCGCGGTGGCCCACAAGAAGGTGCCGGCGATGAGCAGGGGCATCAACAGGACGCCGACGATGGCGGCAACCTGCTCGCGTCGATCTCCGCGGGCTCCCGACGAGCTGCTCATGACCTCACCCCCCGTGGGCGTTCGGGTACTTTGGCGACCAAAGTAGCCAACGCCCCTCGAGAGGCGTTCGCTCACCACACAGGGTAAAGGGCCGTGACCAGCAGTGACCCTTCGGATCCGGCGGTGGTGAGGGGGGCACACCCCACCCACCGCTTCAGGAAAGGTTCAGCTTTCTCAGCCTACTCGGACGAAGGCATTCGTCCGGCTCGACTCCAGCATTGCCGCGCAGACCTCGACGACGGCGGCGCCCTGGCCAAAGGTGACGATGTCCGACTCCTTGCCCAGGACGGCGTCGCGGAAACGTTCGTGCTCGGTGCGCAGCGGCTCCGGCTTCGGGATCGCGAACCGCACCATGTCACCCTCGGTGACCCCGTGGAACTGGGCCAGGCCGTCCCAGGTCTCCACCTGCACGCCGTTGCCGTAGAAGGTGATGTCAGCCGTCATCGTGTCGGCGACGAAGGTGCCCTTCTCACCGGTCACCACGCACAGGCGCTCCTTGGTGGGGGTCAGCCAGTTGATGAGGTGGTTGGTCATCACCCCACCGGCCAACTGGCAGGTGGCCGCGACCATGTCCTCGTGCTGTCGGCCGGACTTGAAGATCGTCCGCGCAGCCACCAGCTCGTAGTCGCGCTGGGTCACCCACGCGGTGAGGTCGATGTCATGCGAGGCGAGGTCCATGATCACGCCGACGTCGGCGATGCGGGGCGGGAAAGGGCCCTGACGACGGGTCGTCACCTGGTAGATGTCGCCCAGGTCACCATTCGCGAGCCGGGCCCGCAGGCTCTGGATGGCCGGGTTGTAGCGCTCGATGTGGCCCACGCCACCGATGAGTCCCTTCGCGGCAAAGGCCTGCGCAAGTTCCCTGGCCTCGGTGGGGTCCTTGGCCAGCGGCTTCTCGATGAGCGCGTGCACCCCGGCGTCGGCCAGCTTCAACCCGATCTCGTGGTGGAAGGCCGTTGGTGCCGCGACGACGCAGTAGTCGATGCCCGCCGCGATCACCGCGTCGACGTCCGGCAGCACCTCCAGGTTCCCTGCGACGCCGTGGGGGTCACCGGTGGCATCGGCGACGGCCACCAGGTCGACGCCGTCGATGGCGCGCATGTTTCGGGAGTGGTGACGACCCATCGAGCCCAGGCCCACCAGCCCGGCGCGCAGGTTCCCCATCTCAGGCACCTGCCTTCGCCAGCGTGTTGACGGCTTCGACGATGCGCGCCAGGTCGTCCTGCGAGAGGGACGGATGAACCGGTAGCGAGAGGCACTCGGCCGCAGCGCGCTCGGTCTCGGGCAGTTCGACCGGGCTCTGGAAGGGCGCCAGGCGGTGGTTGGGCACCGGGTAGAACATACCCGAGCCGACGTTGAAGCGCTCCTTGAGCTGGGCGGCGAACTCGTCGCGTCCCTCGGGAACGCGCACCGTGTACTGGTGGTAGACATGCACGGCGCCAGCGGCGACCGGCGGCGGGGTGACGCCTTGCAGGTTCGCGGTCAGGAAGTCGGCATTGGCCTGGCGCTGGGCGGTCCAGCCATCGACCTTGGTCAGCTGCACTCGTCCGATCGCGGCATGGATGTCGGTCATCCGGTTGTTCAGGCCGACGACCTCGTTGTGGTACTGCTTCAACATCCCCTGGTTGCGGTAGAGGCGGCACTTGCGCTCGACCTCGGCGTCCTCGACTGTCACCATGCCGCCCTCGCCCGAGGTCATGTTCTTGGTGGGGTACAGCGAGAAGGCCCCGAAGGTGCCGAAGCTGCCCACGGGGACGCCGTGCAGCGATGCCCCGTGGGCCTGCGCGGCGTCCTCGAACAGCTGCAGCCCGTGCCGTTCGGCGATCCGTCGCAGCGACTCCATGTCGGCCGGGTGCCCGTACAGGTGGACGGGCATGATCGCGCGCGTCCGCTCGGTGATGGAGGCCTCGACGCTGGCCGGGGCCAGACAGAAGGAGTCGGGATCGATGTCGGCGAAGACCGGCGTGGCACCGGTCAGCGCGACGGAGTTCGCGGTCGCCGCGAAGGTGAACGAGGGGACGATCACCTCGTCGCCAGCGCCGATGCCGGAGCTCATCAGGCCGATGTGCAGTGCGGAGGTGCCCGAGTTGACGGCCACGGCACGTCGTCGGGGCGTGAAGTGCTCGGCGAACTCGGTCTCGAAGGCGGCGACCTCCGGGCCCTGGGCGATCATGCCGGAGCGCATCACGCGCGTCACGGCCTCGATCTCGTCCTCACCGATGATCGGCTTGGCCGGTGGGATGAATGCCTGGTTCACGTGTGGTCCCCCCTTGTCAGCGGCCGGACGTCCCGGTCTGCTGGTTGTTCTTGAGCCCCCCGGCTCCCTATTCGTTGCCGCCCTCGGACAACAACGTGAGCTCTTCCCCGCGTTGGACGAAGCGATCGCCCGTGCGGGTGTCGACCCAGCCGTCTGCGCCGTCGGCCTCCAGCGGGAAGCCCGAGCGTCCTACCCACTTGATCCGACGCGCGGGCACGCCGGCGACCAGTGCGAAGTCGGGGACATCCTTGACCACGACCGAGCCAGCAGCGACGGTCGCCCAGCGCCCGATGGTGACGGGGGCGACGCAGGTGGAGCGGGCGCCGATGGAGCAGCCCTCGCGCAGCGTCACGCCGACGGGCTCCCAGTCGCTGGCGCTCTTGGGTGACCCGTCCGGGTTCACGGCGCGCGGGAACTGGTCATTGGTCAGCACCACTGCGGGGCCGATGAAGACACCGTCCTCGAGGACGGCCGGCTCGTAGACCAGCGCGTAGTTCTGGATCTTGCAGTTGTCGCCTACCTGCACTCCCTCGCCGATGTATGCACCGCGTCCGACGATGACATTGCGCCCGAGATGTGCCCCGTGACGCACCTGCGCCAGATGCCAGACCGACGAACCGTCACCAACGACGGCCCCTTGGTCGATGTCGGCGCTCGAATGGATGCGTGGCCCAGTCATGACTCCCCCGATGTCGCTGATTGCCCTCGCAGGCTATCGGTGCTGATCGGGTGCAACGGCCCGGTCTGCCAAGCACTTCAGGCATCTTGCAGGAGGAATGCCTCACCCCAGGTACAGAATCGGTCGCCCGTGACCCCGGCCGGTGCCATGATGGCCGCACCAACAACACGTCTCATGGACATCGGGGGATCTCCTGAGTACGTGCCCCAACGGTGGGCGGGTGCCACCGGCGGTGCCCGTGCTGGCAACCCCTGGCGCCCGTGGTCGGGAATGATCGGGGGATCAATCATGGGCAAGAAGTCCATCCGCTTCGGCCTGGCAGCCGCTGTCACCGCCGCAAGCCTCACCGGGGGTTACCTGTCGGCCAGCCCGGCCCGGGCCGCCACGCAAAGTTCGATGACCTGCACCGACGGTGCGGATCCGACGCACTATGCGTGCTCCGTGGGGGGCACCACCGACCAGAAGAGCGTCACCCTGCCCGTCTCGGCCAGCGCGGGCGTCGACCTACCAGTCGGCACCTACCCGATGGCAACAGGTGCAGGAACGATGACGCTCACGAACGACCAGATGACCTTCACCTTCAGCGATGCCTACTTCGCCTCGCACACCGCACCCTTCACCTTCTCGGGTGAGTTCTCCTTCCTGGTGCGCTCCTACAACGTGGCCGGACCGTTCAGCGTGACCGTCAACGGCACCACCTTCAGCACGCCCGGCCCGGGTGGTTTCTGCGACGCCGATTGCCAGGCCGCGCCGGTCAACGGCACCTTCAAGGCTGCCTGGGACACCGGTTCCGGACGAGTGGGCTTCGCGCTCGTCAGCGGTGTGGAGACGGTCGTCGGCCAGCCAGTGACCTTCACCGACGTCGCGGGGCCCGGCCAGAGCGATTGCGAGGCAACCCTCGCACAGCAGCAGCCAACCGGCTGGTGGAAGGACCTCGTGACTGCCACCGGAACCGGCACCAGGCTGAGCGCGACCTACACGCCCACCGAGCCGGGGGCGCTGCGCATGGCCGGTAGCTGCGCGGTGGACGGCAGCCAGCAGGTCTACACCGACTTCGGCACCATCAACGGCGTGGCCGTCACCGCCAAGACCGCAGTGACGAGCGCCAGCGCCGACGGGCAGGGCGGCACGCCGGTGCCACCTCCCTCCCGGCCCACCACGCCGCCGTCGGTGAAGACGGTCACCGAGACCTACCAGGTTGACGTCGCGACGCTGCGCAGCAAGGTGGTGCTGAACAAGTACCTGGCGGCGGACGACGACCGTCGTCTGGTCTACCGCGAGCTGGGCCCGCTGTGGCAGCAGGCTCGTCACGCGAAGCACTTCTCCGAGAAGCACGAGTACGTGACGATCACGGTGCCCGTCGGCGCGACCGGTGCCCAGCGGATCGCGGCGATCAACGCGAAGACCCGGCTGGGTGACGTCAAGACCACCTCGACGGCCGGGCCGTCCACCAGGAGCCGCGCGACCGTTGTCTACGCCTGGAAGCTCGACACCGCCCGTGGCGCGAAGCCCGTCGACGGTGGTGCCGCCTGGGGCCCGAAGCGGAACCTGCCGCAGGTCTTCGTCGCCCGGGGTTGATCCAGCGGGGTTGATCGAACGGGGTTGTTGATCGAACCGGGTTGATCGAGCGCAGTTGATCGAACCGGGTTGATCGAACGGGGTTGACCCAGCACCACGCAGTACCTGACACCCAGTGGGCCGGCTGTTCTCAGCTGGCCCACTGGCCTGTGTAGAGCAACCACGCCCACCACAGGCCGGCGGCCAGGCTGCCCAACCAGACCAGCCCCATCACACCCCGCCAGACCAGCAGGTTGGCCGCGCTGCGCGGGCGCCAGGTGCTTGCCTGCCCCAGCAGCAGGTACAGCGGGAACCACAACAGCACCGCCCGGTTCACGCTCATGAACCAGTAGGAGGTGGCGAAGGCGACCACCTGGATGCCGACCCAACCGGCCTCCGGGATGCGGCGACGGGCCAGACAGGCGACCGACGTGGCCGTCCCGACCAGCATCGAGATCACCTCCAGCGCGAAGACCTGCGCGACGCGAGGCCGGTCGGGCCAAGCGGACGGACGGGCGCTGTCGAGGGTGTTGCGCAGCGCGCCGAGCGGGGACGTGAAACCGCGCGCCCAGCCCGTCTGCTGGGCGTCCAACCAGGCCCGCCAGGAACCCGTCAGCTGGTGCAGGTGGGCGAAGTATCCGACGATCGCCAGCGCGGGAACGACGGCCAGCCCCACCCCGGCGAGCGAGCGACGCGCGTCCAGCTCGCCGCGGCGGTGGTCGGTCCAGGTCTGGGCCAGCGCCAGCAGGCCCAGTGCGCCGACCAGGAAGAGACCCGAGATCCGGAAGCTGCAGGCCAGCAGGCCAAGCAGCGCGGCACTCGTCCAGTCGCGGGAACGCGCGCGTTCCCAGGCCCAGAAGGCGGCAGCGCAGAACGGACCCTCGGTGTAGGCGACGGTGGTGAACACCGCCGTCGGGGCCGCCAGCCACCAGGCGGCGGCAAACCAACCGCCCATCCGGTACAGGGCGACGGCTGCCAGCCAGGAGGTGACCAGGCCGATCACCACCCCGAGCCCGCCCAACGGAAGGTCGAACCAGACGCCGACGCGCAACAGCATCGGCAGGCCCGGGAAGAAGGCCTGGTCGATCTTCTCGGCGTAACCGTGCAGGGCGATGGCCTCGAAGTGCTGGACGTCCCAGGCCGAGATCACGTCGTGCAGGGAGCGTCCGGAGGTGCGCATCACGACCGCCGCCACCAGCGCGAACAGTGCGCGGGTGAGCAGGAAGAGGCCGGTGACCACAGCCAGGCCGTCCATCTGGCTGGCGCGGCGCGGTTCAGTCGTCATCGGACATCAGGGAGATGGGTTCCCTGGCGTCGTCCACCATGCCCGCATCGGGTGCGTGGTCGAGCACGCCGCCGATCGGGTCGTCCACGAAGGGGACGCGTACCGGGTCGTCCCAGGGGTGGCGGATGTCGTGGATGACACGCTGGGCGATCCACAGCTGGGCGCCGACGCGCAGCACGATCGCCGCCCAGTAGACGACCTCGGGGCCGCCGTCACCGGGAGCGATCTGCCCGCCCAGGTGCCCCCAGACGGCCCACCAGTAGAGTGCCTCGGCGAGCGACCAGACAGCCATGTCCAGCACCTTCGGACGGGCGAGGGCCACCAGCGGCAGCAACCACAGCGCGTACTGCGGTGCGTAGACCTTGTTCAGCACCAGGAAGCCGACCACCAGCAGCAGTACCACCTGCGCCACCCGCGGCCGGCGCGGGGCGCGGACCACCAACTGGGCCACTGCGGCAGTCCACACCAGCATCGCCATCACGGTGACCAGCGTCAGCAGGGGGACGGACGACGTCACCGCCGGCAGGCCCCACTGGTCGAACAGGTACCAGACCGAGCCCATGTCGGCACCACGGCGGTACCAGGCCTTGTAGTAGGCGAACCAGCCCTGGGGGGCGAGCGCGATGACGGGAATGTTGACGACCGCCCAGGTGCCGAGGGTGGCCACCGCGAACCGCGCCATCGCCTTGTGTGTTCCGGCCCGGGCGCAGAGCATCCCGACCGCGAGGAGCACGAGCAGTGGGTAGAAACGAGCGGAGACCGCCAGCCCCAGCACCACCCCGGCCGCGGTGGGGCGACGCAGCGCCCACAACAGCAACGCCAGACTGGTAAGGGCGACGCCGAACAGGTCCCAGCTGACCAGACCGGCGGTGAACAGCGTCGGGGCTGCGACGACGAACATCGCGTCCCAGCTGCGCACCCGCCCTCGGATCGTGTCGGCCAACCCCGTGGCAGAGCCACGTCCCATCAGCATCTGGCAACCGACCAGCAGCAGCAGACAGGCGAACAACAGCACGGCGTTGACCGCGAAGAAGGCATTCGCGCTGGCGAGGACGCGGGCCAGCGGCAGCTCGGGTTTGATCGGGAGCCCGAACCAGCCGGTGATGGTGCGCGCCAGCGTCATGAAGCCGCCGGTCAGCACCGGGTATTCCAGGTCCGTGACCTGTGAGTAGACGCGCGCACCCTCCCAGAGCCGGCTGCCCTGGTAGGTGACCGGGATGTCGCTGTAGCACAGCCTCAGGAAGGGGTCGGGGGCGTCGTCAACCGACACCTGCTGGCAGGGGTGCTGGCGCCACCAGGTCAGCGACCAGACGATGGTCGCCAACGAGACGATCCACGGCAGCGGGTCGAACCAGATGCCAGCACGACGGCCATGGGCGGCGACGGGCCCGCCCAGGCGTTCGTGTCTCGACATGGATGCGAGCCTATGCGAGCCCTCTACGGCCACGCTCCAGGAGCCCAGTGAGCTCAGGGCTCTCAGGGAGCTCAGGAGCCCGTTGCGGTCGGCTGCGCGGCCTGCGTGGTGGCAGCCGCCTGCGTCGTGGTGGCCCTGGTCGCGGTCCGGGTGGGCTGCGCCGCCTGGGTCGTGGTCGGGGCTGCCGCGGTGGACTGCGCCGTCGTCGTCTGGGGTGCTGCCGCGGTGGTGGTCTGTGCCGCGGCGGTCCGGGTGGTGGCCGTGGACGGGCTGGCACCACCCGAGGTCGTCTCCTGGGCGGAGGCCGACTCCGACGGCTGCTCGCTCTGGGTCTGGTCGGAGCTGCCCTGGCTGGAGGTGTCGGTCTGCTGCGTCTGCACCGGAGCCGGGGCAGGGTAGGCACCCGTGTTGACGCCCGCGGCGCTGTCGAACTGCTCGACCGGCAGTCCGTCCATGGCGGTCTCCATGTAGTCGCGCCAGGTCAGTGCGGGGTAGGTGCCACCGAAGAAGGTCGAGTCGTAGCTTCGCTTGTAGGGGTCGAGGGCCTGGTTGCCGTCGTCCCCGGCCACGTACATGACGGCCGTGGAGATCTGCTTGGTGTAGGCGACGAACCAGGCAGAGGTGATGATGTCCTCGCCGTTGCGGGTCAGGCCGTTGGTGCCGGTCTTGCCGGCGACGGGGTAGCTGCCGATCCGGGCATTGCCACCGGTGCCGTCGCTGACCACACTCTGCAGTGCGGAGGTGACGTCGCGGGTGATGTCCTCGCGGATCTGGCTCTCGCCCTTGGTGTCGGCGGTGTAGACCACCTTGCCCTTGGCATCCTTCACCTGCGCGACGACGTGGTTGTCGACCTGCACGCCACCGTTGGCGATGGTCGCGTAGCCGCCGGCCTGCTCCAGCGGGCTGACCTCGGCCATGCCGAGCGCGATGCGGTTGTTCTCCTCCCAGCCCGCGCCCTTGGCGATGCCGGCGTCGTTCGCCGCCTTGACCACCTTGGCCGGGCCTCCGTCGATCGACTGGGTCATGTCGACGAAGGCGGTGTTGATGGAGTCCTGGAGGGCCTTCTTGAGCGTCACGCGTCCGTACTGGTAACTGAACTCGTTGCGCACCGGCACCCCGTCCCCATTGGGGGTGAAGGTGTTGCCGTTGAAGGTCGAATAGAGGCTGTATCCCGAGCGCAGACCCGCGATGGTCGCGTAGGTCTTGAAGGTGGAGGCGGCCGGGCGATCGGTGGTGGCCCAGTTGCGCGAGTTCTTGATGTAGTCGTCCCCGCCGTAGATGGCGAGCACCTCACCCGTCCCGACCTTCACGGAAGCGATCGTCGGGTGGATCTTGGACGCCTTGGAACCGCCGGCATTCGAGCCAACCTCCTTGGCGTACGACTGGCCCACCTCGACCGCCTTGTCCTGCAGCTTCTCGTCGAAGGTGGTGGTGACCTGCAGGCCCCCGCCCTCGACCTGGCTCTGGGTGAAGCCATGGCTCAGCAGCTCCTCCTGCACCATCTGCAGCAGGTAGCCGCGGGTGCCGGCCCAGCGCTGGTTGAGGGGGATGTCGGGGAACTTGGGCAGCGCCTTGGCGTAGCTGTCGTGCTGCGCCTGGGTGATGTTGCCGGCCTGCAGCATGCCGTCCAGCACGTAGCGGTAGCGGTCGAGCAGCCGGGCGGTGTTGCCCTTCGCCGCCGAGGGATCCATCGCTGAAGGGTTGTTCAGCACGCTGGCCAGCACGGCGGCCTGCGGGACGGTGAGCTTGTTCGCATCCACGTTGAAGTAGGAACGCGAGGCGGCCTGGATGCCGTAGGCGCCACGGCCGAAGTAGATGGTGTTGAGGTAGCCCTCGAGGATGTCCTCCTTGGACACCTCGCGGCCCAGCTTCACCGCCAGCGCCAGCTCGCGGAACTTGCGCGTCATGGTCCGGTCGCTGGTGAGGTAGAGGATCTTGATGTACTGCTGGGTGATCGTCGAGCCGCCCTGCACCTCGCCGCCGCGGGCGATGGTCCAGGCGGAACGGATGATGCCCTTGGGCGAGATGCCGCGGTCGGTCCAGAAGCTGCGGTTCTCGGCTGCGATGGCGGCCTGCTTGATGGAGTCCGGCATCGTCTTGTAGTCGATCGTCTGTCGGTTCTGGACGGCGAAGGAGCCGAGCTTGGTCTTCCCGTCGTTGTAGTACAGGAAGGTCGTGTTGGTCTGGAAGTCCTTGTTCGGGTCCGGCAACGTGGTGCGCTGGTAGAACACGAGGCTCGCGATGCTGGCGACCAGAGCCATGGCCAGAATCAGAGCCAGCAGGCCCAGCCCGATCCTCGACCACAGGGCGCGGTTCGAGCGCTGGTGGCGCTTGGGTCGGTCAGCCATAGATGTCCTCCACAGTTGGCTCGCGCCGGGGCTTGCGACGTTTCTTGCCGTCGCCCAGCACGTAGGTGGTGATCAGGTGGTTCCAGCGGCAGTCGGGGCAGACCTCGACGACGCGGACGGTGAACTCGCCGAACTCGTCCTGCATCTGTTCGAGTTCGGGGGTGGACTTGATGCGTCCGGAGTACTGGCCCAACTGGTCACCGAAGGTGTAGTTCAGGTTCAGCATCCGATCGCTGCCGCAGACGGGGCACTCCACGTCCGACTCCTCGCCGTGGTGCAGCGCGGCGCGCACCAGTAAGGGGTCGGCGTCGCAGGGTCCGTCCTCGGTGAACGAGCGGTCGGGACGGCGCATCTGTTCCAGGGCATGGCGTCGCTGCAGGGCATGACTCATCACCTGACGTTGCGACCACATGACATACAGGGTACGCAGCGCGTCCTGATCGCAAGCTGTGAGCGCGGGGACACGGGCAGGTCTGCTGGGAATCGGACGCCAGCGGTCCAGATCGGCGATTGGATGCTTCAAACCTCACGATTCGTCCGGTTTTCAGTCGGGACGGCCACCCTGGGGCATCGACGGCGTGGGGACGTGCGTGGCACCGCGTAGGCTCCATGCGGTGAAGAAGCGCAAGTTCAGACAGTTGACCGCCGTGATGGGTGAGGGGGTGCTGTCGCCCGGGGCCCCCGTGGTCGGTGCGGACGACCTGGGCCTGACCCGCGGTGACGGCTGCTTCGACGCGACGCGGGTACACACGCATGACGACGGTGTCAGCGATGTGGACAACCTGGAGGCCCACCTGGCCCGGTTGAACCGTTCGATCGTCGGGCTGGGGGCGCAGCCGGACGACCTGGACGCTTGGCATGAGCTCGTCGACGAGGCCGTCGCCAGCTGGGCCTCCCCCGGCGAGGCAACGCTCAAGATCATGTGGACCCGTGGTCTGGAGTCGGTCTCCTCCGACCCGGTGCGAATGCTCACCATCACCCCGATGACCGAGGTGGCGCTGGCCCAGCGCCATGGCATCAAGGTCACCACCCTCACCCGCGGGATGCCCTCGGACGCCTTCGCCGACGCCCCCTGGTTGCTCGGCGGCGTGAAGTCGCTCTCCTACGCCGTCAACAAGGCGGCCCTACGCGAGGCGAAGGCCCGCGGCGTCGACGACGTCCTGTTCACCAGCACGGACGGCTACTGCCTGGAGGGTCCCACCTCGGCGCTGCTCGTCCTGCGCGATGGCGTGCTGTACACGACGCCTCGCGGCGCCACCGGCGTGCTGGACTCGATCACCGCCGACATCATCTTCGATCGGGCACGCAACAACGGCTGGCAGTGCGAGGACAAGCTGATGACCCCCAAGTGGGTCTCCAAGGCCGACTCGGCGTGGCTGGTCAGCTCGGTGCGTGGAGCAGCCCCGATCCTCGAACTGGACGGCAAACAGCTCGGCCTGGTGAACCAGGTGCACAAGAAGATCGTCCGCTGGGCCGGTTTCTGAGCTGACCGGCCGCGTCGCCCCAGTTCTGGGCTGGACGCAGTTCTGGGCTAGACTTCCCCCTCGCGGGGGCGTTGGCGCAGTTGGTAGCGCGATTGCTTTGCAAGCAATAGGCCACGGGTTCGAACCCCGTACGCTCCACCACCGTGCATGACCAGCAGGCCTCGACCGGATCATCCGGCCGGGGCCCTTGCCATTGGGCTTCGGGGACCGTGGACACCCCGACCCAGAACCCGACCCGGCGAGCCGCGAACACCCCGGCTGCCCGGCTGTTGGCGCTCAGCCTCGGACTGCTCACGACGCTGGTCTACTCACTGGCCGGTTTCCGGTTGTACGCGACCTTACGCAGCGGCATGGATCTGGCGATCTTCGACCAGGCGGTGCGCGAGCTCAGTCACTTCCGCGCCCCGACCAGCGCGATGAAGAGCCCCGGGATGAACCTCTTCGGCGACCACCTGCACCCCGTGATCGCGCTGGCGGCGCCCTTCTGCTGGATCTGGGACGACGCGCGGATGCTCATCGTGGTCCAGTCGCTGGCGATCGGGCTGACCGTCGCCATCCTCACCCTGACCGCCTCCCGGCACTTCCCAAGCCCGCGTGGGCTGGTGCTGTCGGGGGCGCTGGGGCTCTCGTTGGCCACTGCGCTGGGCGTCCAGTACGGAGCGCTGTTCGACTTCCACGAGGTGGCGCTGGGGATGCCGATCGTCGCGCTGGTGGTGGCGGCGCTTGCCTGGACCGCGCTGGCCGTCAAAATCATCATTCCCGCGCTCAGCCCGAACCATGCCTGGGCCTATGCCGGGGCGGTGCGTGGCATCGGGGAACAACTGCACACGGCTTGGGTCGCCTTCGTCGTCGACCACAGCCTGACGCGGACGATCTCCCTGCTCGCGCTGCCCGTTGTCTTCGCCTGCTTGGCGTCCCCGCCGGTTCTGGCGCTGCTGCCTGGGCTCGCGTCCCGAGCCGTCACCGACAACCCCAACTACTGGCAGATCTTCAACCACTACAACCTGGTGCCGGCCACGATCGTCTCCTTCGCGGCACTGGACGGGCTGCGACGCCTTCGGGCGCACGCGCGGCTGCGGACCTCCGACTGGCGCCCGAAGCGTCGGGACATACTGGCCCCATGCCCGCCCACCCCCAGTCGTCCGACGAGCCGACCACCGATGGCCAGCCCATCCTCAGACTGGGCGTCGTGCTGGAGCCGCGCGCGGCCGAGTTGACGCGCGATACCGTCGAGCAGACCCTGCCCGAGCAACTTGGCCAGCGCTTCCCGGGGGTCCGGTGGTCGGTGGAGGTCGTGCACGAGGTGTTGGCCCGGCGCACCGCCGAGCCGGCCGACCTGCTGGACTCGCTGCGCGACCGGATGCTCGACGCGGATTGGGACCTCGGCGTGGTGCTGACCGACGCGCCCCTCCGCGACGAGCACCGGGTGCTCGCCACCGTTGCCAGCCCCGTGCACCAAGTCGCTGCGGTATCGGTCCCTGCGTTGGGTCCGCTGGGTGTCCGGCGCCAGACGGAGGAATCGGTGGTCAGCGCCGTGGGCGCCCTGCTGGGGCTGGACGAGGACGATGAGGGACGGACGCTGGGCCGCCGGTTGCGCCAACTGGCCACCGACACCCGCGACCAGCCCGGCGACAGTTCCATCCAGTTCGCGGCCCGGGTGCTGGGCGGGAACATGCGCGTGCTGCTCGGCATGGTGCGCGCCAACCAACCGTGGCGACTGGCGCTGGGCCTGTCGCGGTCCTTGACGGTCGCTGCCGCCAGTGGGGTGGCGGCGCTCGTGGCCTCCGACCTGTGGTTGTTGTCCGCGTCCTACGGCCTGCTGCGGCTGGCCGCGCTCGGGCTCCTGTCGGTCACCGTCCTGACGGTGGCGCTGATGACCGGTGGCGGCCTGTGGGAACGGGCTCGCAACCGCCGGGAGCGCCAGCAGGTGATCCTGTTCAACGGCGCCACGCTGGCGACCGTCCTGATCGGCGTCTTCGTCTACTACCTCGCGTTGTTCGCGCTCTCGTGGTTGTGCGCGGTGCTGTTGGTGCAGGGTTCGGTCTACCAGGCATCGGTCGGACGCACGCTCGGGGCGGACGAGTACGGACGCCTCGCCTGGCTGACCGCCACCATCGCGCTCGTCGGTGGCGCACTGGGTGCTGGCATCGAGGACTACGACGACGTGCGCGACGCCGCCTACAGCCGCAGCAGCGAGGCGGCTGCGGTCTCGGACGGCACCGAACAGGGCTGAAACCGTCGGAGGCCGTTGTTAGGCTGCGAGCACGCTCGAGGATGCGGCTGCGGCAAGGGGGAACGCATGGACGTGAGGACGCGCCGGTTGGTGGTGCTGCTGGCCGCCTGCGCCGTCGTGCTGTCCGCGCTGGCCGCGAGCCACCCGCTGGGAGCCCTCTCGACCACCGGCCAGCCCCATCTGCCCAAGATGCCCCGGGCCACCGCAACGGCCGACCAGAGCCCCACGGCCCAGCCGCCCGCAGTCCCCACCCCCTGGCTGCCGCCCGACGTCGCACCGGCGAACCCTTGGGTGACGAGGGTGCTCGGCGGGCTCCTGCTGCTCGTACTGCTGGCCGCCGTCTTCTGGCTGGTGCGCCGGATCGTCCGCGATGTCGTGCTCGACCGCGAGGTCGAGTCCGAGGCGGAGGCGCGCGTCGCGCAGGGTCCGATCGACCTGGTGGGGATGGCGGACGAACTCGAGCGTGCCCACGAACAGGTGACGAGCGCGGACGACTTCTCCGGCGCGATCACCGAGGCCTGGCGACGGCTGGAAGACCTGGCCGCCGCATCTGGCGCCGAGCGCCAGCCCTGGCAGAGCACGAGCGAGTACTGCGTCGACGTTCTGCAGCACACGCCGGTGGAGCGAACCGACCTGGTCGAGTTGGCCGAGGTCTACCGGCGCTCGGTGTACGCGTCCACGGCCCCGACGACGGACGACCGGGAGCGCGCGCTGGCGTGTCTGTGTCGGCTGCGGTCCAGTTTGGGCACCTCATGAGCACCCGTCATGCGATGGCCGCCTGGCTGGGTGGGCTGGGCGTGGGATGGTTGGTGCTGTGGCTGTTGGGCGTGGCAGTCCGGTGGCCATGGCTGGTTGCCGTGGCGCTCGCAGGGTTGCTGCTCCGCTGGGTCTGGGACCTCTTGCCCGCCGGCCAGCGCGTCGAGTGGCCGCCGCCGACCCGGCCAGGCGCGCAGCGATGGTTCGGCATCGACCCCTTGGTGCGACGGTTGTCGCATGAGGTGCAGGCGGCAGGGTTGGAGTCACACGGCTCGGACGTACTCCGCACCCGGCTGCTCGCCGAGACCGGCCGCCGCCTGGTCGAACATCACGGCGCCGACCCCGCCACCCCCTTGGCACGCGGGCCGGAACTGCTCGGCGACCAGACGTGGAAGCTGCTGACCACGCGGCGACGCCTCAACTCGGACCAACTCAGCGCCGTGACGCGCAGAATCGAGGACCTGTGACCCACCACCCCCAGACCCAGGTGTACTCGGCCGCCGAGGCGGCTGGGCTGGCCCAACGGGTGCTCGATGCAGTCGACGGCGCACTCGTGGGACGGCGCGCGCAGATGGAACTCGTGCTCGCGGCCGTGCTCGCCGGTGGACACGTGCTGGTCGAGGACCTGCCCGGTTTGGGCAAGACCTTGGCCGCCCGGTCGCTGGCCCAGGCGATCGGCCTGAAGTTCACCCGCGCCCAGTTCACCCCCGACCTGCTGCCCAGCGACCTGACCGGCAGCTTCGTCTACAACCGCAGCACGGGCGAGTTCACCTTCCGCGAGGGTCCGGTCTTCACCGGCCTGCTGCTGGCCGACGAGATCAACCGCACCCCGCCCAAGACCCAGGCCGCGCTGCTGGAGGCGATGCAGGAGGGGCAGGTGAGCGTCGAGGGACAAACGTTCGCGCTGCCGCGCCCCTTCCACGTCATCGCCACCGCCAACCCCATCGAGCACGAGGGCACCTACCGGTTGCCCGAGGCCCAGCTCGACCGATTCCTGCTGCGCCTGGCCTTCGGGTTGCCGGAGCACGCGGACGAGGTGGAGATGGTGCGCCGACGCGTCGAGCGTCGGCAGGCCGAACAATCCGTGGAGACCGTGCTGGACGCCGAGCGGTTGCTCGCACTGCAAGCCAGCGTCGAGACCGTGTACGTGTCGGAGGCAATCCAGCAGTACGCCGTCGACCTGGTGCGTGCCACCCGCGAGCACCAGTCAGCGCTGGTCGGAGCATCCCCGCGCGGGTCACTGGCGCTGGTCACCTGCGGTCGCGCGGTGGCCCTGCTGCGGGGACGCGACCACGTCGTCCCCGAAGACCTCAAGGAACTCGCCGTCCCCGCACTGGCGCACCGAATCACCCTCCGGCCCGAGTTGTGGCTGGGCGACGAGACCCCCGCCCAGGTGGTCCGCGCCGCACTTGCGAGCGTCCCCGTCCCCGACGCCCGCCGCTGAGCCCGAGCCGTACCGATGACCAGCACCCCGATGCGGACCACCGTGCGACCCCGCACCCTCGACTGGCGCCCCACCCCGGCGCTGGTCGCTTCGGTCGCGCTCGCGTCCGCGTTCGCGCTGGTGGGCATCGTGCTGGCCCGGCCACAGCTGTTGGCACTGGCGTTGGCCTTCGCCGTCCCCGCCGTCCGTGGTCTGTGGGTGCGAGGACGCTGCACCGGGAGCGCTGCCATCACGCAGTCAGCCACCGAATTGCAGGAGGGACAGGCCGTCACGGTCGGCGTCCGGGTGACCGGCGCCTCGGCCACGATCTCATCCCTCGCCTGGACCCCCGCAGCACTTGAGGAAACCCGTCCGGCCTCGGGATCGGCCACCGGACTCGCTCCCCAGATCGAGGTTGAGCCGCGCCAGTGGGGGCGTCACCTGCTCGGCCCGGTGGTCGCCAGCGTCGAGGACCAGTCCGGGCTGTGGCGCGCGACCCTGCCACCGGAGAAGATCCCGCTGCGGGTGCGCCCGAAGGCCTCCCGAATGGTGGGCGGCTCGGGCGTGAACGCCCCGGTGGGGCTGAACGGGGCGCACGTGTCGTCGGTCCGCGGTGAGGGGACCGAGATCGCGGACGTGCGGGAGTACCGCCCCGGAGACCGAATGCGGCGCGTGGTCTGGCGCCTGAGCGCACGGTCGGAGGGGGATGACTTGCACGTCGTCGAGTCCCGCACCGAGCGCGACACCGACGTGCTGGTCGTGCTGGACACCCTGAACCCCGCCCAAGAGGTGGGCCCGGAGCCCGAGTCATCGCTGGACGTCGGGATGCGGGCTGCCACCGCGCTGGCCGACCACTACCTCGGCTTCGGCGACCGGGTGGGCGTGCACGACCTGGGCTGGCGGATCGGTGACCTCCCCGCGCGCTCCGGACCTCGGCAGGCCATGGTCTTCACCGAGCTGGTCTCCTGCGCAGCGCGCGGCCCGCTGGATGGCCGGCGCCCGCTGCGGCGGACCCCGGTGCAGCCTCCCGGCACCCTCTGCTTCGTCTGCACTCCCCTGCTGGACGACGAGGTGCTGACCGAGATCGGGCGCCTGCGGTCGATGGGATGTGAGGTGGTGGTCATCGACACCCTGCCCGAGCACATCGCTTCGACGGTGCCCGGTCAGCGTCGCGACGCCGAGACCCGCCGCCTCGTCCAGGCCTGGGAGCTCCGGCGGCTGTTCCGGGACGACGTGCTGGACGGCCTGGCCCGGCACGGCGTTCCGGTGACCAGCTGGCGCGGGCCCACCAGCCTGGCCGGGGTGCTGCTCGCAATGGAGCAGTCCGGGCGTCCCCGGCTGGCGAGGCGGTGAGCCATGGGTGACGTCTCGGAGTTCATCGGCCAACTGCTCAGCATGCTGGCGCGCATGTCGCTGGCGCACCGCCTCGCCCGTGTGGGCATCGTGGCCGCGTCCCTCGTCCTCGCGGGGATGGTCGCGGCACCCGGGCCGGATGTGGCCCGGCTGCTGGCCCTTGCCGTATTGGCCTCGGGCCTGGCGCTGGCTGCTGCCCCCGGATCGGCTGCACTGCCCGTCTGGGGTGGGCTGGTCGGCTTCTGGGTGCTCGTGCACTCGATGCCTGTGGCGCAGCTCCTGACCGTCGTGGCACTGGTCTGGGCCACGCACCGGTTGGTCCGGCTGGCCGACACCGGGCCCTCCCATTCCGTGGTCGAAAGCGCCGGACTGCGGGCCGTCGCTCGGGACGTGCTGGTGGAACTCGGCTGGCTGGTCGCCGCCGGAACCTTGCTGGCAGGGGGATTGCTGTTTGGCGGCCTGGTGCCCGGGGGTGCGTGGTGGCCGCTGGGCGTGCTGGGACTGCTGGCCGTCGCCGCGCTGGCCTGGCACATCCTGGCCGATGTGCGCCAGCCCACCAGATGACCTTAAGGTAAGGCTTGCCTTAGTGAGTTTGGTAACCTTCTGCTTGCCAAATTCGCCCAACCTGCACGACCGAGCCTTCCCAGGAGACCGCATGACCACCCGTCGCACCCTGCTGATGTCCGCCCTTGCCACCGCGTCCGTCACCGCCCTGAGCGCCTGCGGGGCCTCCGAGGACGCGAGCAGCGCCAGCACCGCAGGCACGTCGACGAGTGCTGCCAGCTACCCGATCACCATCACCCACGCCCTCGGTACCACCACCATCGAGAAGGCACCCGAGCGGATCGCCACCGTCGGCTGGGCGAACCACGAGGTCCCCCTGGCGCTGGGCGTCGTCCCCGTCGGCATGTCCAAGGCCACCTTCGGTGACACCGACGGCGACGGGATGCTGCCCTGGGTCAAGAGCAAGCTCACCGAACTGGGCGCCGCCACGCCCGTCCTGTTCGACGAGACCGACGGGGTCGACCTGGAGGCCGTCGCCGACACCACCCCCGACGTGATTCTGGCCGCCTACTCCGGCCTGACCGCGGAGGAGTACGAGAAGCTCAGCAAGATCGCGCCGACCATCGCCTACCCCAAGGTCGCCTGGACCACCACCCTGGACGAGATGATCTCCCTCGACGGGCAGGGCATGGGCCGCGCCGCCGACGCCGAGGCGCTGGCCAAGACGCTCAACGAGACGATCGCCACCAAGCTGGCCGACCACGCCGACCTCAAGGGCCTGACCGCGATGTTCGCGTACATCGACTCCACGGACATGTCCAAGATCGGCTATTACACCAACCACGACCCCCGCGCGGCCTTCCTCTACGACCAGCTCGGCTTCACCATGCCGGCCGCCGTCAAGAAGGGATCGGACGACCAGACGGTCTTCTACCAGACCATCAGCGCCGAGCAGGGCGACCAGCTCGACGACGTCGACCTGATCATCGGCTATGGCGACGCCGCCACCCTCAAGACCTGGCAGTCGGACAAGCTGCTCGCCCGGGTTCCCGCGCTCAAGGCCGGCGCCGTTGCGATGCTCGGCAACGACACCGCGCTCGCGGCCTCCTCCAACCCGAGCCCGCTCGCCATCGACTCCACTCTGGACGAGTACCTGGCGCTGCTGTCGGCAGCCGCCAAGAAGGTGGCATGAGCCACCACGACCGACGACGGACGACCGCCCTGATCGTGGTGGCGGTCGTCATCGTCGCGTTGTGCCTGGCCTCGGTGGTCTTCGGCGCCCGCGAGATCGCACTGGGTGACGTCATTGCGGCCCTGCGCGGCCACGACGACACCATCGCCCAGACCGCCGTGCACCGCCGGATCCCGCGGACCCTGCTGGCCCTGGTGGTCGGCGCCTCGCTGGGCCTGTCGGGGGCGGTCATGCAGGGCATCACCCGAAACCCGCTGGCCGACCCGGGCCTGCTCGGAGTCACCGCCGGCGCATCGCTGGCCGTCGTCGCCACGATGGCCTTCGTCGGCATCTCGTCCCCGGTCGCCATCACCTGGGTAGCCGTTGTCGGCGCGGCAGTCACCGCAGTGTTCGTCTACCAGATCGGCTCGGCCGGACGTGGCGGCGCGACGCCGCTCAAGCTCGCTCTGGCGGGTGCCGCCATCTCCGCAGCACTCAGTTCACTCACCAGCGCGGTGATGCTCCCCCGTCTGGAATCGCTCAACGACTACCGGTTCTGGCAGATCGGCGGGGTCGGCGGTGCGTCCACCGAAAGCCTGGTGCAGGTGCTGCCCTTCCTGATCGTCGGCGCCGTGCTGTGCCTGCTGAGTGCTCGCGGGCTGAACTCGCTGGCGCTCGGGGACGATCTGGCAGCGGGGCTGGGTGAGAAGGTCGCCCGCACCCGCGCCCTGGCCGCCCTGGGCAGCGTGCTGCTGTGCGGCGCGGCGACCGCGCTGGCCGGCCCGATCGGTTTCGTCGGGCTCGTCGTCCCGCACGCCTGCCGCCTGCTGGTGGGCCCCGACCACCGCTGGCTGTTGCCCTTCTCGCTGGCCGTCGGCGCCGCGCTGCTGGTCGCCTCCGACATCCTCGGACGGGTCGTCGCCCGTCCCGACGAGATCGACGTCGGCATCATCACCGCCCTGCTGGGTGCCCCCATCTTCATCGCCATCGTGCGTCGGCAGCGGGCGCGTGCCCTGTGAGCAACACCACCGCAGGCACCGAACAGGCGCTCTCCGACCAGGCTCTCCCCGAACAGGCGCTCCCCGAACAGGAACTGGCCCACCGGATCCGCGCCGCCCGCACACGCCGCACCCGCAGCCAGTCGGCTCGTCTCGGGCTGCTGGCCCTGGCCAGCGTCGCCGCGGTCGCGGCCGGGCTGATGCTGGGCCACACCGTCTATGGACCCTCGGCCGTCTGGCGGGTCGTGCTCTCGCAGCTCGGGCTCGGCGGCACCGTTCCCGGAGCCTCCTTCACCGTCGGCGAGCTGCGGATGCCGCGCGTCGCCCTCGGCCTACTCACCGGCGCCGCCTTCGGGATGGGCGGCTGTGTCTTCCAGACCATGCTGCGCAATCCGCTGGCCTCCCCCGACATCATCGGCATCACGTCTGGCGCCAGCGCCGCCGCGGTCTTCTCCCTCACCGCGCTGCACCTCGACCCCTCGGTCGTCCCGTTGGTCGCGATCGTCGCCGGGCTGGCCACCGCCACCGCGATCTACCTGCTGGCCTTGAAGGACGGGCTGGTCGGCACCCGGCTGATCCTGATCGGCATCGGCATCTCGGCGATGCTGCATGCGCTGACCACCTGGTTCACCTCACGCGCATCCATCTGGGACCTCCAAGGGGCGATGCGCTGGCTCTCCGGCAGCCTGAACGCCGCCAGCTGGACGCAGATCCTGCCACTCGGCGTCGCGCTGCTGGTGCTGGGCGGGGTGCTGCTCGGACAGTCTCGTTCGCTGGACCGGATGCGGCTGGGGGACGACCTGGCGCACGGCCTCGGCATCCGGGTTGAACGCACGCGGTTGGTCACCATCCTCGCCGCCGTCACCCTGGTCGCCTTCGCGACCGCGGCCGCCGGGCCGATCGCCTTCGTCGCCTTCCTGGCCGGCCCGATCGCCTCGCGCATCGTCGGCCCCTGCGGCCCGGTGCTCCCGGCCGCCGCCCTGGTCGGATCGCTGCTGGTGCTGCTGTCAGACCTGGCCGCCCAGTACGCCTTCGGCTCCCGGCTGCCGGTCGGCGTCGTCACCGGCGTGCTCGGCGCGCCCTACCTCATCCACCTGCTCGTCAGGACCAACCGACAGGGAGGAAGCCTGTGACCACCCAGCACAGCCTGCGCGCGGACGGCGTCCGCCTCGGCTACGGCGACCGGATCATCGTCCCCGGCCTCGACCTCGAGGTCGACGCCGGACGCATCACCGTCATCGTGGGCGCCAATGCCTGCGGCAAGTCGACCCTGCTGCGTGCCCTGTCGCGGATGCTCACCCCCTCCCACGGCCACGTGCTGCTGGACGGGCAGGACATCGCGACCCTGCCCACCAAGCACGTCGCGCGGGTGCTGGGGCTGCTGCCGCAGTCACCCACCGCGCCCGAGGGCATCACCGTCGCCGACCTCGTGGCCCGCGGTCGCAGCCCCCACCAGGGCATCTTCACCCGGTGGACGAGCGACGACGACCTGGCCGTCGCCCGGGCGCTCAAGCTCACCGACACCGCGGAACTGGCCGACCGCGCGGTGGACGAACTCTCCGGCGGACAGCGCCAGCGGGTCTGGATCGCGATGGCGCTGGCGCAGCAGACCGACCTGCTCCTGCTCGACGAACCCACCACCTTCCTCGACCTGCGCCACCAGGTCGACGTGCTCGACCTGGTCAGCGACCTGAACCGAGAGCGCGGGACCACCGTCGTGATGGTGCTGCACGACCTCAACCTGGCCGCTCGTTACGCAGACACGATCGTGGCGATGCGTACCGGCGAGATCGCCGCCGTCGGGAGCCCTGCCGACGTCCTCAGCCCGGAACTGGTCGAGGAGGTCTTCGGGCTGGCCAGCCAGGTCATCCCCGACCCGGTGAGCGGCAAGCCGATCGTGCTCCCGATCGGTCGCCACCATGTCTCTCGAACACCGGACGAGGTGGCGCAGCCCCGCGCCATGTGAGTAGGTTAGGCTGGCCTTACAAAATAGGAGACGAGATGCTTGCGAATTTCTTGATCGGCCTGCGCGAGGGACTCGAGGCCTCGCTGGTGGTCACGATCCTGATCGCCTACGTCGTCAAGGGCGGACGACGAAACCTGCTGGCCCCGATCTGGGCCGGCGTCGCGGCTGCCGTCCTCGTCTCCGTCGGCTTCGGCGCGCTGCTCACCTATGGGCCCAAGGGCCTCACCTTCCAGGCCCAGGAGATCATCGGCGGGACGCTGAGCATCCTTGCCGTGGGCCTGGTCACCTGGATGGTCTTCTGGATGGCGACCGCCGCGCGGACCATCTCCACGAACCTGCGCTCGGCCCTGGACGCCGCCACCAACCCCGCGTCCGTGGCCGTGATCGCCGCCCTGTCGGTCGGACGCGAGGGCCTTGAGACCGCCCTGTTCCTGTGGGCCGCCACGAAGCAGGCCGAGGGTTCCACCACCCCGCTGGTCGGCGCGCTGCTCGGGCTGGCCACCGCCGTCGCGATCGGCGTCGCCCTGTACCGCGGCGTGGTCAAGATCAATCTCTCGCTGTTCTTCACCTGGACGGGCGCCTTCCTGGTGCTGGTCGCCGGCGGGGTGCTCGCCTACGGCGTCCACGACCTGCAGGAGGCTGGCATCGTCCCCGGCCTCGGCGCGACCGCCTTTGACATCTCCGCGCAGGTGCCGCCGACCTCGGTCTTCGCCAGCGTGATGAAGGGCATCTTCAACTTCACCCCGAACCCGACCTGGGCCGAGAGCATCGCCTGGGTCGCCTATGTCGGCATCGTCCTGCCCCTGTTCTGGCGTCGCACGCACCGTCCGTCCGCCCCAGCCACCACCCCGAAGCCGGCTCCGCTGCCGGCCGAGAACCGTTCCACGCAAGGAGTCCTCTCATGATTCGTCGCACCCTCGCTCCCGTCCTCGGCGCCACCTTGGCGTTGGGCGCGCTGGCCGGATGCACCGACAACAACGCCGCCGCGCAGGGCAGCTCGGGCGCGTTGACCGTCAAGGCCACCGACACCGAGTGCGCGGTGAACGCCGCCGAGGCGCCGTCGGGCGTGATCAGCTTCAGCGTCACCAACTCCTCGTCCAAGGTGAACGAGTTCTACCTGCTGGCCGAGGACGGGTTGCGGATCATCGGCGAGGTCGAGAACATCGGCCCCGGCCTGACCCGCGACCTCGTGCTGACCGCCCAGCCGGGCACCTACTTCACCGCCTGCAAGCCGGGCATGGTGGGCGACGGCATCCGCAACCAGTTCACGGTCACCGACTCCGGTATCACCCCGAGCGTGGACGCTGACACCCAGGCCCTGGTCGACACCGCGAACACCCAGTACCAGAGCTATGTGAAAGACCAGGTCGCCTCGCTGGTGACCAAGACCGAGGCCTTCGCGGCGCTCTACAAGGCGGGCAAGGACGACGAGGCCCGCGCTGCCTATGCCCCCACCCGTCTGCACTGGGAGCGGATCGAGCCCGTGGCCGAGAGCTTCGGTGACCTGGACCCGATCCTGGACGCGCGTGAGGCCGATCTCGAGCCGGGCGAGACCTGGACCGGCTGGCACCGGATCGAGAAGGACCTGTGGCCGGCCCGCGCCACGAACTACACCGCGATGACGACCGCGGAGCGTGCGGCGATGGCCGACAAGCTGGTCGCGGACACGAAGACGCTGGCCGAGCGCACCCAGAAGCTGACCTTCACCGTCGACCAGATCGCCAACGGCGCCAAGACGCTGCTGGACGAGGTGGCCTCCGGCAAGGTGACCGGCGAGGAGGAGTACTGGAGCCGCACCGACCTGGTCGACTTCCAGGGCAACCTCGACGGCGCGAAGGTCGCCTGGGAGGGACTGCGCCCGATCCTCAAGCTGCGCAACCCGGAGCTCGACACAGAGCTGGCGACGCAGTTCGCGGCCGTCCAGAAGCTGCTCGATGCCCACAAGTCCGGTGATGGTTTCGTCGGCTACGACAAGCTCACCGCGGCCCAGGTCAAGGCCCTGGCGTCCGGCGTGAACGCCCTGTCGGAGCCCTTGTCGCGGCTCACCGCGGCGGTCATCTGATGGTTTCGCGGCGGGGAGTGCTGGGCGGCGCGGCGGCTGGTGCCGCCGCGCTGGGCACCGGCGTCCTCGCGGGCCGGGCCAGCGCCGGCGGGGACGACGACCAACAGGCGGCAGCCAGCTACTCCTTCACCGGCGAGCATCAGGCCGGCATCGTCACCCCGGCACAGGACCGGCTGCACTTCGCGTCCCTCGACCTGGACGCCGGCGAGCGCGGACAGGTCGTCCAGCTGCTCAAGGACTGGACGGCCGCGGCCCGGCTGATGACCCAGGGCAAGCAGGTCGGCGAGGGACGCCCGGAGCAGTACGAGGCGCCGCCGTCGGACACGGGCGAGGCGGTCGGGCTGTCGACGGCCGGGCTGACCATCACCTTCGGTTTCGGTCCGGGGCTGTTCACCGCCAACGGCAAGGACCGTTATGGGCTGGCGAACAACAAACCCGAGGCATTGGAGGACCTGCCGCACTTCCCCGGTGACCTGCTCGACGCCTCCCGCACCGGTGGCGACCTGTGTATCCAGGCCTGCGCGGACGACCCGCAGGTGGCGGTGCACGCGATCCGCAACCTGACCCGGATCGCCTTCGGCCGCGCGCACATCCGCTGGTCACAGCTGGGCTTCGGCCGCACCTCGTCCACCTCGACCACCCAGGACACCCCGCGCAACCTGTTCGGTTTCAAGGACGGCACCAACAACCTCAAGCTCGAGTCGCCGGACCTGCTCGCCGAGCACCTGTGGGTGAAGCAGGGCGCCGACCCGGCCGCCGACTGGCTGGCCGGCGGCAGCTACCTGGTGGCGCGACGGATCCACATGCTGATGGAGACCTGGGACCGAGCATCCTTGTCGGAGCAGGAAACCATCTTCGGACGGACGAAGCCCGCGGGCGCCCCGCTGTCTGGTGGCGAGGAGTTCACCGCTCCCGACTTCGCCCTCGAGGGTCGTGGCGGTGCGCCGATGATCGACGTCCGCTCCCACATGGCGCTCGCGCACCCCTCCGCCAATGACGGAGCACAGATGCTGCGCCGCGGCTACAACTATGTGGACGGCAACGACGCGCTCGGACGCCTGGACGCGGGCCTGTTCTTCCTGGCCTATGTCTGCGACCCGCGGACGCACTACATCCCGGTGCAGAACCGCCTCGCAAAGAACGACCGGCTCAACGAGTACCTGCGCCACACCGGCTCCGGCCTGTGGGCGGTGCCCCCCGGCGTCGGGGACCAGGGCTACGTCGGCGAGACGCTTTTCGAGTCCTGAGCAAACGCTCCCCGAGCCATGCCCCAAACGATCCCCGAGCCGCCCCTCACACGATCCCCGAGCCGCCCCTCACACGATCCCCGAGCCTGTCGAGGGGTCCCTCCGGCCAGGAATCAGTCCCCCCAGGGGCAGATGCGCCTCCGACGCGGTGCACTCAACGAACTCGCAACGGCCCGTTGGTCGTGGGCGGGCCCGCCGGCTCGTCCACCGTGGTCGTCACGGTCGTGACACTCGGACGCGTAGGGGTCGAGCCGAACCCGAACCGCACGGGCGGACTCACCCGGCGCAAGGCACCCAGGTCCTCACCCTCCCAGGTGGCCTCGAGCGAGGTGATCTCGCGCACGTCCCGGGCGCCGTAGAACTCACGTCGGCCATTGCCGGCGGTGCCTGCCGTGCGCAGTCCCACGACACGCGCCGGGAGGTCGGTGAGCCGACAGAAGGCGGGCGCGGTGGCGACCTGTCGGGGGATCGCGGCGAGCAAGCGTCCCAGCGCGGTGCGGCTGCCGGACGCGAACGTCAGCCGGAGCGGCCCGGCCTCGACGCACCACAGCTGGGAAGAGCCCTCGAGGGGCGCGTCGACGGCGCACGTGACGGGCGTGAGGACGTGCTCGTCGAAGTGGTAGGTCGCGGTGACGAAGTCAGCCACATCCTCGCTGGGGGCCAGCAGGATCCGGTGACCATCGGCCCGTTCCACCATGACGTCGGTGAACGAGCCCAAGGGTGATTCCGGCCAGTGCCCGACGACCAGCCGCGTGCCCTCGGCCGTGCCCATCCCGGCGATGAAGCCGTGGAATGCGTATCGCGTCATGAGCGGTGCGTCTCCTTCGGTGTGCGGTGGCTGATGGTACGCGCCCCGATCGGCGGCCAGGGGCAATGCGCGTCACACCTCGAGGAGCATGACCCCGTCGTCCTCGCGGCCGGCGACCGCGACGAATCCCAGTGACTCGTAGAGCCCGCGGGCGTGGTTCTCACCCTCCACCGACAGGCTGAGCCGTTGCAGCCCGGCCGTTCTGGCGGACGCAATCAGGGCCTCCAGGAGTCGACGTCCATGCCCACGGCCTCGTGAGCCTGGCTCGACCCACAGGCTGGTCTCGGGCGTGGCCTCGTCGACGAACCCATATCCACGATCGTCCGCTGGCAGCAACTGCGCCCAGCAGACCCCGACGACGACCCCTCCCCGTTCGGCAACCACCCCGAAGTCGCCGCGCTCAGGATGGATCCGCGTGTAGTGCGCGAACTCGGGACGCGTCAGGACGTCGCTCATGGTGAACCGTTCCCCGCACCAGTTCATGTTCCCCAAGGTGGCCCGCTGCAGCAGGTCCTGCTCGTCCGCGCGCAGGGGCCGAAGAGTGGTGGGCGCCGCGACCCGGCAACCATTGGCGGCGAAGATTGCGGTCATCGGCGCATTGCTCGCGCCAGTGGACCCCAGGTAGGTGTTCGCCCCGCGACGGCGCAGTTCGGACAGTCCGAGACGATGCAGCTGACGTCCAAGACCCCTCCCCCGCCGACCCGGCACCACGGCCAGGTAGAACAGCGTTCCCGCCGTGGGGTCGTCCGGGAACACCTGGGGCAGGACGACGCCGATCTCACCCTCTGCGTCCGAGACGACGAGCCAGCCACCAGGCTCGAACCGGTCACCAGCGGCCTCGACGAGCTCGCGAAAGTCTTCTGCGGCAGTCTCGGGCGTGGACGTGTCGTATGGGTCGCCCTCGCTGGCGCGCAGCAGGACCCGGACGAAGTCCTCTTCGCCCATCTCGGCCAAGCTGGTCAGCTGCCATCCGTCCGGCACCGGCTCGGGTTCATCGAGGGCGCGTCTGGCCACGATCTTGGTCTGGTCCACCCGGCAATCGTCGTCCGGTTCGTGGCGCAACGCCACCGAATTGATCACGCACGAGATCGGGCGGAGGTGGTGTGGCGGCCGCCCTGAGCGCGTCCTATTCGGGCCAGCGGAACTCCGCCGCGTCGTCCACCTCGACGGTGGCGGAGGCCTGGGGTTCCAGCGCCAGCCGGACCCGCACATGACGTCCGTCGTCACTGGTCACCGAGTAGATGATCGAGGTGTTCGTCTTCTCGTCCACGTGCAGGTGTCCGCGCACCAGCCAGGGATTGCGGCGACGCAGCGCCACCAGCGCCTGGTAGTGCCGCAGCAGCCAGGCCCCCATGTCCGACAGGTCGGCGGGCGAGTCGGGCAGGGGCGGACGGATCTGGTCGTCCGCCTCGTATCCCGAGAGCTTCTCCCCGCGGAAGCCCTCCTCGTCCCCGTAGTAGATGCTCGGCATCCCGGGGACGGTGAGCAGGATGACGGCCGCCAGCGCCGCCCCGGAGTCACCGACCAGGGACGCGATCCGGGCGACGTCGTGGTTGCCGACGAAGGTGTTCGGCACGAAGACGCGGCAGAACTCGTCGTGCCGCTGCAGCGCCCACGCCAACTCCCACAGGTTCCGGTCCTGGATCGAGCTCCAGATCGCCTTCCACAGTTCGTACTGGGTGATGGAGTCCAGCGTGGACGACTGCGCGATCGCCGGGTAGTCGCCGTGGATGACCTCGCCCAGGAAGAGCGCCTCCGGGAACTCCGCCCGAACGCGCGGTAGTACTTGCGCCCAGAAGGCGGCCGGCACGGCGTAGGCGACGTCCAGCCGCCAACCTGCTGCACCGCGGCGCAGCCAATGCGTCATCACGTCGACGACGAGGTCGACGGTGCGGGGGTCGTCGTGGTCGAGTTCGGCCAGCGAGTCGTGGCCCTCCCAACCAACCGGACGTCCGTCACGGACCTTCACGATGCCGCCACCGGTCACGGCCTCCCGCACCAAGGGATGCTGCACACCCACGTGATTGAAGACGCCGTCCAGCATGATCGACAACCCGCGCGAGCGGCACTGCTGCACGAAATGGTCCCAGTCGGCCTCGTCACCGAGCCGCCGGTCGAGTCGGAAGTGGTCGAGGGTGTCGTAACCATGGGAGGACGACTCGAATACCGGCCCGAGCAGCAGGCCGGAGCAGCCCAGCGCGACCACGTGGTCGAGCCAGGGTTCCAGACGCCCCAGCCGGTGCCCGGTGTCGTCGCCCGGGTCGCGGATGGGGGCTCCGGTCGCACCGAGCGGGTAGACCTGCCACCAAATGGCGTGCTCTGCAAGGGACATCGACAACTCCTGTGCTCGGGAGCTTCCAAGTCAAGCACCTCGAGCGGCGTCGAGTCGTGCCGCGGGCCTCGAACCCCATCCCGGCAGCCTTGGCCATGAGGGCATCGGCCCTGTGGAAGATCTGCTCGACTCGATCCGAGGGCTTGGAAGCCCAAGCCAAGGAGCTCCGACCGCGCAGCCGTAGCGAGCCACGTCTCGGCCAAGCAGAGCAGTGCACCTCAGATCCTGGGATGATCCGTAGGCGATACCCGGGGCGGAGGTGCAGGCACCAACCGCCTGCCTAGAGTTCTCGGCATGAGTTCCCCGTCGGCCCGCAACAGGTCAACGCTCCTGCGCGCCGATGCCGAGGCCGTTCACCGGCTCCGGCTGCTCGACGGGCTCTGGACCTTGCTCCTGGTGCCCCTCGCGATGTTGCCGACCATCATGATGGCGGTCGGCACCAGCGACATGAGCCTCCGGGCTGCGGTGGTGATCGGGGTGGGTTCGCTGGCTCCGCTCGTCTTCCGCCGGACGAATGCCGACGCGGCGATGTGCGTGGTGGTCGCGGCGCACGTCGTGCAGTTGTTCGCCATGGACTCGATGTCGCCGAGCAACATCGCCGTCCCGATCATGATCTACGCGGTACTGCTGTACGGGAACCCCCGCTGGCACCGGCTGTGGCTGGTGGTGGCGGTGGTCGGCGCGGTCGCCGGTGGTACGCGATGGGGCTGGTACGAGGCCCCCGAGCTGGGCGCGATCGGCCTGAACCAGAAGATCCTGCGCGCGATCGCCTGGGTCTTGTTCAACCTGATCGTCATCGCGGCCAGCTGGTTCATGGGCCAGTGGGCCCGCCAGCGCCGCCTGAACGCGCAGGCCCAGCTCGACCGCATCGACGCCCTCACCCGCGAGCGCGAACGGGACCGCCAGCTCGCCGCCGAGGAGGAACGCACCCGCATCGCCCGCGAGATGCACGACATCGTCGCCCACTCACTCTCGGTCATCGTCGTGCAGTCCGATGGCGCGGGATATCTGGCCGGTGCCACCGAGCTGGGCGACGCAGAAGCGCGGCTTGCGCAGGTGCGCACCGCCATCGAGACGATCAACCAGACCGCCCGCCAGGCCTTGGGCGACACCCGGCGCCTGGTCGGGGTGCTGCGCCAGCCGGGCGAGATGACCGCGCTGGCCCCGGCCGCGGCACTGGAGCAGATCGAACAGCTCGTCGAGGGGGTGCGGGCGGCTGGTGTCCCTGCCTCCTACGCGGTGACAGGTGATGCGTCGGCCCATCCCGAACTCACCACCGGCGCCCAGATGGCGCTGTACCGCGTGGTGCAGGAATCGTTGACCAATGTGATGAAGCACGCCGGAGCCGAGGCGACGGTCCAGGTCACGCTCGCGCATTCACCCGGCGGCGTGCGCCTGGACGTGCTGGACACCGGAGCGGGTACCACCAGCAGCGACGGCCAGGGCCATGGCGTCGTGGGCATGCGGGAGCGCATGTCCGCCTGGGGCGGCACCCTCGAGGCCGGCCCACGATTCAGCGGCGGCTACCGGGTCGTCGCCACGATCCCCACCACTGATAGGAATCCTTCATGATCAACCTCTTGCTGGCCGATGACCAGGCCATGGTCCGTGCCGGATTCCGGATGGTGCTGGACGCGCAGCCCGACATGAGCGTGGTCGGGGAGGCCGGAGACGGCCACGAGGCCTGCCAGTTGGCCGCCCAACTGGCCCCGGACGTCGCCCTGATGGACATCCGGATGCCCGTGATGGACGGCGTGGCGGCCACGCGCCGCATCACGGCCGAGCACCCCGAGTGCAAGGTTCTGGTGCTGACCACCTTCGACCTGGACGAATACGTCTTCTCGGCTTTGCAGGCCGGGGCCTCGGGCTTCCTGCTGAAGGACGCTGGGCCCGCGGAACTGCTGGCCGGGATCCGGGCCATCCATTCGGGGGAGGCGGTGGTCGCGCCGTCGGCCACGCGTCGGCTGCTGGAACGGTTCGTCCCCTCGCTGCCGGTCGGCAGCACGGACCGCCGCACCGGGGACGAGCGGCTGACCCCCCTGACCGAGCGCGAGCGTGAGGTGCTGACCTGCGTCGGGCAAGGGATGACGAACTCCGAGATCGCCGGGCACCTCTTCTTGGCGGAGGCGACGGTGAAGACGCACATCGGGCATGTGCTGGCCAAGATGGGCTTGCGCGACCGGGTGCAGATGGTGGTGCTGGCCTACGACACCGGGCTCGTGCGTCCGCAGCTTTGAGAGTGCGCTGAGAGCCAATTGTTGGACAAATGTCCGTCATTTTCCGACGCGAGGGCACTTTTCGGCATACATTCGTTGCATGACACACTTCCAGCGCGCCTGCGCCACCATCCTGTCCGCCCTCACGCTGTCCACCATCGTCGCCCTCGCTCCCGCGAATGCGGCCCTGACCACGTCGTCCACCACGTCCATCACGACGTCGAGCGGCAGCACCTACCGCGACTTCGGCCGCCGCATCATCTGGATCGCCTGACCCACACAACCATCCACGAGCGCGCGACTGGTCCATCCCCCGAGGTACCAGCAGCCGATCTGGATCAAGACACCGCGACGCCCGCCCCCTTGAGGGGGACGGGCGTCGTGGCGCTGCTGGGGGTGGGTGGTTGTGTGATCAGGCCTGCTCGGCGGCGAACTCGCGCACCGCGGCCACCGCGATGTCGGGCTGGTCGCTGAACACGTTGTCCATGCCTGCGGCGAGGAAGGTCTTGATCTCGCGCTTGAGGTCACCCTGCTCGGCCGGGTTGGCCGAGGAGCGCAGGTTCGTCGGCAGGAAGTTGTTCTCGGCACGGAAGGTCCAGCCGGTGACATCAAGGCCCGCAGCGTGGGCGTCCGCGATGACCGAGCTGGGCTTGCGGATGGACCCATCCGCCGCCTTGGGGAACATCACGTCCTTGCACAGCCCGACCGAGTCGGCGTACTTCGCGACCTGGCGCAGACCCGCAGCAGTGGTGATGTCCTTGTAGGTCTTCGTGCTGCCGCCGGCGACCCAGTCGGCGGGGGCGCCCGAGCAGTCGACCAGCTGCACCAACTGCACCTTGGTCATCTTGTTGAGCTCCTGCAGGTTGCCCACCTCGAAGCTCTGGATCACCACGGGGGAGCTCTTCTTGCCATAGCCGGCGGCCTCCAGCGTGGCGACCGTCTTCTCCTCCATCGACAGGCCCAGTCGATCGAAGTAGCTGCCGTGCTTGATCTCGGGGATCACGCCGACCGGCTTGCCGGAACAGCTCACCGAGTGCCGCGCATAGTCGACGACCTCGGCGAAGGTGGGCACCTGGTAGAGGCCGTTGTAGGCGACATTCGCTGCGCGAAGCTGCGGCAGGCGCTCCACCGCGCGCAGGCTGCGCAGCTCGGCGAGAGTGAAGTCCTCGGTGAACCAGCCGGTCAGCTTGGCGCCGTCGATGACCTTGGTGGTCTTGCGGTCGGCAAACTCCGGACGAGTGGCGACGTCCGTGGTCCCCGAGATCTCGTTCTCGTGGCGGTCGACCAGCACCCCGTCCTTGGTGGAGACCAGATCGGGCTCGATGTAGTCGGCGCACTGCTGGATCGCCAGCTCGTAGGCGGCCAGCGTGTGCTCGGGACGGTAGCCGGAGGCGCCACGGTGGGAGAAGACGATGTGGCCGGCGGGGTTGGCCGCGACCCTCTTCTTCTGAAGGTCGATGATCGCGATCTCGGTATTGTCGGGCTCGCCCGGGTGGCGGGCGTCGTTGCCGGGGTAGTTGTTGTCGACGGCGGTCAGCAGGCGTCCGTCCTTGAGCTGGACGATCGTCTCGACGCTCTGGAAGGGGAAGGAGAAGGTGGTGCCGACGCCGTAGGCGCCGGGGTCGGTCTTCGTCCCGATGCCGGCCGGGTTGTCGATCTTGAGCAGGTCGACGACGAGCTCCTTGGCCAGGAAGCCCGACTTCTCAGCGGTGTCGAGGTTGATCTTGTAGACGCGCTTGGTGACGGCCTTCGGGCCCCAGAAGTTGTCCCGCTCCATGATCAACATCGTCCGTCCGGAGACCATGAAGGCGTCCGCGACGTAGTTGGCGTCGGTGTCGGTCTGGTAGCTCCAGGTGCGCCCGGTGTAACGGTTCAGGCGGGTGTCGAACTCGCTGATCACGCGGCGGCGCATGTCGTCACCGTTGAGGTAGCCCTCGAGGATCGGGTAGAGGTAGCGGCCGTTCTTGCTGCCGGCCATCGCCTCGAAGCCCGAGGAGTTGCGCAGGTTGGCGGTCTCGTTGGCGCCCAGCGTCGGGTTCGACGGGGACTTCACGGCCGTGCCGCCGGGAAGCGTCATCGGGACGGGTGCCTGCAGCAGCACGCCGTCCTTGCTGAAGTGGAGCAGGAAGGGGCCGAACTCCTCACCGATCCAGAAGGAGCCGTCCTTGGCGCGCACGACCGACTCGACGTCGAAGTCGGCGCCGGTGAGCAGGCGCTTCTTCGTGTACTCGTTGACGATCTTCCACGAGATGTTGTGGTTGGGGTCGCGCAGCTCGATGAACTTCTGGATCGCGACCTCGCCAGTGCCGCCGCTGGCGGTCTCGAAGTCGGGACGGATCTTGTACATCCGCAGCAGGAAGTCCGAGGAGTTGTTCTTGGCGCCGAAGCCGTTGTCGGGCAGACCCCAGAAGGTTCCGTCGCCGTTGTCGAGCATGCCCGAGAAGCCGGGGATGATCTGGCCGTCGAAGGGGCCCTGGCGGCCGTTCGCGGCAGTCGCCTGCGCGCCGGAGGGAGGCCCGGAGGTGACCAGGTCGGCATCGATCTGGGCGCGGGCGGTCAGCGTGGGAACGACCACCTTCGCGGTGTCCTTGGCGGCCGTCGCGGAGGCGGGCGTGGGGGACGGCGCCACGGAACCCGAGGCGACGGCATGGCTGGGCAGCACGGAGGCGAGGAGCGCGGCAGAGCAGAAGCTGGCCGCGAGCAGGCGGGGGGTACGCATGTCTCCGACCCTCGCGGGTGCCGGTACCCCATTGGGTGACCTCTGTGTGAGACCTGCGTGAACTCTGTGTGCACACGATTTCGGGACGATCGTTCAGCTCGCCGCTTGGCTCCAGTGGCTTCAGCGGGGAGGACGCAACCCCGCGCGGGCCGCGGCAGCCGGGTCGTCCACGTCGGCCAACAGGTCGTCGTCCAGCCGCAGTTCGACGCGTGACAAGGCTCCCAACACGCTGCGGACGGACCGGTCCCGCACCTCGCCGGACAGTGCCTCCCGCAGCGCACCGGCGCGGAAGCGGCCGCACAGGTACTGCGCCCAGCCGTCTGAATCGATCGGGACGACGGCATCGGCGTCGGGATCGGTGGCCGCCACGGGTTCCAGCGCGGCGACCACTTCGGCGGCGCGCGGCAGGTCACAGCTCAGCAGTTGCACCCACTCGACGTCCGCAGGAAGCGAGCGCACCCCCGCCTGCAGACCGGCGCAGGGGCCGCCGCCGGGAGGGTCCTCCAGGGTGACGAGCAGGTCGTCCCGGGCCCTGGTGGCATCGTCCAGCAGTTCGCGCACCCGGTCGGGGCCGACCAGCACCACCGGTGATCCGGCGCAGGCGTCCACCACCACCTGCAACAGTGGGCGCCCGCCGAGCAGGAGCGTCTCCTTCGGCTGACCCATCCGCGTGGACCCACCCCCGACCAGCACGATCGCGGCGACTCTCGAGGTTTTCTGCACCCCCACACCGTAAATTGTCGGAGGCGCCCGTTAGGGTCGCACCATGGCAGACACTCCACGCACCGACGGGGCAGCTTCCAACGCCCTGTTGAAGTTCGGGCGCTTCTTCACGAAGTGGGACGAGACCGACGACGGCCGCGCCGTCTTCCGCGAGGGCGGCCGCGCGGGGGACGTGTTCTACCGCGACCGGTGGAGCCATGACAAGGTCGTCCGCTCGACGCACGGCGTGAACTGCACGGGTTCCTGCTCGTGGAAGGTCTACGTCAAGGACGGCATCATCACGTGGGAGTCGCAGCAGACCGACTACCCCACCACCGGCAACGACCGGCCCGAGTACGAGCCCCGTGGCTGCCCTCGCGGCGCGGCGTTCAGCTGGTACACCTACTCCCCCACCCGGGTGCGCTACCCCTATGGCCGCGCCGTGCTGGTGGAGATGTACCGCGAGGCGAAGGCACGTCTGGGCGATCCGGTCGCCGCCTTCCACGAGATCAGCACCGACCCCGAGAAGCGTCGCCGCTACCAGCGCGCCCGCGGCAAGGGCGGTCTGGTGCGGATCAGCTGGGACGAGGCGCTCGAGATCAGCGCCGCCAGCTATGTCAACACCATCAAGACCTATGGCCCCGACCGCGTCGTCTCCTTCTCGCCGATCCCGGCGATGAGCCAGGTGAGCCACGCGATCGGCACCCGCTTCACCCACCTGCTCGGTGGCGCGATGACCTCCTTCTACGACTGGTACGCCGACCTGCCGGTGGCCAGCCCGCAGGTCTTCGGCGACCAGACCGACGTGCCCGAGTCGGGCGACTGGTGGGATGCGACCTACCTCATGATGTGGGGCTCCAATGTCCCGGTCACCCGTACCCCGGACGCGCACTGGATGGCCGAGGTGCGCTACCGCGGCACCAAGGTGGTCACCGTCAGCCCCGACTACGCCGACAACGTGAAGTTCGCCGACGACTGGCTGCCCGCCCAGGCCGGCACCGACGCGGCGCTGGCGATGGCGATGGGCCACGTCATCCTCAAGGAGAACTACGTCGACCGCCAGGTGCCCTTCTTCACCGACTACGTGAAGCAGTACACCGACCTGTCGATGCTGGTGCGCCTGGAGGACCACCCCGAGGGCCACGGGCTCACCGCGTCCAAGTTCCTGTTGGCCGCCGACCTGCCCCAGCACGCGCACCAGGCGGACGCGAACTTCAAGACCGTCGTCTGGGACGCGGTGACCCAGTCGCCCGTCGTCCCCAAGGGTTCGCTCGGCTTCCGGCACAACGCCACCGACGAGGGCCAGTGGAACCTGGAACTGGACGGCATCGACCCCACGCTGTCCATCGCCGAGGTCCCCGGCCACGGCACCGCGGCGATCTCGCTGCCCTGCTTCGAGGACCCGCGCGGCGCCGGTTCGGTCATCCACCGCGGCGTCCCCACCGTCACGATCGAGGGGCGGCAGTACTGCACCGTCCTCGACCTGATGCTGGCCCAGTACGGCGTCGGCCGCGAGGGCCTGCCCGGTGACTGGGCCAAGGGCTACGACGACGTCGACACCCCCTACACCCCGGCCTGGCAGGCGGAGATCACCTCCGTCCCGGCCGAGGCCTGCATCCGGACGGCGCGCGAGTTCGCGCAGAACTCCGAGCAGTCCAAGGGCCGCACCATGATCATCATCGGTGCCGGCATCTGCCACTGGTACCACGCGGACGTCACCTACCGCTCGATCATGGCGCTGTTGATGCTGACCGGCTGCATCGGTCGCAATGGCGGCGGCTGGGCGCACTACGTCGGCCAGGAGAAGTGCCGTCCGATGACGGGCTGGTTCAACATGGCCAATGCCCTCGACTGGAGCCGCCCGCCGCGCACCATGATCGGCACCGGCTATTGGTACATGCACACCGACCAGTGGCGCACGGACGGCTTCAGCGCCGACGCGATCACCTCCCCGCTGAGCACCGGCAACCTGGACGGGATGCACGCCGCGGACGCGATGGCGACCGCCGCCCGGCTGGGCTGGATGCCCTTCTACCCCCAGTTCGACCGCAACCCGCTCGACCTGGCCGACGAGGCGCAGGCCGCCGTCGACCGCGGCGAGGCGCCGGACGTCTCGACCTGGGTCGCCGGTGAGCTGAAGGCCGGGCGGCTGAAGTCGGCGATCGAGGACGTGGACGCGCCCGAGAACTGGCCGCGCAACCTGATCCTGTGGCGCTCCAACCTGTTCGGCAGCTCCGCGAAGGGCGAGGAGTACTTCCTCAAGCACCTGCTGGGCACGCACAACAACGTGATGGAGAACGGGCACGGCTCCGAGCAGCGTCCCAAGGACGTCGTCTTCCGCGAAGAGGCGCCTGAGGGCAAGCTCGACCTGCTGATCACCAGCGACTTCCGCATGACCAGCTCGACGCTGCTCTCGGACATCGTCTTCCCGACCGCCACCTGGTACGAGAAGTACGACCTGTCGAGCACCGACATGCACCCCTACGTCCACGCCTTCACCCCGGCGATCGACCCGCCGTGGGAGGCCAAGAGCGACTTCGAGATCTTCAAGGCGCTCTCGCAGGCGATCGGACGGATGGCGAAGACCCATCTGGGCGTCCGCAAGGACATCGTCGCCGTGCCGATGCAGCACGACACCCCCGGCGAGCTGGCCCAGCCCGGCGGGCACGTCCCCGACTGGAAGGGCACCGACGTGCCCGCCGTGCCCGGCAAGAACATGCCGGCGCTGATGGTCGTCGAGCGCGACTACACCGCGATCGCCGACAAGTTGTTGAGCGTGGGCCCGCTGGCCGACCGCCTGGGCTTCACCACCAAGAACGTCACCTTCGACGTGACGCACGCGGTGGAGCGGCTGGGCAAGTTGCACGGCGTCTTCGACTCCGGCCCGGCGGCCGGGCGTCCGGCGATCGACACGGACGAGCGGATGGCCGAGGCGATCCTGACCTTCTCCGGCACCACGAACGGTGAGCTGGCCACCCAGGGCTTCAAGACCCTGGAGAAGCGGACGGGCGTGAAGCTCGCCGACCTGGCCGAGGGCTCGGAGGAGAAGATCATCACCTTCGCCCAGACGCAGAGCTCCCCGCAGCCGGTCATCACCTCCCCGGAGTGGTCCGGTTCGGAGACCGGTGGCCGTCGCTACGCCGCCTTCACCATCAACACCGAGCGCCTGAAGCCCTGGCACACCCTCAGTGGCCGGATGCACTTCTTCCTCGACCACGACTGGATGATCGACGCCGGCGAGCAGTTGCCGATCTACCGTCCGCCGCTGGACATGAGCCGTGCCTACGGCGAGCCGGAGATCGGTGCCCGGGGTGAGAAGGCGATCACGCTGCGCTACCTGACGGTGCACAACAAGTGGTCCATCCACTCCGAGTACCAGGACAACCTGTTCATGCTCTCGCTCGGTCGTGGCGGGCCCCAGGCCTGGCTCTCGGTGGAGGACGCGGCGTCGATCGACGTCAAGGACAACGAATGGGTCGAGTGCACCAATGCGAACGGCGTCTTCGTCGCCCGCGCGGTGGTCTCGCACAAGCTGCCCGTCGGCGTCGCCTACGTCCAGCACGCCCAGGAGCGGACGATCGACGTCCCGAAGTCGGAGGCAACGGGTCGTCGCGGCGGCATCCACAACTCCGTCACCCGAATCTTGCTCAAGCCCACGCACCTGATCGGCGGCTACGCCCACCAGGCCTATGCGTTCAACTACATCGGCCCGTCCGGGGTGAACCGAGACATCATCTCGACCATCCGGAAGCGGTCGCAGGAGGTGCAGTACTGATGCGCGTCATGGCACAGGTTGCGATGGTGATGAACCTCGACAAGTGCATCGGTTGCCACACCTGTTCGGTCACGTGCAAGCAGGCGTGGACGAACCGGGCCGGCACCGAGTACGTCTGGTTCAACAATGTGGAGACCCGCCCCGGGCTGGGTTACCCGCGCCGCTACGAGGACCAGGAGAAGTGGCAGGGCGGCTGGGTGCGCACGCCGTCCGGTGGTCTGAAGCTGCGCTCGGGCGGACGCTTCAAGAAGCTGCTCAGCATCTTCGCGTCCCCGGTGCAGCCGGAGATGGAGGACTACTACGAGCCGTGGACCTACGACTACGAGACGCTCACCAATGCCCCGCTGGGTGACGACTTCCCCGTCGCCCGTCCGAAGTCGCTGATCACGGGCAAGGACACCAAGATCACCTACTCGGCGAACTGGGACGACTCGCTCGGCGGCACCTATGCCACCGGCGACACCGACCCGATGATCGAGAAGATGCGCCGCGACGCCTCCGACAAGGTGAAGTTCGAGTACGAGAAGAGCTTCATGTTCTTCCTGCCGCGCATCTGCGAGCACTGCCTGAACCCCTCGTGCATGGCGAGCTGCCCCTCGGGCGCCATCTACAAGCGCGCGGAGGACGGCATCGTGCTCGTCGACCAGGACCGCTGCCGCGGCTGGCGCCAGTGCATCACCGGCTGCCCGTACAAGAAGATCTACTTCAACCACCGCTCCGGCAAGGCCGAGAAGTGCACCTTCTGCTACCCGCGCCTCGAGGCGGGCATCCCGACGGTCTGCTCCGAGACCTGCGTGGGACGTCTTCGCTACATCGGCATCATCCTCTACGACGCGGACGCGGTGACCAAGGCTGCCTCGGTGAAGGACGACCAGGACCTCTACCAGGCCCAGTTGGACGTCATGCTGGACCCCTACGACCCGCAGGTGATCGCCGACGCCCAGCAGGCAGGGATCCCCTCCGACTGGCTGGACGCGGCTCAGAAGTCGCCGGTCTACGCGCTGATCAAGCACTTCAAGGTCGCGTTGCCGCTGCACCCGGAGTACCGCACCATGCCGATGGTCTGGTACATCCCTCCGCTGAGCCCCGTTGTCGACCTGCTGCGTGACCAGGGCCACGACGCGGAGGCTCCCGGCAACCTGTTCGGGGCCATCGACGCCCTGCGCATCCCGGTGGACTACCTCGCCGAGCTGTTCACCGCGGGCGACACCTCGATCGTGACCGGCGTGCTGCAGAAGCTTGCCGCGATGCGCTCCTACATGCGCGGGGTCACGCTCGGCGGCACTGGCGACCCGGAGATCGCCGCGGCAGTCGGCATGGACACCAAGGCGATGGAGCAGATGTACCGCCTGCTGGCGATCGCAAAGTACAACGAGCGCTACGTCATCCCGAAGGCGCACATCGAGCAGGCCCACAACCTGGAGGAGATGGGCTGCTCGCTCGACTTCGACGGTGGCCCCGGCATGAACGAGGAGGGGCCCTTCGGTTCGTCCTCGCGCGGCCCGGTGCCGGTGGCGATCGAGACCTACCAGTCGATCAAGGCGCGGCAGGCTGCCGCCGAGGCCGATGTCGCGCCGCCGCCGCTGATGCCCTCGGCCGACGGCCTGCGGGGCGTCGACCAGTCGGGCCTGGCCACCAAGGCGGTCGAGGACCAGATGCCGCGCCGCGGGATCTCCGGCGACGAGGCGCGATGAGCGCCGCGCGCAGGTCGAACGCAGCGCCGGAGGTGCCGGCCGAGGAGCAGGCGGTTTGCTACGAGGCCGCCTCCTTGCTGCTGAGCTACCCGGACGAGCAGTTGCTGGAGCGCCTTCCGGTGATCCGGGAGGCCGTCGCCCAGACCCGGTTCGCGGGGCAGTTCGAGGCCGCGATCGCGCAGCTGGAGACCCTCCCGCTCGCGGAAGCGCAGGCCTTCCACGTGCAGGAGTTCGACATCTCGCGGCGGCACGCCCTGCACCTGTCCTACTGGACCGACGGTGACACCCGTCGCCGTGGGGAGGTGCTGGCCGGGATCAAGCAGGTCTACCGCGACTCCGGGCTGCTCGTCCGCCTGGACGGGGAACTGCCCGACCACCTGCCGCTGGTGCTGGAGTTCGCCGCCATCGGCGACCGGGAGCGCGGACGCCAGCTGCTGATCACCTACCGCGCCAGCCTGGAGCTGTTGCGGCTGCAGCTGGAGAAGGACAAGCTGCCCCAGGCCGGCATCCTGCAGGCGATCGTCGCCACCCTGCCGGGGCCGTCGCCGCAGACCTATGCCGAGGTGCAGGCGCTGCACGACGCGGCGCATCCCGTCGAGACCGTCGGTCTGGACGGCTATGGGGTCTCCGGACCCCAATTCGTGGAACTGGAGACCCGATGAACGACCTGTTCTGCGGGCGCTCACCCGAGGAGACACCATGAACGCCTTCTTGTGGGGGATGCTCCCCTATGCGTGCATCACGCTGCTGATCGGCGGCACGATCTGGCGCTACAAGTACGACCAGTTCGGCTGGACCACGCGCAGCTCGCAGCTGTACGAGGGCAAGATCCTCAAGATCGCCTCGCCGCTGTTCCACTTCGGCATCCTGATGGTGATCGCCGGCCACTTCATGGGCCTGGTGATCCCCAAGCGCTGGACCGACGCGATCGGATTCCACCAGCACCAGTACCACATGCTCGCGTTGGGCGGCGGCCTGGTCGCAGCGGCGGCGACGATCATCGGCCTGCTGATGCTGATCTACCGCCGTCGCACCGTGGGTGAGGTCTTCAACGCCACCACCGTCAACGACAAGATCATGTACATCTTCCTGGGCGGCGCGATCCTGCTGGGCACCAGCGCCACCCTGTTCGGCACCCACGGCCCAAACGGCACCGAACACAACTACCGAGAGACGGTCTCGATCTGGTTCCGTTCGCTGTTCCGCTTCCAGCCGGACGTGGACGCGATGACCCATGCGACGCTCGTCTTCCAGATCCACGTGCTGGTCGCGCTGCTGCTGTTCGCGATCTGGCCCTTCACCCGTCTGGTGCACGCCTTCACCGCCCCGTTGCACTACCTCTTCCGTCCCTACATCGTGTACCGCACCCGGGACGGTGTCCCCACCCCCTCGTCCCAGGGCAGCCGTCGCGGCTGGGACCCGATCGGTACCCCTGACAGAAAGAACCGCCGATGAGCTCTGCCACCACCCACGCGCCCACCCCCGCCGCCGGCGCCGACCTGAGCGGCCAGCTGGGCCAGGTGCTGCTCGCCACCCTCGCCTCGGCCACCGGCTTCTGGGCATGGATGTCGATCGCCCCGATGCAGAAGACCTACGCCACCTCGATGGGGCTGTCCGAGAGCCAGATCGCGATGATGCTGGCGACCCCGGTGATCGTCGGCTCGCTCGGCCGCATCCTCGTCGGCGCGCTCACCGACCGTCTGGGCGGTCGCAAGATGTTCGCGACGATCCTGCTGCTGGCCGCCCCGGCCGTGATCCTGGTGTCGATCGCCGGGCAGACCAAGAACTACCCGCTGCTGATCGGCGCGGGCTTCTACCTCGGCGTCGCCGGGACGATCTTCGCGGTCGGTATCCCCTTCTCGTCCGCCTGGTACGCGCCGGAGCGTCGCGGCTTCGCCAACGGCGTCTTCGGGATGGGCATGATCGGCACCGCCGTCGCCGCCTTCGTCACCCCGCGCCTGGTGAAGGCCACCGCGTACACGACCGCGCACTACATCATCGCCGCGATCCTCGTGCTGGTGGCGGCGCTGGTCTGGTTCACGATGAAGGAGTCGCCGACCTGGCAGCCGCAGCACCAGCCGCTGGTGCCCCGCGTCGCCGCCGCGCTGAAGCTGGCCGTCACCTGGCAGATGTGCTTCCTGTACGCGATCGTCTTCGGCGGCTTCGTGGCCTTCTCCACCTTCCTGCCGAAGTACCTGACCACCGTCTACCCGCACCTGGACGCCGTGGCTGCGGCCAACCGGATGGGCTCCTTCGTGATCGCCGCCGTGCTGGCTCGTCCCTTCGGCGGCGTGCTGGCCGACAAGGTTGGTCCGAAGATCGTCACGCTGGTCTCGCTGGTCGGTGTCGCCGTGATGGCCTTCCTCGCGTCCACGCAGCCCACCGAGGGCGCGTTGACCGGCCTCACCTTCCTGTTGATGGCCGCCTGCCTCGGACTGGGCCAGGGCTCGGTCTTCGGCTGGGTGCCGCGGATCGCACCGAAGGACAAGGTGGGTGCCGTCTCCGGCACCGTCGCCGCCGCCGGTGGCCTGGGCGGCTACTTCCCGCCGCTGGTGATGGCCGCCACCTATGACGCCGCCACCCACTCCTACGCGAAGGGGCTGTGGGCGCTGGTGGCCACCGCCATCCTCGGCCTGGTGCTGGCCTTCGTCCTCATGGAGAAGCGCGACGCCTGAGGGCTGTCCTCGTGACGCACGAAGCCGCCGGATCCCGTTGGGGGTCCGGCGGCTTCGTCGTGCTGTCCCTGCAGCGGCCGTCGTGAGTGGGGTCTCGAAGGAGGTTCGTGGGACCCTCCACTGCAAAGAGACGGAGGTTGCCAAGAGCTGGTGATTGGTACCGCCTGCGGTACCATTGCAGCATGCCGAGTGTTTCGAGGATCCTCGCCGAGATGCGAGCCAATCCGGCTCTTCACAATCGAGGGTGTAGTTGGGGTCTGAACCCGCCGGCCTCGAGCAGGGATCTGGCGAT